>NZ_JAIVFV010000100.1 GCF_020829445.1 Nostoc sp. CHAB 5836
GGTTTTGGAAAATCGTAGGTTGGGTTGAGGCTCTGCGAAACCCAACAAAGCCCCCCAAATGTTGGGTTTCGTTCCTCAACCCAACCTACACGGGTTAAGGTTTTTGGGCAAAACCTACGCAGTATTGAGACGCTATTCGTCGCGTCTCTCCGCACTCCCTTTTATTTGTGAACTGACAAGCGATCGCGGCTAAAACTGCTCCAAGTCAGATTACCTTGTTGAATGGATGACTCTAAATCTGGGTAACGAGAAAGTAAGGTTTGGGCTTCGGGTAAAGGAGACTCAGCACAAGCTAACGCTGCTGCTTCTTGGTCGGCTATATCCCCATTAGCCAGTACTTTTTCTAAATCTGTGATGATTGCACTATCGGCAAACTGCCCTATAGGTCGCCAAATTTCTGGCGTAACTGGGCGTGTAGCTGCCCAACGTTCATGGGCATAGTCTGCCAACATCCTCGCCAATTCTGGGTTGGCACGCCGATCCAGACCCCAAATTAGATGCAACGGACTGGCGACAAACAGAGCCTTCAGCACCATCTGATTCCAAGCAGCATTATCTAAATAATCGGCTGGATAAGGGTTACGTAGTGCGATCGCTTGGAATACATTAGTCATATTGCTGCGAATTCCTTCAGCAGCACGGTGGCGATGTAACTCTGGATGTGGTAATAGCGGCAAACTTTGATAAAGTGCAACTAACTCCCCCATATCGGCAGTGGAGAATACTTGATCAAGCATAGGCGTAGCCCGTGGTAGACATCGCACATACCCCTGGGCATCATCGTGGAGCAAAGCTAGAAGCAAGAGTGTGCGACCTGCTTGATCTACACTCCAATGACCAGGATACCAACCGGGAATTACATCCTGTGCTGCTTCCAAATCCTGGAATGTTAGCTGCAAATCTTGTTTGCCTAGATAACGCGGTACAGCGCTAAATGCGGTAAAAAACACTCGTTCAGCTGCGCCGCTAGCAATCTGTGTCTGCTTCTGTTCCAACCAAGCAAACGCTTTGTCTGAAACAGACTTTAAAAGCCAGTGATGTAGTAACTTGTTTACTTGACTCATGATGAATACAGGAGAAGTTGCCTAATTTTTTTGACAACTCAGTATAAAACCTAGCACTAAACTTGATAATTTGTCTTGAGAGCAGCTAGATAACACACTACTGAGTTCATAACTTCACTCAATCTATAAAAATCTCTCAACTTTAAATAAGATACTGTAAAGATACTGTTTGGATTAGATAAATCAAAAATTGATATTACGGACTAAAATTAGACTTCTTTAAACCCCAAAACTTTGTTAAGGTTTTTAACCTGCGTAGGCAGGTTTTGTTTGTGTAGCCGCGACTTCTAGTCGCCCGGTTAGTAATAAATTAGACTTGTTCATTCATCCTCTTAGCGATAGCGTAACGCACCAAAAGCTTATTGGTAGGTCGGCTGGCTAAGGCTGTCATTTGTCCTAAGTCAATTGGTCATTAGTACAGTTCATATTTCATTAACTGACAGGGCAACGTTCCGTTGTACACCGCTATTCGCTGGGATGATTTTAGTCCAATGGATTGAGACAGTTCCTTGTTACCACTGAGTACAAAAGCAGTCCAGCCTTTGAAGCGTTGTTTCAACACATCGCCTAAAAGTTTATAAAATGCCCCCAAATCACTATCTCGCCCCAGCCGTTCGCCATAGGGTGGATTGCAGAATAGCACCCCACTGTCTGCGGGGGCGACAACATCGGTAAGCTCCATTTGAGAAAACCATACATGGTTATCAACGCCGCACTTTTCAGCATTGTTAATCGCCTGCTCAATCACATTTTCATCGCGATCGCTTCCCCAAATAGGTGCGGTTAGGGTATCCAGTTGGCTGTCCTTAGCTTCTTGGAGCAGCTTTTCTAAAAGGGATAGATCAAAATCGAGCCAATTTTCAAATCCAAAGCAATCGCGAAACAGTCCTGGTGCTATATTCAGTGCCTTTAAGCTAGCTTCTAGGGGTAAGGTGCCAGACCCACAAAGAGGGTCGTAGAACATCTGGTCTGTCCGCCAGCCCGAAAGTTGAATGAGAGCAGCCGCCAGAGATTCCTTGAGAGGGGCTGCTCCAACCGCAGGACGGTAGCCTCGGCGGTGCAAACTATTTCCAGAACTGTCGAGTTTAACGGTACAAAAGTCGCGTTCAATATGAACATTGATCCGTACATCTGGTTCATAAAGCTCTACATTTGAACGCTCGCCCAGATTTTCCTGTTGCTGGTCAACGATCGCATTTTTGACTTGGAGAGCCGTAAAGTGGGTGTGGTTGAGGTGATCGTTTTTGCCTGTGGTATTCACCGCCAGCGTCATGTCTGGCGTGAGATAATTTAGCCAATCGATCGTCTGGATACCGCGATAGAGATCCTTGGCATCAAGGCATGGAAACTCATGGATATTCACCAAGATTCGGAACGGTAGCCTAGCCCAGAGGTTGACGCGATAAAGCAGAGTGCGATCGCCCTCAAAGGCGACACCGCAAAACCCTGGCTCTACTGAATCAGCACCCAGCTGCTCTAACTCCTGAGCCGCGAGGTTTTCTAATCCGCGAGCAACCGTTGCAAAATAATTCATAATACCTCTCTTCGAGACGCTCCGCGAACGACTTCCCTACTTCGACGCCGCTCAGTACAAGTCGGCACAAGTTCGTAATTCGTAATTTAAATAAGATTAATCTAGAAATTTCTAAAATCAATCATTGTCTGGCGATAAGCATCTGGCAAACCTGTATCAAAACATTTCCCTTTAACAATATACCCTGTCATTCCCTCTTGATGACGCAATTTCTCCAGACAAGATGTTAACTGAAATTCCCCTCGTTCTCGGAGATTTTGGTTAATATGTTCTGCTAAGAAGTCAAAAATTTTCGGCGTGAGTAAATATAAGCCAAATATACCTAAAAATTCGTTTTCTGCCATTCCCTTTATACGCAAATGCTGTTGTGCATACTCAATGGTAGGCTTTTCATAGAGTTGTGTAACTTGCAAAATCGAGTTTAACTCTTGCCAAACTCCTGTTACACACCCAGATTTATGAATAATCTCTGCTGGCATTGTAGTTAAGCCCACAACGCTTTGATTAACTTGTTCGTAAACATCTAAAACCTGACTAGCACAAGATTTTTCAATGTCAGATGCATAAATGTGGTCGCCCAACATCAGCAAAAATGGCTCATCTTGCACCCAATCTTTGGAACAAAATACTGCATGACCATAGCCTAATTGCTCCTCTTGCAATAATATGGTAATTCTGCTACCTAAATCTTCGAGATATCGGCTATATTCTTGATTTTGCAGTGAAAGTTTATCTAAAAGTTCTTTTTTAGGTGGATTTTTCAACAAATCTTCAAATATTTTTTTGTCATCTGGCTGCACCACGATCGCCACTTCGGCAATTCCAGCACTAATTGCCTCTTCAATAATTGCGAGAATAACAGGTTTTGCCCTCCCATCTCGATCAATAATCGGGAAAAGTTCTTTTTTCACAACTTTAGTAGCTGGAAACAAACGAGTGCCAAAACCAGCTACCGGAATCACAGCTTTTCTAACTTGATTTTTCTGCATAAATCATCAGTCCGTTTGAAGAGGATGTTTGAAAAGTCTAATTTATTACTAAGTAGAGCAACGCAAATAAAGCTAACTGGCTAAGGCTGTCATTTGTCATTTGTCCTTCGTGATTTATAAGGGTTTAAGGTGTATTTATGTTTTGTAATATAGTTTAGTTTATTCTTGTCGACTTACTTCGCCCCGTCAGTGCGGCTACACAGGCGAAACCCACCGATCTGGGTTAAAAATCCTTGATCTTCTCTTAGTCCACGGAGGTGGACAACGCTAGTGTAGTAGCGAATTTTATTCGCCGAATACTTCGTTCCAATTCATTTTGTAATTAGATTACGCCCCTACAAATGTACAAATAATTTTGGATAAGTACGTTGGTGCGAAAAAACTCAAGTATGTTACGAAAGGTAAATAAGCTTAAAACCCTTACTAATGACAAATGACAAATGACAAATGACAAATGACAAATGACAGTCACCCCAACTTCTCAAACAACTCCGCCAACACCACATTAGAAAATAAAAACCCTTGAGGATCAATCAAACGCAACCTTCCTCCTGCAACTTCCACCCAACCTTGATCAAAATACGATCGCAAACACCTGCAAATTTCCTCCACCTTCTCTTCGCCAAAGTCCTCTACCAACACCGCCAAACTCACACCCTCCGCCAAACGCAACCCCAACATTAACGTTTCTAACAATACTTCCTTTGGGGGAGTCACTTCACAATCAATTACAGCGCCAGCTTGCACCCACTGGTAATACTCCTTAGTTTTACGCAAACGAGTGAATCGTTTACCCGCAACATAACTGGCCGCACCCATACCAAAGCCATAATAAGGGCAATTTTCCCAATAAACTCGATTATGCCGACACTGATGACCAGGTTGAGCATAATTGGAAATTTCATAATGCTCATAACCTGCACTAGTCAAAACTTGCTGCCCCATGTGGTACATTTGGACTGTGGCTTCATCCGTAGGCATTGGAGTATCACTAGGTTTGTAGTAACGACCAAAGGCTGTACCTGGTTCGATGGTAAGATCATAAATGGAAATGTGAGTGGGTAAAATCGCCACCGCTTTCTCTAGGGAATCTTGCCATTGCTCCAAAGACTGATGCGGCAACCCAGAAATTAAGTCTAAGCTAAATTCGGGAATCTCGACTTGGTGGATTAGTTCCACAGCTGCAAAAATATCTTCAACGGAGTGCGATCGCCCAGCAAGTTGCAATAATTCTGCTTGAAAGGCTTGTACACCCAAACTTACCCGGTTCACGCCTGCACTGCGATAGCCTGATATATGTGCTAAATCAAAAGTACCTGGGTCTATTTCCATCGAAATTTCTGCCCCAGATGCAATTCCAAAATGCTTCTCTAGCTGCGTGAGGATACGTTGTAGCTGCTTCGTTGATAGCAGCGAAGGAGTACCACCACCAAAGAAAATCGTCTTCAGGGGTTGACCAAAGGCTGATGTAATGGCAATTTCTTGACATAGCACCTCAACATATTGGGAGATAGTACCAGATGTTTCGCCCCGCAAGCGATCGCCCACAACGGACACCGGGAAATCACAATAAAAACACCGTCGTCTGCAAAAGGGAATATGCACATAGGCAGAACTCGCAATTCCAGAAATACTAAAATTTTGACTCATTTTGAGAAAAGTTTTAAGTTAACCCAACTGCGAATTACAGACAATGAAAATGAATAGTTTACTTAAGTAAGTTGGCGCGAAAAAATCAAAGTATGTTCCGAAACATAAATAGCCTTAAAATCTTTACTAATGACCAATACAACTCTCGTAGAGAAGGGCAGTACAAATGACAAAGGACAAAGGACAAATGACAGCCCTAGCCAGTTAGCTTTAATTGCGCCGTCCTACTTACAAGTTTTTGTCGTTTTACAACGAAACGATGAAAAATATTAAGAAAAAAGCCATTAGTTATAATAATTGCAGATATTGACCTAATAAACCCTTAGTGTAAATCAATATTGATTAATCTATACTTACCGATGAAATAAAAACTACTAAACTTTCTCGGTTCACACAGTTGCAGGAAAACAAGACAACCATGCTTGACGCCATTATCATTTTCTCATTTATCCTGGCAGCTTCGGGAATAGGGTTCTACAGCATTGAACTACTACCCAATGGCACGCTAGATCAGGTAACAAATCTTGAAGCTTTACGCTTAGTTGTTGCCGTCTTTGCCGCGATTATTGGTGGTGCGATCGGCCTGAGTTTCCAGACGACATATCGTCGCCTAGAATCACAAGTCAAAGAAATGCCTCTGGAAGTAATCTTAACTCGTGCCATTGGCTTAGTGATTGGGTTATTACTAGCTAACCTGATGTTAGCCCCACTATTCTTACTACCTATCCCGGCAGATTTTGGATTTATTAAGCCACTGGTGGCAGTTGTTGGTAGTATTATTCTCTCTGTCACTGGGATGAATTTGGCAGATACCCACGGACGAGGCTTATTGCGGTTCATTAATCCCAACACCGTTGAATCGATGGTGGTGGAAGGAACGCTAAAACCCGCCAATACCAAAGTTTTAGATACCAGTTGCATTATCGATGGTCGCATTGAAGCCTTACTAGAAACAGGGTTTTTAGAAGGACAAATTCTCGTACCGCAGTTTGTTTTGCAAGAACTGCAACAAGTCGCGGATGCTAGCAAAGACCAAAAACGGGTGCGGGGAAGGCGAGGACTAGAAATTCTCAACCGCATTCGGGAAGATTACCCCGATCGCATTCTAATTAATGCAGTTGATTACGAAGATATTCCCACAGTGGATGCCAAGTTAGTGCGCTTCGCTCAAGAAATTAGCGGTACACTGCTAACCAACGACTACAACTTGTCTAAAGTTGCCAGTGTTCAGAAAGTACCTGTTTTGAATGTAAATGATTTAGTGAATGCCGTTCGTCCCAGTTATTTACCTGGTGACAACCTTGATTTGAAAATTCTCAAGGAAGGTAAAGAACCCAGTCAAGGCATTGGCTACCTCGATGACGGCACAATGGTAGTGGTTGAAGAAGGTAGCAATTATGTAGGTGGTGAACTGCGAGTAGTAGTTACCAGTGCTTTACAAACTACGGCCGGAAGAATGATTTTTGCCAAACCCCAAGCTTCTGCATTGGCGTGAGGGAAATATCAGGTGCAAATTAGAGTTAAATTATCCCATCGGTGCAGATTGACTGCACCGATTATTTATTGTAATATCATGTCCGCATAATTTTGATTACCCTTCCACCATCTGAATTTTACCATGTTGACGGCAAATAAATTTGCCGTTTGCGCTACATCTGGGATTTAAAAATACGGAGTTTTGTGCTTCTCGTCCTACCTTATAAAAATGCGCCTAGAGCAATTGCAAGCCTTTCTAGCGATCGCCCAAACCGGCAGCTTTCAACAAGCAGCGCGAACTTGTGGTGTTACCCAATCGACGATTAGTCGCCAAATCCAAGCATTAGAAGCAGATTTGGGGATAGAACTATTTCACAGAACCAGTCATGCCAAGCTGACGTTGGGAGGTGAACTTTTGCTACCACGCGTCCGCAAAATTTGCCAAGAGTGGCAAACTGCTAAAGAAGAATTAGCCGATTTAATCGCCGGAAAGCAGCCAGAACTTTGCATTGCCGTGATTCACTCCCTTTGTGGATCTTACTTACCACCAGTGTTACAAAAATTTGGTCATGATTATCCTGATGTTCAATTGCGGGTGACTTCATTGGGAAGCGATCGCGCCCTCAAAGTCCTCAAAGATGGATTGGTAGATTTAGCAATTGTGATGAATAATCGCTTTTTAACCACTGGTAGAGAAATGGTGGTAGAAGTGCTTTATGATGAACCTATAGAAGTACTAACCGCAGCCAATCATCCCTTAGCCCAATATGAATTCGTCCCTTGGTCGGAGCTAATTCGTTACCCCCAAGTGGTTTTTAAAGATGGTTATGGAATGCAACGCTTAATCCAAGATAGATTTGAGCGAATGGAAGCTATACTCCAGTCGGTTTTAGAGGTAAATACCCTAGATGCCTTCCGGGGAGTGGTACGCCAAGGAGAACTGATAGCCTTGCTACCTCAATCAGCATTATTGGAAGCTCGTCTTGACCCTGCCCTAGCGATTCGTTCTTTAGCCAGCAATAATCCTAGTGGTTTAGCAGATGGTTCCAGTTTGACTCGTCGGGTAGTGATGGTAACAACTCTAGACCGTCTCCAAATTCCCCCCATCAAGCGCTTTTGGCAACTAGTGCGGGAAAATATTCCACTGCAAATTGACTAGCAGCGATCGGCTTCTTAAGCGTTATTAGACATAGGAGTGAAAAAGAATTGTTTTGATGTAGCAGTGCTACGTCTCTACAAGGGTTCTGGGTAACGCATATTTAATTTCACCAGATGTCTATAGCGGTTCTCAATTGCATGGAATACAGACCTAACCCCCAGCCCCTTAAGAGCAAGGGAAGGGGAGTAATATTCAAAGCCTCTCTCCTTTTAGGAGAGAGGAATGGAAGTGAGGTCAAACTGTATTGCATCCAAGCGAGAACCGCTATATTATTCAAGAGTGCCCTTGGGTTATTGGCTATCTCTTTAATTTCTGATGGAACTTTTGCAAGATAATTAATAGTTTATAATATATGTACATAAATATGTACATTATGTCATGTTACCTTACAAAATCACATCGCCAACTGATGCCAGAAATGACTTTTTTAAGTTGTTAGAATTGGTAGTCGAAAATCATCAGGTGTATATGATCAATCGTCGTGATGGTGAAAATGTAGCCTTAATTGCTGAGTCAGATTTAGTAAGTTTGCTGGATACAGTGTATCTTTTGCGATCGCCTGCTAATGCGCGTCGTTTACTAGATGCAATAGAGGAGTCAAAAACTGGCAATATCCATCCTCAAACGATCGCAGAACTTCAGCAGGAGTTGGGGATTGAGCAAGAAGAAAAAGAAAGCTGAACCCAGTGAAATTAAGCCAGTTATTGTTAATCGAAGTCCTGGCTTTAGTTCTAAATTCAAAGAAGATTTAGCTTGGTGGTTTAAGCAAGATTTTCAAAAAGCATCGAAAATATTGGATTTGGTTACTGCTGTAATGCAAGACCCATTTGAGGGTATTGGGAAACCGGAAGCATTGAAATATATGGATGCAGATATTTGGTCACGGCGAATTGATTTAGAGCATCGGCTTGTGTATCGGGTGGGAAACGCTCAGATTGATTTTTTAGCTTGTCGGTATCACTACGAATAATATAGCAGTCCGCTTTGATTTTTGAAATTATTTACGTAAGTAAGTGGTTTATGGAGTGCTTGTATTTCATGGATGGGATTGAGAGCTATAGCAGTCCGATTTGATTTATGAACAAAATTCAGTATTTGTAGGGTGCGTTAGCGTTTCGCGTAACGCACCAAATTCCTCAAGAATGGTGCGTTACGCTGTCGCTAACGCAACGCCAGTTCGCTCAAGTCGGGAAACCCGCCCACACGACTGGCTCCTCTACGTATCTACGTATCTTTTCAAAAATCAAATACAAGAGTCACCGCCAATTGGAGTACCAATGTGGCGGGAGTACCCCGGAGATTTAGATGGGAAAGAAAAAAGGTGTTACTGATATTTTGTCTCGGAAGATCCCCCCAACCCGGATTTCTAAGGCTTGCTTTAACTGCCTCCTTAAAAAGGAGGGTTAGAGGTTGTTTGAAAAGTCGTAAAGTATACTAGAAACCCCCCTTCCATTCCTCTCCCCGTTGGCGTCAGCCTGTCGTTAGACAAGGGTCGAGGGGCTTTGAAACCCCCATTCCCTCCAAGGGTTGGGGGGCTAGGGGGGTTAGGTTTGAGAGGCTTAGATGTTACCAAAAATACTTTTCAAACATCCTCTTAGGGAGGATCAAGCTTTAACCCAAGGGTATTGCCTTTAGTCCGATCTGTCGGCAAATTATGGTAGCAAATTTAGGAGATTTGGCGGGATATTTGAGTGGATAGTCACTGTGATTTTGACAAACTGCCAACTGTTATTGTTGAGTCTGCTGTTTCCATCTCAGAGTTTTCAGAATTATCAATCTCAAGAGCTCGGAGCAACTCTCGAATTATATCTGTTGCTGGCCTTCCTGTCAAAGCACAGTAGTCATCAAGTTTCTTCATTTCCTCGGTTGTGAGATTTATTGTCAGTCGTTTAACAGCCCATTTTTTCTTCATGATCCTCTTTTATCTTTAAATATGTTGCTTTTTGTCGAAATTACCAACTGATTGCGATTACTCCCGCAGTGCATAACCTACACCACGGACTGTATAAATCAAACGCTTTTCATTATTTTCCTCCAATTTGAGTCGCAGATAACGAATATAAACTTCAATAATATTAGAATCACCCATGAAGTTGTAACCCCAAACTTTCTCTAAAATTTGGTCTCTGGTAAATACCTGACGGGGATGTGAAAGAAGATATTCTAATAAGTCAAACTCTTTTGCTGTTAACTCAATGCTTCGTTTCTCGCGAAAAACTTCACGAGTGCGGCGGTTTAAGCTTAAATCTTGAAATTGCACCAAATTTTCGTCTGTTTCTTGCGTGCGACGCAGATGAGCGCGAATTCTAGCTAGTAGTTCCTCAATACTGAAGGGCTTAACGACATAATCATCCGCTCCCGCATCTAATCCGGCGACGCGATCGCTCACTTCATCTTTTGCTGTCAACAAAATCACTGGTACTGTAGTACCTGTTGCTCGCAAACGGCGACAAATTTCCAAACCTGTCAGGCCTGGTAGCATCCAATCCAGAATCGCTAAATCTGGCGATGAGTCTCGCACCAAAGTCAAGCCCGCAATCCCATCATGGGCTACACTTACTTGGTATCCCTCACTACTAAGTTCTAATTCGACAAATCGTGCCAGTTTGACTTCATCTTCCACCAAAAGGATATGTGCTGTCATATTTTTCCTCCTAAAGCGGGTAAGAGTGGGGAGTAGTGTAGTTCAATTAGTTGAAAAGCGCTGTAAGTCGTTTCATAAATCAAATAGGATTGCTACAAGTATGTCATTGCAAGTGTAACGTTCGCGTAGCGTTTCGTAGAGAAGCAATCGCAAGGACTTTGACAATTTTACATTTTGTTACATACTTATGTTAATTTTTGCCTACCTACTTATGTAGGTAAACTGATTGTAAACGTACTCCCTTCCCCTAACTTTGATTGTACACTTACACTACCCCCCATACCTTCTATAAGTGTCTTGACGATGGATAAACCCAAACCACAACCCCCAGTAGCATGAGAGCGGGATTCATTGACGCGGTAAAATCTTTCAAAGATCCGTGCTTGCTGTTGTAAAGGAATGCCATAGCCTTGATCACAAACTTGAATAATTGCTTGATCTTGAAGCTGATTTAACTTAAAAATTATGGGTGTACCAGGTTCAGAATACTTAACGGCATTATCAATTAAATTTAATAACACTTGTTTCAGCCGACTGTAATCTGCTTTTACCTCAATTGGATAAATTTGTGACTCGATTGTAATTAGGCGATCGCTATATTTTTCTGCCATCATTACAACTTCTTCAACCAAGTCATTCAGCACATAAGATTTCATTTGAAAGTATAAGTAACCGCTATCTGCTCGTGCTAAATCAAGTAAATCTTGTAGCAGACGGATGGTACGTTCAGCTTCTGATGCAGCAGTTTCTAAAGCTTCTTGTTGGGTTGGAGTTAAATTATTCTGTCTTCGCAATACACTTTGTAAATAACCATGTACAATCGTCAAAGGTGTGCGTAATTCGTGAGAAACATTACTTACAAATTCTCGTTCCTGCTCCCAAGATTGGGAGAGGCGGGATAACAGCATGGTTAAGGTTTGAGCTAATTGTTTAACTTCACTAGGTGCATTATCAAGATATAGCTGTGCTTCTCCTAAATCTTCAGCAGAAATGGCAGAAGCCATTTGATTTAGCTGACGCAGAGGTTGCAGAGAATGCTGAATGTAAAATGCGATCGCAGCAGTTAAAATAATAATTGCTAAAACACTAGTAATACCTAAACTCTGTACGATTCCCACAAACATTTTCTGTTCGCGGGTAATATCTTTAACTACAAATAACTCACCCAGTAACTTACCCTGCACTTGCACAAAACTACCGCACAAGACAAAGTAGCTTTGGTTCACTTTGTAAACTTGTGGTTTAATCGGCATCTTAGTCAAGGACATTAATTCATCTACCGTAGTATTAGATAATAAATCTAAAGTTGCAGATTTTACTAAAATTTTATCATCAGGACTTTTGAGCCATAATAATGTGTTGGTATTTGCCAAATTATTAATAGCCTTTTCCAACCCAGCTTCAGGTTCCATCATTTCACTATAAATTTGTACATCTTGGGGCAAGCGCTTGGCGATTTGTTCTATATTATATTTATGACTATCAACTAAAATTTGCTGCATTTTCCAACTAGTCCATGTCGCAAGGCTACCTAATACCAAAGCTGAAAATGCTGCAATACCAATCGTGAGGCGTGACTGCAAAGAAAAGGGATCTATATTTATCCAATATTTTATGATTTTCTTCACTGTTATGGTTGCCCTTAAGGTGTTTCAAAAGGCTTGAACAATCAAATCGGACTGCTAAATGTAAAGTTACTGTCAACCGCTATATCTTTCTTCTGAATTCTGAATTATTCTTCAATTTATCGCCTTCTTAACTCTGCAAATCATTTTCTAATAATTAAATTAATTTTTGCTGAGAATGACCTTAAAACTTCTATAGGAATCATATTTGATTTCTGAAAAAATCTAAGTATTTGTAGGGTGTGTTAGCGATAGCGTAACACACCACAAGCTTAGAGGATGTTTTAAAAATCTTTTTATCGGTAACAAAACGTTCTAGATCCCCCTAAATCCCCCGATAAATTGGGGGACTTTGATTCTTTCCCGTTAAAATCCTCTTAGATTGGAGATTGATCCTCAGTTATTTGAGATTCATTAACTAGAGGGTTGAGGATTACTTCATTCGCAACACTATCAGCTTTACGCGCACGAATTGCTGGACGCGATCGCTTGTAACCGGCTCTTTCAGCTTTTTGGTGTTCGTAATCAATTAATCTGCCATAATATTCGTGCTTGCTTAAATTCATCGACAAAAAAATATGCTGGCGAGTATTACCAAAACCTTTGCGGTTAAAAAACTTTAATGCTGAAGTATTGGTGGGATCAGTGTCTACCAGCATGAACCGCGCCCCATCTTCAATCATGCGGGCGACGACTTTATCAACCAACTTGTCTGCTACTCCCCGACGCTGATACTTTGGACTAACTCCCAGCCATAAAATATATCCGTAAGTCCAGGATGCTTTGGTGATGATGGTTCCCAAAATGAATCCTGCTAATTCTCCCTCTGTTTCGGCCACAAGACAGTATTCCGGATCGGTGTTGTAAAGTCCAATCACCTCCCATTCATCCCAGGTGCGGTATAAATAAGGATATAAATCGCTGGTAAATAACCCTTCTCCCAAGTGGTAAACGGGAGCAATGTCATCAATTCCTAATTCGCGTACATAAACTGCTTCAGTCTCGTCAAAGGTTGACATAAATTTATATAAATTTAAAAGTTATAATTTCTTGATCGTAAATTAAAGGGTTTAAGAAACTGCAATCTATATGTAAGTAGAGCGACGCAAATAAAGCTAACTGGCTAAGGCTGTCACTTGTCCTTGGTCATTTATAAGGGTTTAAGGTGTATTTACGTTTCGTAATATAGTTTGGTTTATTCTTGCCGACTTACTTAGCGCTCATTTCAGTCGGGGTTTAAATCCCCTTATGTAATGTCTTTAATGCGTGAATTTTGAATTGTTAAACCCCGATTGAATTTTACAAACATCCTCTAATGTATAGGATTCAGTGAGACTTCTTGAATACTGTCAAAATTGGGCAATGAGTCTTTTACTACTTCTTCACTAGCTTGTGTGCGTAGTTTACCGTCGTAGGCATCGCACCGTTTGGCAAACTGACAATAATCACAGTTTTGACTACCCTCCAGCACTTGGGGAAACTGCTGTTTATTTTGGTAATTTTCCAGCCAATTAGTTAACTGGCTTAACAGTTGATTAAGTTTTTTTGCTGTTTGTGTGTGTTGAGCAGTATTGTAATTAAATTTAATATTTTGCGGTTTGCCCTCAGATTGGACAAACCAGTAAGTCATGGAAATGTTTTCTGACGGGTAGTCGCTAGTTTCAGCTAATACATACAGATAAAGCCGTGTTTGCCAGTTGGATTCTAACTTGCGTTTATTGGGTGGTTTGGGATAAGTTTTCCAGTCGAGAATTTGCGCTTGTTGGTTATCTGCAATCAATAAATCATAGACAACCGTCAGCAAATAGTCTTGAACTTGCAGGGTGCGATAGTGTTCACTTTCACGGAAAGTTTGATGATCAGATGCAGCCGTTAAGATTTCTGGCGCTGCATCGGCGAAAGCTAGCATCCAGCTTTGCAATTGAGCATCTGCTTGTAGAAAACTATCAATTGGCAAACCCATTTCTCGCTGCTGCATTAGCAAGTGAAAACGACTACCCAAAGTTAGCCGTTCTTCTTGTTCTAAACTTGAGGGTGAATTGAGTTGTTCTAGGTAGGTATGTTGGAATTTACGCGGACAAGCTTCTAGTAAGTTTAGTTGTCCTTGAGAAAGTCGCAGTAGTTGAGTGGGAGTTGACAGCATTCTTCTATTTTAGAAGCAAACTATAATCCAATACACTTGGGTTAAGCATTTCCTCCTTCTCTTTCTCTCTTCTCCCTGTGTTCTCTGCGCCTCTGTGGTTCCTAAAAAAAAAGATGGCCAAATTCTTGCTAGTGGCAGTGAAGATGAGACAATTCAACCTGAGAATGTGACAACAGGCGATCGCCTGAAAACTTTCAGAGCCAATAGACCCTTTGAAGGAATGAATATTACTGGGATTACAGAGTTAACATCGGCACAGATCGGTACTCTCAAAGCCTTGGGAGCCGTAGAACAACCGAAAAAATAAAAGGTAAAAGAATGAATTTTGCCTTTTTACTTCATTCCTTTACCTTTTTTATATACCTGATGCTTATTTCATGTTAGCCCTTGCGTCCTTCACTGCGGCAAAGAAAAATAATCCTGTGAGTGGAATGCTCAATACCAGGATAATCGCCGTGGTTGTGACACCAAAATCTGGTTGTCCGTAACTGAGTTCAAAAATCGAACCGACAGCCGCGATCGCACTTACACAAGAACCACCCAGAAATAAACCGCTTTTTGGAGTTAAATACACTACTAGCCTCCTATACTATTGGTTTCACCGCTTGATACGAGAAGCCATTCTTAGATAGCTCCTGGACTAAAGTCAAGGAGTTTTCTACACGGTCTACAAATACCACGCCGTTGAGGTGATCCATCTCGTGCTGAATGCAGCGTCCCAGGAGGTCATTAGCCTTCAATGTCCGGGGACGGCCGTATTCGTCTTTATAGGCAATTTCTACCACTTCGGGGCGCTTCACTTCTAGGAATACATTGGGGATGCTCAAGCATCCTTCTTCGGCAACAGAGATGTCGCGGCTGACTTGTTTGATAGTGGGGTTAATCAACACCAACGGCTGATTAGTTGCGTTTTCTGGTTCCAGGTCGATGACAATTAGTTGTTTGTGAATTCCCACTTGGGGCGCAGCCAAACCAATGCCATCTTTGCTGTACATAGTTTGCAGCATTTCGCGCACTATTTGGCGAAGTTCGTCATCAACTTTAGAAATCCGCTTTGCAGCTTGACGCAGCACGCGATCGCCTAAATAATGAAGCTCCAAAGGTGGATTTTTTAACTTTTTCTTCTCTACAGCAATTTCAGAGGGCATGAGTCTCGATGGCTAGATGGTGAAAATTCGTACTATTTTAATTCTATCAATCTCAGTTAGACCTAGTGCCAATCTCCAAAATAATTCTAGTGAAGTCATCTTGCATCATGTTTTGAATTCGCAATTGTTAATTATTTTGTCAGTCCTAGAATTCAATGTGGTTCAGTTAAGGATAATTGTAGGTTGGGTTTAACTTTAGTGTTACCCAACAAATGCCCGTTGTAGGTTGGGTTTCGTTCCTCAAACGCCACGTGCTTCAAGTCGGGGAACCCGCAAGGGCGCAGTGGCTCCCCAACCTACGCAAATTTATTTTTACGACTTAACCCAAGCGTATTGCCCTATAATTCTCTTTCTTGCTTGTATTCTGTGCGGCTGATGTCTATTGCAGCGTTAATGAGTTCACGAGCGTCTGAATCAACTACTTTAAGTCCCCACGAAACTTGAAATTTGGTGGTCTTCAATGAGTGGTGCATCTCAATCTCCCACTCATTGATTCTGAATTCAGCATTCTTATTCAAAAGATCATTTCTTATTGACTTTGGATTGTAACTAGGATGACTATAAGTAAGTAAGCAAATATTTCTCCAATATATTCTGATTGATGAGACTCATGTCTAACAGTATTTTTTTGCATCTTCACCACATTCATTGACTAAATATAATAAGCACTTAAAACGAAGACCAACTATTTGTTCATAGAGGGGATTGAATTTACACAAAGGTGGAATGTGAAACAGATTCCGACCGAAAACTGTAACAGTTCTTTCAAAAGGACAATGGGAAGGAATGATTTTGCACAATAGTTTGGCCAGATGGTAATTATGTATTTCTACGGAATCAAGCTGATATCGGATCTGGCTTAATAAGTTATTATCCCAATTGGCTTTATTTAATAAGTTCATAATTCAAATCTCCTTCAATCAATCTTGTTTGTTGTTTCAAGTTACAACTATCCTTTGATACCAAACATCGTAGAATTACCAAACTATTTCTCCATTTTCTTAAAGTCAGTTAGAAAAACAGTAAAATTGCTTAGAAACCACAACAGGTAGCAATACGCTTGGGTTAAGGATTTTCTGGAGAACCATAGGCCTGTAGAGACGTTGCATTGCAACCTCTCTACACTGTCCACTGGACAAGGGTTTTAGTCTTATCCCAAGCGTATTGGAACAGGTAGGCAACTGTTATCCAAAATTATTTGTATATTTGTAGGGGCGCAAGGCTTTGCGCCCCTAAGTTGGCAAAGCGTCCCGCAGGGATGGGATGTTTTTTTAACTGGAAGTCCCTAGTACCATTTTGGATTTTAAATTAAATTCAAATTTTGAGGTGATATGTGTTTAAATCTCTGACGAAACTTGACTATCTGCTCAAAGAAACTTTTCTCGGTTTACTGCGGGGAGGTTGGATGAATTGGGCAGCTGTAAGTACTGTGACGGTGTTACTGTTTTTATTCGGCTTGAGTCTGCAAACCTCTTGGCAAGTAGAAAAACTCCTTTATCAATTTGGTAGCCAGTTAGAAGTATCAGTTTATCTCGAACCGGATACACGAATGGAAAGCATTGAGGCACTAATCGCAAAAATGCCAGAGGTGGCGGCGATGCAAACCATTACCAAAGAGGAAGCTTGGACTAAGTTAGTTAAGGAAATGAGAATTTCTGATATTGAGGGTGCTACCCAGCAGCTAGGTGAGAATCCTCTAGTTGATGAGATGAAGGTGAAAGCACGTAATTCTCAAGTTGTCCCAACCTTAGCAACCCAGTTGGCTAAGTTACCGGGAGTTGAGACGGTACAGTATGTCGATGAAGCAGTCAAACGCATTGCCCAATTGCACCAAGGTTTGAACTGGATTACTTTAACAATTACGATTATTCTGACTTTAACAGCGATCGCAGTGACTACCACCACAATTCGGCTAATTGTCACGGCGCGTCGCCAAGAAATTGAAATTATGCAACTAGTGGGAGCAACTTCTGCTTGGATTTACCTGCCGTTTATTTTACAAGGAATTACCTTTGGCTTAGTTGGTGGTGCGATCGCTTGGAGTTTCATCTCTGTGATTGAACAGTTTGTTGGTAAGTTGCTAGTCAATCAACCTGAGTTTATCCAAGTCATCGCCAACAGGGTGCAACTCACTCCAGCAGAAATTTTATTATTGCCTCTGATTCTTTTGAGTTTCGGTACAGCTGTAGGATTAATGGGGAGCTTATTTGCTGTCCGACGTTTTGCTAAAGGATAGTCATTGGTCGTTTGTCATTTGTCCTTTGTCATTTGTCATTTGTCATTTGTCATTTGTCATTTGTCATTTGTCATTTGTCATTTGTCATTTGTCATTTGTCATTTGTCATTTGTCATTTGTCATTTGAACTCTGAACTTTTAAAATTTTAAAATAATAACTGAAATTTTGCGTTGAACGAACATGAAATTAAACCTACATTTCAACTTAACAGAGCTAATCAAACGACCAATGACCAATAACCAATAACCAATGACCAATAACCAATAACCAATAACCAATAACCAATAACCAATAACCAATGACCAATGACCAATGACCAATGACCAATGACCAATGACCAATGACCAATGACCAATGACCAATGACCAATGACCAATGACCAATGACAAAATCGCTATGAAATCGCAATGGGAATGTTTTTTGCAGAATCTCGGTGTTTGGGAAGGTTCATTTACCAATTTTTCTCCCCAAGGGACACTTCTGAATGATACTTCTAGCCGTCTTTGTCTAGAAGGTTTGAACAATAACCAGACAGTGCGTTTAACTCTGAGTCGTTCGGGACGAGATGATTTAATCAAAGAATATAGTTCAGTGGGAGGGGGTCTGCTGTTTTTTGAAAATGGTTCATTTTCTGAAGGTTTAATTCAGCTAGGGCCATTTTCCGAATTTGGTGCAGAACTCGCTTTGGTTCATGAAAATCGCCGCTTGCGTCTAGTGCAACTGTTTGATAAGACTGGACAGCCAAAGGAATTAATCTTGATTCGAGAACATCTAGCTGGAAGCCCAGTAGCAGAACGTCCAACTTTGCAGATAAATGACTTGTTGGGAGAATGGCTTGGACAAGCAGTGACAATATATCCAGATTGGCGATCGCCTGATCTTTACTCTACAACTTTAAAATTACAACTTGATGATGCTGGGCGATTAATTCAGAGTACTTCTTTTGGAGAACGCACAATCACCTCAACTGCTACCATGAAAGGCCCCATCCTTCTCTTTGACCAAGATCCAGAAAAGCAGGTGCAAGTATTACTCTTACCAGATGGCGCTTCTGCAACTTCTCTTCTTAAAGTGCAGTTACGTCAACCCTTTTTTCTGGAAGTGGGTTGGTTAGTCCAGCCAAACCTGCGCCAACGAATGATTCGCAGCTATAACGAGAAAGGCGAATGGGTTAGTCTGACATTAGTTACTGAAGAAAGAAAGGTTTGATATCATCAATAGACATCTGGTATAAATTAAATATGTGTTACCCAGAACCCTTGTAGAGACGTAGCAGTGCTACGTCAAAACAATTCTTTTTCACTCCTATGTCTAATACCTTCGCCTTTCAATACTGCTCGGTTAAGGAAATCATAAGGGCTGAAACCATTGAAATATCGTTGTCCATGCTGATGAAAAAGGGCTTAACCGAGCAGTATTGCTTCGCCTTTCGTTCCCGTTATTTTTCGATACCAATTTCGATGTAAGTAAGTAGGCAAGAATAAACCAAACTATGTTACGAAACGTAAATACACCTTAAACCCTTACAAATGACGAAGGACAAATGACAAATGACAGCCTTAGCAAGTTAGCTTTATTTGCGTCGCTTTACTTATAAGTGAAGTCCTAATGCGTTGTAGTGGTATCTACACCATCAGTCTTCAACTGACCATCTTCCATATAAATGATGCGATCGGCAATATCGAGGATGCGGTTATCGTGGGTAACTAGCAAAATCGTACAGCCTTGTTCTTTGGCTAGCTTCTGCATTATTTCCACAACATCGCGCCCAGATTTTTTGTCGAGTGCAGCAGTGGGTTCATCTGCTAAGACAATCTTAGGATGACTAACCAAAGCACGAGCGATCGCAACTCGCTGCTTTTGTCCTCCAGATAGTTTCTCTGGGTAGTAATCGACACGATCTGCTAAACCGACAGTTTCTAAAATAGCGATCGCTTTAGCATTGATATCCTGATTCAGAAAATCCTCATGCAACTCTAGAGACATCCGCACATTTTCTCTTGCTGTCAAAAAAGTCATCAAGTTATGAGCCTGGAAAATATAGCCAATCTGGCGGCGAAGTTTAGTTAATTGCAGCTTTTTAGCGCCACGAATTTCCTCTCCTAAGATTTTTAGACTACCTTCTTGAGCAGAACGCAATCCACCCATTAAGGTTAATAACGTGGTTTTCCCCGAACCAGAGGGGCCAGTCATGATAACAATTTCTCCAGCAGTAATCTCCAAATTAATGTCGAATAATACTTGTTTGCGAAGTCCACCTTCACCAAAGTAGTGGTTGAGGTTACTAATAGAAATTACAGATTCTAAAGTAGAAAATGTTGAATCGGAATTTTCCCGTAAAGATTTTTGCAACATAGGATTTAATTGGGCATTGTGCATTGGGCATTAGACATTGGGCATTAGACATCTGGTGAAATTAAATATGCGTTACCCAGAACCCTTGTAGAGACGTAGCACTGCTACGTCAAAACAATTCTTTTTCACCAGATGTCTATTAGACATTGGGCATTGAGGAAACAAGGGAGATAATTCTTCACTCCAAACTCCAAACTCCAAACTCCAAACTCCTAACTCCTAACTCCAAACTCCAAACTCCAAACTCCAAACTCCTAACTCCTAAAAAACATCAGCCGGGTCAGCAGATCGTAACTTCCGCATTGCGATCGCTCCAGAAACACTACACATAATCACGGTCAAAATCCAAACCTGGATCGCCCGTTCCGTTTTCATGAAAATAGGAAGCATGGTTGCAGCATAGGTGACTTGATACAACCCAAATGAAAGAATGAATCCAGGCAGAAAACCTAAGATAGCCAATAACAACGCTTCTTGAATTAGAACTCCTAAAAGATAATTATCGGTGTATCCCATTGCTTTGAGGGTGGCATATTCTGGCAAGTGGTCAGAAACATCAGAATAAAGGATTTGGTAAACAATCACGATGCCAACGATAAACCCGACTGCTGTACCCAAACCGAAAATAAAACCAATGCCAGTACCAGCTTCCCAGTAAGTTTTCTCTACTTTAGCAAACTCTTCTGGAGTCAAAACCCTGACATCTTTAGGTAGTCCATTGACCAGTTGCGATCGCACTTTTTCTACATCGGCATCTGGTTTGAGCGTAATTAGCCCAACTTCGATGCGATCGGGTTTACGCTCTGGGAATAGCTGGAAAAACGTAGAGTCACTGGTGATCACATTACCATCGGCAGCAAAGGAAGCACCATCAGTAAACAAGCCTTTAACAAAGACGGCTTTACTATTCAGTTCCGTGTCAAATTTGCCTGTTTTCTTAAAGATATCACCAACTGCCCCATATTCTGGACGACCTGCCTGGTCAAACACAACTTGATACAACTGTTTAAGGTGATCCTGATTTTGTTTAATTTCGGGCGATTTGAATGGTGATTGTGCCGGATCGACACCCCAAACTAAAATGGCACGCTCAAGACGTGTTTCGGGATTTCGCCACTGTCCGGTGCTAATGTAGACAGAATTTACTGATTTAACACCTTCATAACCCAATGTTTGGTATAGTCGCTCTCTAGAAAAGTTTTTTACAGAAAACAAAGTTTGAAATTGAGGACTAATTAAAACCAAATCTGCCTGTAAATTGCGATGAGGTTTCACAGCTGCATCAAAAAGCGCACTTTCAAATCCCAGCTGGATAAACATCAGCATATCGGCAAAGGTAATACCTGCAACTGCAACAGCCAAACGGGTTTTTTCTTTCATTAACTGCCGCCATGCTAACGGCGTTTTGCGAAATAGTTTAGAAAACATATTGAAAAAAACCTTTAATAACTGAGTATGTCAGATTGCTCCTCAAGCTGGCGCTCTCGCATGAAAAGAAATAAGGGAAGACCTAAGGAAACACCAACTAAAAGATTGCAGGCAATATAAACCCAAAGGTTTTGCATTTTCAGACGTGTACCTTCCAAAAATACGAATGTCCAGAGAACTAGGGATGAAACAATAACATCCATGCCAAAAAAACCAGAAATTTTGTTGGTAAAGAGTTGTTCAAAAAATAGCTTTATATCAAGACCATGCTTTAAGATAAATGGAACGAACTGGGAGTAAGGTAGAACTAAGCCAACTACACAAAGCAGAAGATATATGACTTTAACCATGATTCAATTTCTCCTATAAACAATGCTGGAATAAGTAGGTAGGCGCAATTAAAGATAACTCGTGATGGCTGTCATTTGTCCTTTGTCATTCGTCCTTGGTAAGGGTTTTAAGCCTGTTTACGTTTCGTCACATAGTTTGATTTATTTTCACCGACTTACTTATACGAGACAGCCAACAACAACTCTATATTTCAATTGCTGCCTGTACCTGTAAGTTAGTGAAACCTGCAACTCGTTTACTGTCTTCAGGATTGAGGCGAATTTTCACCTCAACTACTCGGCTATCAAGGTTCTCCCCTGGCTGGTTGCTGAAAACGTTTTGTCTATTCACCTGCAAACCAATGTGGGCAACGGTTCCTGCCAGTTCACCAACAAATGCTTGACTGCTAATCACTGCCTGTTGTCCTAATTTCACTTTACCGATGTCGGTTTGATAAACTTCTGCTACTGCCATCATCTGGTTTGTTTGCGCTAAGTCTGCAATGCCAGAAGCACTAATTTTTTCTCCCACTCGCGTATGAATTTTGATGATTTGTCCCGCCATTGGTGCTTTGATGTAAGCACCCGCCAACTCGGTTTGGGCGTGTTTGAGTGTGGCGATCGCATTTTCAACTTCTGTTTTGGCTGCGGCTACATCTACAGGCCGAACTTCTGCAATACTGGTAAGAGTAGCTTTGGCTTCACTAACTTCCTTACTACCAGTGGCGTTAGTGCGGGCCAGTGCTGCTTTGGCTTCGGCGAGTTCTTTGCTAGCAGTGGTATTAATGCGGTTGAGAACTGCTTTAGCTTCGTCTACTTCCTGTTTAGCGGTTTCTACGGTCAAGCCTTTGCTATCGTACAAAGAATTAGAAACTGCACCTTGAGAATATAGCTGCTGATAACGTTGATATTCAGCTGAGGCATTTTTGAGTTCTGCCTCTAACTTCTTAATTGTTGCCTCTTGCGCGATTCTATCTCCTGACCACTGTGCCTCTATGCGGAATATCGCTTGCTGTTGCGCTGTTTTGTCTCCTTGGGATTGGGCCTGGAGACGTTCAACGCTTGCCTGCTGGGCCTGAATTTCTCCTGCTTTTGCTCCCGCTTGCACTTGAGCGAGTTTAGCTTGGGCAACTCTAACTTGTTGTTGGGCTTGTAGTACAGCAGTTTGCAAGCGATCGCGGGCATCTAAAATTGCCACCACCTGTCTGGCTTTAACGCGATCGCCCTCTTTGACTAGAATTTGAGCAATGCGATCGCCATCCAATGCTAAGGGCGCAAACAAGCTAATTACCTCTGCTTCCGGTTCTAGCCGTCCTAATGCAGCTACTTTTTGACTTTTGGGCGTGGTTTCTATTGGCTCCAATGAGGGCGTTTTACCAACTAGCCCAAACTGATAAATTCCATACCAAACAATTCCACCTGTAATTGCAGTAGCTGCAATTACTAATGCAATTAACCTTTTATTGGAAGTTTTTTCTGACAGCTTTTGAACCATCTCTTTTCCTCTCATAAAAAATATGAATCCTCGACAAAATGAGCAGACAATGGTAGCACTAATTCTTAGCCATCAATCAAGATCAGATAATTAATAATTATTGGATATAGTAACTTATTTAAGTACAAAAGCTAGCTCTCAAAACATTGTAAAAATGCTGTTTTACTCCTGCCTTATACCTCAATACACTTGGGTTAAGCATTTCCTCCTTCTCTTTCTCTTTGTGTTCTCTGCGCCTCTGTGGTAGCCTGCGGCAAGCCGCTTTTCTACGAGACGCTGCGCGAATGCGTCTACGTAAAAAAAAAAGAGTTTCAGCCTTAAGCAACCCATATTACCTTATACTTTATGTCCCGGCAAATATACCGTGAGTATTTTACCTAGTAGCGTACATTGTTCAATAAAATCAATTGTTTCATCCCCCCATAACTTCTCCAAAACTAAACCATTTACAAAACTCAAGAAAAAAGAAGCCAACACCGGATCTTGAATACCTACAAAATCGCAAGCTGCTTGCTGATAACGCTGATTAGTCCGCTTAAAAACACTATTACTCAACATTTCCTTGGAGTCTTGATGTTGACAAAAATCAATCCAAATATAAGTCCACTTAATAAAGTAATCTTCGTTTTTTACTAGATATCTTCCTAGCACTTCCATTCCTTCTTGCAGCGTTTGCGCTCCTTCCAATTCAGCCAACGCTGCACTTAAATCTTGCTCACATATTTCTTGGATCAATTGCTCAAATAGGGCTTGTTTGCTAGGAAAATAGTGGTACAACGTACCAGTAGAAACCTCTAATCCTTCCGCAATCTGGCGCATAGTAATGGAACCATAGCCTTTTTGGGCAAATAAATCAAAGCACTTTTCGAGCAGCTCTTTACGGTATTGCTCATGATCAACAATCTTAGGCATGACTCAGCTTATTTATATTGAACGCTCGTTATACATTATATCACCATCTTTACTGGTGTTGTGTAAAATCATCGCTGATTGATTTAAATCGAACATCCGTTATAGTTTAACCTAGTTTTGCGATGATACATGATCCATTTTTAGTCTGACAATTCAGGTTATGTGCAAAAGTCCACCAAAAACCTAACCCCCTAACCCCCGACCCGAAGCGGGAAGGGGGAAATTCAAAGTCTCTCTCCTTAAAGGAAGAGAGAAATAGAAGTGAGGTTTTCCAGATGACCTGAATTGTCAGATTTTTATTGAGCATTGGTGCAACGTTCCACAGTCAAGCTTACCAAAAAGAGAGACAAAGGGTAGCTTTGGCTGTTTGGGATGCAATGACTGTCAGAATCAGAACTAAACCTCAAAAAGTATCAAAACTTCATCTGTAATATAATAATACGTGGGTTTTTTCTTAAGTACAATTTATGACTTCTCGAAGAAAATTTTTAACAAGAGCAGGGTGAAGCAAAGCGCAACCCAACAAAGCTATGAAAATGTTGGGTTTCGTTCCTCAACCCAACCTACACAACTTCAGGTTTTTGGCGCT
>NZ_JAIVFV010000101.1 GCF_020829445.1 Nostoc sp. CHAB 5836
ATGAAACAATTGAAATCTCCGCAGAAGAATCAATCGAGTCTGTAGAAATTGCTCCAGAATTGGCAGCACTTTTAAATGACGCTCAACAAGCACTTCTGACTGTAGACGAAGAACAAGCAGAAGAATTACAAGACTTATTAGAACAGATTGAAAATGCGATCGCCAACAATAGCGAAGAATTAACCCAGTTACAAGTAGAACTAGAAGATTTTCTTTACTACATCAGCACGAATGAGGAATAGGGAATAGGGAATGGTAATTATGAAATGTCCTGTTTGTGGAGCAATTTATCGTCCGTTAAAAGAGAACACAGGATCTCTTGAGCAGAAGAATGTCGGTTACACACAAGAAACCACTATCACATCTCCCTCATCTCCCCCCACTCCCTCATCTCCCCCATCTCCCCCCACTCCCCCCTCCCCCTCCCCAACTTGCCGACGCTGCAAGGTAGACTTATCTGATTTGCTCCGTCTGCACGACCAAACGATGTGGTCTCACAGACAAGCGCAGTATTTATTAGCACAGAGATGTTATGCAGAAGCAGCAGCGCACAACAATCAAGCTATTGCTTTGTATTCCAGTAATGCAGACTTCCATGCCTTAGCTGGAAAATTATGGGCATTGCAAGGAGAATTTAGAGAAGCGATCGCATCTTGGCAACAAGCACTTAAGTTTGATCCAGAAAATGCGATCGCTTGTGATTGTCTGCAAATGATCAAGCTAATGGCAAAAAATCATCACGCGTGAAGAGTGCTGAG
Organism: Nostoc sp. CHAB 5836; assembly: GCF_020829445.1. Taxonomy (GTDB): domain Bacteria; phylum Cyanobacteriota; class Cyanobacteriia; order Cyanobacteriales; family Nostocaceae; genus Nostoc. The sequence goes on from NZ_JAIVFV010000101.1 coordinate 759, forward strand.
TTCCCAGTGCTGTTAGCAGATAGCTATGGTTTAGCTCATGCTGAGTTAAAAAGACATCTCCAGAAATAGCCACAAGCGATCGCAGTTTCTCCGTGGCTAGTTTACCTATTTGTTAAGAGTTGCTTAGATTGTGCAAAATCAAGGGTCTAATCATGGTCTAATCGATTGAGAATTTAACTATTAGCCCAAATGTTCAATTTAGATCGGGATATTGAGATTAGCTAGATTTGAGAATTTTAATCAGGGAAGCAACCGCACCAATTACGATTGCAACACTTAAGTACGTTGGGGCAAAAAAAGTCAAGTATGTTACGAAACGTAAATAAGCTTAAAACCTTTACTAATGACTAATGACAAAGGACAAATGACAGCCTTAGCCAGTTAACTTTAATTGCGCCAACCTACTTAGGGCGTAATTTCTGGAGAGATCGTTGACTTGAATTTGGGAGCTGATTCTAATGAAATTAATTCCTGTCTTATCATCGGGTTTGATAGTCTTGAGTCCTATGGTATTTTCTCAAGCAGCTTTTGCAGATGGTTGGCCAACAAGTGTTGTGGGAAACTGGAGTGTGAATGCTAATAATTCTGTCGGGACTCTGAGTATCACAACTCAGTCTGCAACTGGCAACTGTAGACCAATCACGGGTTCCATATTTGGCGATCGCATCACACAGGGTTTTTACTGTCCATTCAGTGGTCGCATCCATTTTTTACGACAGGTCGGTAATACGTTCCAGGCTTACACTGCTAATCTTTCGCAGAACGCAACCACACTTAGGATGGGTGGGTTATTCACGGACTTTGGTCAACCTGGAGAGTATAGTTTTTTCGCCAGTAGCGATTAGCAAGAAAATAAGATAGGACTTACGCAAAATCATGAAAAAACGAACCGCAAACGCGAGTGCGTCTCCCCTTCTCCCAAAGGGAGAGGCTAGCGCCAAGGGAGAAGTACGCCAAGTACGCCAAGAAACAAGAGTTGCACAGAGTTTTTGCGTAAGTCCTGAAGATATAGGAATCATATTTGATTTCTGAAAAAATCTCAGTAGTCATGTAGGGTGCGTTAGCAAAGCGTAACGCACCATTCCAAGCGTGTGGTGCCGTACTTTCTGCGCTAACACAACGCCAGTTCGCTCAAGCCGGGAAACCCGCCCAAACGACTGGCCCCCCTACGTGTATTTCAAAAATCAAATACTAGTCCTATAGGACTTACGCAAGTGTCACAAAAAATAAAAGCTTTTAGTTTTTAGTAAGGGCTACCCTACGGGAACGCTCCGCGAACAGTCCTGATGAAAGAGGACTAAAGTCCTCTCTTCTCTTCTTAGGCTGCGCCAACGAGACGCACTCGCGTTCACTACAAACTTCAAATACTATGCCAGTTGCGTAAGTCCTATAAGATATTGATAAGAATAACCCAAGATAGATGTAATAGTATTTAATATGTGCTACTAACTCAATACTGCCAACCTAAGTAAGTTGGCGCGAAAAAACCTAAGTATGTTACGAAACGTAAATAGGCTTAAAACCCTTGTAAATGACGAAGGACAAATGACAAATGACAGCCTTAGCCAGTTAGCTTTAATTGCGCCGACCTACTTAGGATTGAAAATTAGTATTTTTCTACATAAAATTAAAAATCTCAAATAAAAAATTGGTAAGACTGATGCTTAGGAGTGCTAAAGTTTCAAGAAATTCACCGAAACTTTTCAGCGGGTATTCATGCTGAAGAAACTACAGAAAAAGCAAATTTCGATAATTGCAGGTGCGGCACTGTTTGCCTTTTTAGCTGGGGCAATGGTATCAGCACCTGAGATTGGCAAATCTCTGGGTAAATGGCTCAAACTGAGTCAGAATCAAGCAGAGCAAAGATCAGAGGGTAGCGTTGCCCAATCAGCCGTCTTTCCCCTGATCTCGCAATCGCTACCAGAACGGGCGGCAAAACTAGCAGCGATCGCCCAAGAATCGCCATCGCCAGACCGGAATCGCGCTCGTTATCTTTTGGCGAGTGATTACATTGAAAGAACCCAAGGGCAAAAAGCCCTGGCTTTACTCCAAGGACTAGAGAAAGACTATCCGATCCTCGCGCCCTACATTTTGCTGAAACAAGCCCAGGCAGAGGATATGCTAGGCGAGGACGGCAAAGCTTCGGATCTCAGACAAAAGGTGCTGAAACTCTATCCCAAAGAACCCGCCAGCGTGAAAGCGCTATATCTGATTGCCCAACCGAAGCAACAAGAAACAGCGATCGCTCAATTTCCTGCCAATCCTCTGACTTGGGAAATTATTCGTAAACGCTTGCGAGAAAATCCCAATCAGCCACAATTACAATTGATTTTAGCTAAATATGCCTATGACCAACCAGGTATAGTCGGCGTTTTGGATCAGCTAGTAAAACAGCCTACCCTCAAACCCGAAGACTGGGAACTCATTGGTACAAGCTATTGGGAAAATAATCAATTTCTCAAAGCAGCCAATGCTTATGCCAAAGCACCCAAAACATCCCGCAACCTCTACCGCACCGCACGGGGATTACAAGTAGGGGGGAAAGATAAAGAAAAAGCGGTCGCCATTTATAAACAACTAGTACAGCAATTTCCAAATACGGAGGAAACTGGAACTGCACTACTACGGTTAGCAGAAACCGCAAAAACTCCTAAAGACGGCTTACCCTATCTTGAGCAGGTAATTAGTAAATTTCCGAAACAAGCTGGTACTGCATTGGTACAAAAAGCCAAAACTCTCCAAGCCCTCAACGATCAAAAGTCAGCCAGCGCGGCGTGGCAATTACTCATAGCCAAATACGGCAATTCTAATGAAGCCGCAGAGTATCGCTGGAAAATCGCCCAAGATAAAGCCAATGTCAAAGATTACGTCGGTGCTTGGCAATGGGCAGAACCGATTGTTACTAATAATCCTAACAGTATTTTGGCTCCGAGAGCAGGCTTTTGGGTAGGTAAATGGGCAGCTTCACTAGGGAAACAGCAGGAATCTCAAACTGCTTATGAGTATGTGATTAGTCAGTTTCCCTACTCTTACTATGCATGGCGAGCCGCAACTATGTTGGGGCTAAATGTCGGCAACTTTGATAATGTGCGCGTCATGAACCCAGAAGTAATCACACCCCAGCGTCCAGTACCACCTGCTGGTTCTGAAACTTTCAAAGAATTGTATCTGCTGGGTCAAAACCGCGATGCCTGGTTACAATGGCAGACAGAATTTCAGAACAAAATTCAGCCAACGGTAGCAGAGCAATTTACTGAAGGGTTGATGCGGCTGGCAAAGGGAGAAAATCTCATCGGAATTGATAAAATTTCTAAATTGGAAGACCGGGAAATACCAGCTGAACTTGCCCAATATCAGACTCTAAGCAAACAAATCACCTACTGGCAAGCTCGTTATCCATTTCCCTATCTCCGAGAGATTGAAAAGTGGTCTACTGAGCGTCAACTCAATCCTCTGCTAGTAACTGCCCTGATGCGTCAAGAGTCACGGTTTGAACCAAAAATAAAATCTGTTGCTGATGCTACTGGTTTAATGCAGGTGTTACCGAGTACAGCTAAATGGATCGCCCCACAAATCAAGGTGGATTTCAAAACCATAAGCTTAGAAAACCCCAACGATAACATCATGCTGGGTACATGGTATTTGGATCATACCCATCAGCAATATAACAATAACTCCTTACTGGCGATCGCCAGTTACAATGCTGGCCCCGGTAATGTCTCTAAATGGCTACAAACTCTAACTACAAAAGATCCAGATGAGTTTGTTGAACAAATTCCTTTTGATGAGACTAAAAATTATGTGCGCCAAGTATTTGGCAACTACTGGAATTATCTGAGGCTTTACAACCCTGAGATTTCTGGCATCGTGGCAAAGTATTCGACTACACACCCAAAACTACCGACGCAGTGATTTTGCTGTATGAAGGTGGAAATGAGGAGGGGGAGATTAAATCAGTGAACAGTTATCAGTTATCACAGTTTCGGTCGGGGATTTGAAAGAGACCTCAACACGCCATTTTTAGAAATGGGGGACTCTAACTCAATACGGAAAAATTAACTGATAACTCAATACGGTTCACAAAAGGGCTGAAACTCTTTTTTTTACGAACCACAGAGGCGCAGAGAACACAGAGAGAAGAGAGAAGGAGGAAATGCTTAACCCAAGTGTATTGACTGATAACTGATAACTGATAACTGATAACTGATAACTGTTAATAACTCCCTACCAGCACTCACAACTGGGCACTCCTGAATTCTCCTCATTTCCGGTTAAAAGGTAACATTTTACACGTATTCAAAGTGGAGCGATCGCTATTTTTTTGGTTGAAGGGGTGAGGCGATCGCTCTTTGCCAAGCACAGAGCAATGTCAATGTTGCATTACATCATCTCATCTACCAGCACTGTCCCTCCCTATTGACGTAGGCGAGAATAGGGGAGGTGATAGAAAGTAAGATAAATTTAAAAATTAAGGTTTTTAACCTGCGTAGGCAGGTTTTGTTTGTGTAGCCGCACCTGTGCCAGGGCTAGTAATAAATTAGACTTTTCAAACATCCTCTAAAACACAAGTAAACTAGGACATTATGAACCATGACGCCAGCACTACAAAAACTATTTACATTTGATGAATTTTTAGAGTTTTTAGAAAGTCCAATAATCAGCGACTCATTGCAAATATCTGTTCCGCCGTTAAGGGAATGTTCGGAAACAATCTAGAATCAATTTGATCCTGCCCTCGAAACACCTTTGGGGGTAAATACTCTCCATCTTCAAGTTGGTAGATTGTAATGGTTGGTTGCTTGGGAGAGCCAATGAACCGAATTCCACCAAAAGCAGCATAGTCCACAATGATGTACTCGAAAACGCCCAAGTCTTCTCTTCGAGACGCTACGCGAACATATTCAGCAAGTTTTGTCAGATAGTCGTCCTTCCAATTGTTACTAACAACCTCAATGATTCCAGGTGGTGGAATATATGCAGCAGCAGAACTAGAGCTAGTTTTCATCCTCTGCCATTCAACTCTTGCAAATATGACAATATCTGCTTTCCGGCTTTTTTCCTTTTCTGGTGGTGCTATTTTGAGCCGAACCTGCTTGGACTGGCGCGACACGTAAGGCAGGTCATTTTCTTGGCAGTGATTTTCTAAGTAGGCACACAGTCGCTCGATCAAATCCTCATGATTTGCATTTGGTTCTGATAATGGCACGGGAATCCCATCCAATAGCTCAAACTCTCTGCCTGAACCATCGTCCCAGGCAAGAAACTCTTCAAAAGTCAGTGGTTGTGTGACGGTTGCATACATCGCCCTCGCTCCCTTGCTGACGGGTACTTCACTCAATGTTACCAATATCTACAGCTTTGTCTATGAGTCCTGCTTGATTTTCCTGACTTTTCACGGTATGTGGAAAACCTCACTTCTATTTCTCTCTCCTACATGACTTACGCAAAATAATGAGAAACGAACCACAAAGGACGCAAAGGACACAAAGGAATAAGAGTTTCAGAGAGTTATTGCGTAAGTCCTATCCTAAAAGGAGAGAGACTTTGAATTTTCCCCCTGCCCGCGTCGGGAAGCGGGTTAGGTTTTTCGTTGACTTTTCCAGATGACCTGAATTGTCAGGCTGATTTTCCTGCCGTAGTTCTGAAACTCCGCGACACGTTAAACTTCATCAGCATTTATTCCAAGCTGTCTCAAACGTTCTGCTAAACGCTGGTTTTTTTGCTGTTCTTGTTCTAATTGAGATGTTAATAACTGCGATTTTTCCTCACCAGTTAGTAATAAATTTCCCTGTGCATCCCACCAACGCAACCAAGGTGCTGTAGTATTTCCATACTCTCCTTGCCAAATGCCCAATTCGACACCCATCAAGGAAATCTCATAGTGTCCACGTTCGTTAGCTGTGAGTTGCTGATACCTACCATCAACTAAGTGATAAACCTCAACCGCAGCTTTGCTAAATTCGTAAATGCCATAAAAAGGTACGCGGATTGCTTGCTCATATACCCAGAATTTACCAGTAATTGGAGTATTATCTCTTTCTTGTGAACCATTCCCAGAAGCGAATTCCAGTACAATTAAGGGAGCAACATATTCTTGCCACAATACATAGGAACGTCGAAACTGACCATTTAACATCGGTGCAACATTCGGGACGTAAAACCAATCGGGTGCTGAAGCACCGCGCTCAGGTGGTTCGGTCAAACGCCAGTAAATGCCACAATCTTGACCAATACAGTACTGTTTATCTGGGTGAATTTGCTGTAATACACTTTGAACGGAGTCAGTTAGAAGTGTGCTTTGTGGGTGTTCTTGAAAATTTTTCACAAAAGTACCGTCTGACTCTGGTAACTCAGTATGGTCGGGAAGGTGAGTAATGCCTAGTTCGGACAGTTTGGCAATAGTCATTGAACTTTGGCGAGAGTAAATTGGCTTATTTATCTTAGCACCGCTCTAACTATTGGGTTTGCAGTGGTTAATTTAGCGATCGCCTTTGGAATTAACAAAGGCGATCGCGCATCAAATGTGGTAAAAAGACCACTAGAATAAATTTCTTCGTTGCTAATCAGCGACTCATTGCAAAAATCTCTTCTGCCGTTAAGGGAATGTTCGGAAACAATCTAGAATCATCGCTTTTAACTTTGCTTAATCGGGCAAAGATTTTTTTGGGTGCGATCGCGCACAGATGCGAGACATTGCTACACTAAAAAGGACTTACGGTAGTTACGGTATGGCTTCACTTCAGTTGAGTTCCGAATAAAAACCAAGCACTGTTGAGTTTACTTAATCTATTTGCGATTTACAAAGTTAGCTATCCAGGACGTAAAGAATTAACCTTATGCTCTCTCCAGGCTTTTCTCAAAGACTACGAGATTTGGAAACACACATTAGCAAAGACCAAGAACTGCTTAAAGACTAAAATTGTCAAGTCTAAGTGTTCTGAGTTTGGTTACAGTTTCGTTCCTGAAGCATATCAAGAACAGCAAATCAAAGAGTTAGAGGCTAGTTGCAAGTGATGATTTAAGTAAGTCGGCGTTAAAAAATCCACTTATGTAACGAAGTGTAAAAGCAGCTGAGAGCTTATAAATTATTTGTTCCAGGGTTTTTATAAAACTCAACATACCTTGATTTTATCGTGCCGACTTACTTATTGAGTCATATAATCATCACTTCAAGAAGCTTTCTCAATCGTTGGATAAACCACATCATACCGCAAAGCTTCAGCCGCAAATGCCAAAGCTGCTTTAATTCCTTCATCGCTAAGTACAACATTTCATTAATTCGTAGCGAATTCTCTGCGACCCTTTGCGTTTACCTTTGTGCGTTCCTTTGCGTTTAAATTTCAACCCTCAATTGGCCACGATTTTATGCTGTATTTGCTGAGGTGTTTCACCCGCAGCAAGCTTTTCGAGAATTAACTCAACTGTAATACGAGTTCCTGAAATTACAGGTTTGCCCATCATTATTTTTGGATCGGATACGATTTTTTGCATGAATTAGGATTATTTGGATAGATTAAGTAGAGCGACGCAAATAAAGCTAACTGGCTAAAGCTGTCATTTGTCATTTGTCCTTCGTCATTTATAAGGGTTTAAGGTGTATTTACGTTTCGTAACATAGCTTGGTTTATTCTTGCCGACTTACTTATTAATATAATAATGCGATACTTCCGTTTGTCGTAGACACTGAACTGTATTGCCCAATGACGCTCTCTACGAGACGCTACGCGTAGCTTGCTTGGACGTAGGAGTACGCGGATCACCTACCAGAACACAAGGCGCGATCGCTGTTCATTACTTTCTGGTTAGTCTGCAAATAATCATGTAGCAAGTCGCAACCCCGTGCCAGTAAATTGTCGAGTTTGATATCTGCCAAATCTCGGAAAATTATTGTACCATTGCCACTACCCGCAGCCAGAGTCTTACCGTTATGGCTGAAACTGACGCTGGTTAACTCATCCTTATTACCTTTCAAAGCAATCAGCAACGTCCCTTCTCGGTTCCAAATCCTCACGTTGTCATCGCTACTAGCTGCCAAAGTCTTACCATCGGGGCTAAAACTCACGCTGGTAAAACTATCACCATCGCCGGTGAGACTATTTAGCAAATTACCATCTCGATTCCAAATCTTCACCGTGCTATCAATACTCACTGAAGCGATCGCCTGACTATCAGGCGACCAAGCAACCCCATTTACCCGGCGGCTATGACCAGTTAATGTGTAAAGTAATTTACCATCGATACTCCAGATTTTCACGGTTTTGTCATCACTGGCTGAGGCTATTAACTTGCCATCTGGGCTAAAGTTGACCCAATTCACGGCATATTGATGCCCATGTAATGTGTTAATTAATTTACCGCCTCGATTCCAAAGTTTTACTGTTTTATCTTTACTAGCCGAGGCAATTACTTCACCATTAGGCGACCAAGCTACACCCAAGACGGCATCATTATGACCCTGTAAGGTGTTGAGTAGTTGACCGTCCTGGCTCCAAAGCTTTACCGTTTTATCTTTACTAGCTGAAGCAATTACTTCACCATCAGGCGACCAAGCTACACCCCAAATTTGACCATGATGCCCCGTGAAAATACGGAATATTTTCCCGTCTTGACTGAAAAGTTTTACGGTTTTGTCTCGGCTTGCTGCTGCTAAAGTGCCATCGTCTGGGCTAAAACTGATGCTAGTTACCCAGTCATCATCATCGGCTTTGGGCTTTCGCAGTAACACATCGTCCCAACGCCAAAGTTTAATAGTTTTGTCTCGACTGGCGGAAGCAAGGGTGCGACCGTCTGGGCTGAAACTGACGCTATTCACCCAATTATTATGTCCCTTCAGGGTTCCGAGCAACACACCTTCGTAACTCCAAAGTTTGATTGTCTCGTCGGTACTTGCGGAAGCGATGGTGTTACCATCACGGCTAAAACTGACGCTGGTAACTCCTGCACTATGCCCTGATAAGGTTCGCAGTAGCTTACCCTCCAGATTCCATAATTTGATTGTTTGGTCTAAACTACCAGAAGCAATAGTTTGACCATCGGGCGACCAAGCGACACTTTTGACTGCATCATCATGTAAGAGCAAGGTTTTGAGCAGCTTACCATCTCGACTCCACAATTTCACCGTCTTGTCAGCACTCCCGGAAGCAATAGTTTGACCATCAGGCGACCAAGCGACACTTAAGACTGCACCTTTATGTAAGAGTAAGGTTTTCAGCAGCTTACCATCTCGACTCCACAGTTTCACCGTCTTGTCTGTACTCGCTGAGGCAATAATCTGACCATCAGGGCTAAAACTGGCACTATTGACCACAGCTTGATGTCCTAAGAGAGTAGCAAGCAGTTGACCCTCTCGACTCCAAAGTTTTACTGTTTTGTCTTGACTGGCGGAAGCAAGAATTTGACCATCAGGGCTAAAACTGACACTATTAACTACATCTTCATGCCCCGACAAGGTTTTCACCAAGCTACCATTAGGATGCCAGAGTTTGATTGTCGTATCCGCACTGGCTGAGGCAATTAAAGAGCGATCTGGACTGAATATAGCACTATTTACCCCAGACATATGCCCGTCCAAGCGGTTATATTCTCTTACCCCAGAAACTGCTTGATAAAGCGCCGTCTGTACTTGCTCTCTTGTATAGGAATCTACCCAAACTGTTTGTTGTAATTTTCTCCCCGCCTTTAAAGCTTCCTTTAAAGCATCAATACCTTTTTGTGATGCAAATAGAGCTTCACTGGATGCACTGAGGCTTTTAATTTCGCTATCTACTGCTGTGACAATGGAAACACTTAATCCCAATATAGCGAGGACGGAAGCAGTCAGGGCAATTTTTAAGGAACGATTTAATTGAGCTTCACTGAGCCTTTGTTTCTTTTGACTTTCTGCAAGTTTAGCTGTTAATTCTTTTTCTTTGAGTTCAGCTCGCAATTGCTCAATCTCTAACTCACTCAATTCTTCTCGCTTGTGTAATTCCCGCAGTTCTGTTAATAAGTCCAAACCCTGTTGAGGATGAGATTCTACCAATTTAGAGCGCTGTTTATTTTGGCTAAGTTCGCTCTTGAGTCGCTCAATTTCAGCTTGACTTTGTTCTACTTTTTGGCGTAACTGATTTAGTTGTACCTGTAAGCTCGATTCTTGTTGTTGCAGGTAGCGGATCAAGTCTACTAAATAATCGTGAATCAGTTGATAGCGTTCTGGTACATCAGGGAATAGTACCACTAACCCGGAGCTAACTAAAATCTCTAATACTAAATCTAATTTGCCAACATCTTCTAACTCTGCTAGCTGCGTTGCCAACTCAGCACGAGTTTTAAAAGGTCGGTTGTTACTTTCATCTGTGAGTAAATATAAGACGAGTAACGCGGCTCGTTCATTTTCTACTCCGCAGTCTTTAATTAGTTCTTTAATATATCGCTCAATAAGTTTATTAGGTCTATATGGCTGATATTCTTTTAGTGTAGTAATGCGTTCATCCTGAATTTGCGCTCCGACAACTTGTAATTCAATAGGACGAATTTCACCAAATTCTGTTGATAAATCTTCGATTAAGGCATCAATCAAAGCAGGTTCTAAATTAAACTGCGATCGCTCTGTTAATTTTCGGATAATTGCTTTAGCATATTCTGGTGAAAAATTATTTAACTGGTAGCGGATATGCTTATCGAGAATATTATTATTAATCGCTTCCAATGCCGAAAGATGTTTAAAGTCTAATAAACGATGTAAATAATCTTCTCGCAAAGAAAGAATAACTTTCACAAATGGTATATTCAGACAATCGCTAATAAATTTATCAAACTCTTGCTTTTGATTGCGATCGCTATAACCAAAGAAAAATTCTTCAAACTGGTCGAATATTAAAACTGTGATCAAATGGTTGTCAGCATTTTCTTTGAGCTGTTCTAAAATTCTACCGATGGTGATCCGTGTGGCAGAATAAGGCAAAGCTTCCGATTCAATGGCTGCATCCGGCTTCATCTCAGCGTAAATGGCAAGGGATGCGTCACTAGACATCGCCTCACTTAAAGATTTGCCTAATTCTCGTGCCCAATCAGTATAAACTTGTAGTACCACAGGCACGGCTATTTGATCGCCAATGGCTCGATTTTGCAGTGCTGGAACTAAACCTGCCGTTACGGTAGAACTCTTACCTACCCCTGATTGACCGTGAATCACCGTCAATTTTTGATCGGCGCGGCTAATTCTGCCAATTAAGTTATTAATATCACGCTCCCGACCAGAAGCCGCAATTTCTAAAGCAACGCTGCTAGTCCCAGAAGGTGTCATCAACGCTGGATTTGTCGCCTGTCTTTGGGGTTGCAAGCGCCCTGCGCCGATAAAAGCCCGAAAACCGTACTGCTGTTCAACAGAACGCCGTTTTTGTCGAATGTAATAGGCTTCCAAATAGCGCCCTTCTTCAAAGTAGAGCGATCGCAGTGTCCGCAATAAGCGAATATAACGATGGGCATCGTATTGATGGGCACTGTTTTCCAAGGCTGCTGGTAGTTCTTTGGTCGCCTTGTCAAGGTATTCACGAGGGACTTCCTGTTCACCTAAATTTCGCTGTGCTTTTGCCAACACTAAATAATAAATTTGCGCCAATAATAATGGAAATAAGCAGTTATAAGGGTCATTATGTTTTTGCGCCTCACCTAATTTCAGCAGTGATACGTGTGCTAAGATACTCGCCTGTACCCACCGCGACTGCTGTACAGCCACTTGCGCCAGAAAACCATAGTCACAAGCTAATTGGATTTGACTACCATAAGTTTGATGTAACTCCAAAGACCTTTGAGCAACAGTCTGCAACTCTTTCCACTCTTGCAGATATTGCAAAACCTCTGCAAGTTGACCAATAAATCCAGCAACTATGTCTAAACGTCCAGCCACCTGCAAGATATTCAAGCACTGCTGCAAATAAGATTTAGCCATATACCAATGGCGGCGGTTTTCCGTCTGATTTTGCTCTGCAAAACGGCAATAACACAGCCCAACATAAAACAGCAAGATTCCCTGTCGCAGAAGTAGAACTGATGGGCGATTAGGAGGCGTAGACGAAGAAAATACCCCCTCATCCCCCTCATCCCCCTCATCCCCCTCATCCCCCTCATCCCCCCCATCCCCCCCATCCCCCCCATCCCCCAACTTCTGCCAAACTTGCAAACTTTGTTGAAAATGGCTTAAAGCTGTATTGATGCGATCGCTAATATAATTATCTAGACCAAAAACAAATTCTAAACTAGCGTGTAATTCTGGCTCTAAGGTAATACCACGATTGTGTAACTCTTTAATGGCAAAGTGGAGTTCATAACTATGTTCCCAGACTTGCTCGACAGTAGAATAATGCTTTGCAACTTCAGGTGGTTGGTGTTGTGCGACATTCTGACTTCTCAGAGGATCTGGAAAACCTCTTTTCTCAAAGGAGAGAGGCTTTGAATTCTCCCCCTTCCCTAATAGAAAAGGGGGTTGAGGGGTTAGGTTTCGGGTTAACTTTTCCAGATGACCTGAATTGCCAGGTGCAGCATTTGATAACACCGTAGCAAATAAAGATTGAGTTTCCTGTTGCAGAAATTGCAGCAGTGATTGAGTTGTCATTTCAAACCGAATCGGTGTCGCCGCCCAACTAGCAAAATCTGGTGCTAAACGTACTACCTTTTGCAATACTTCCCCATTCACCCACACAATCATCGGAAATGGGTGACGTTTGCGAAATTCATCCCGAATATGATTAATAGATCGAAGAAGATCATCGAGTCCATCTACTGACTCTAAACCCAAAATCATCAACGCTGATGGCGGATGATCTTCCGTTAGCAGTTGTAAATGAATACTTGTGTAAAGGCTTCTAGCATTATACGGCAGAACTACCTTTTGAATTTGGTGTACTCCTGAAGAGAGTTCTTCGAGCCGTAAGAGCATTTGCTCTTGCAAAACTCGATAATTGCAGCACACCAAAACCAGGGAGAATTGACCGCTAGAAAGGGCAATTGCTCTCCCCAAACTTCGCAAAGCACGCTCATTAGCTGCTGTTACATCTACTTGTGGGTGTCGTTCAACCATGACTTAAATTTTTCCGTCTCTGCTAAAACTGGGTTGACGGCAAACCAAGCTCCTTGATGATCCCGGTATTCAAATACAAATAAACTTCGCAATAGGGTATGGTATTCTATATCACCTCTAACTTTTTGCTGTTGCACCACCTGAAAGATTAATTCCCACTCATGAGGATCAATGGCGTTAGCTCGGTAATCTCGCTGTCTTCTAATCACCAGTTCGACACACTCTTGATCAAAGGGTGGATCTTGTTCTCGCAGACAGTCAAACAGTAAACCTAGCAAGTCGCGTACATGACCACCACTCATCAGGCACAATCGATCTAAGGTTTCCAAATTATCAAACACTTCTGTAATTAAGCCTAACCGATCGCTAGCCAAAATGTCGGGAAAAGCTCTAGCTAGCACCATTTGCCGCATCATTGCTAGCCCTGGGGTGAAAATCTCTCCAGAGCGCAAACGTACAGGTATCATCGGTAACACTTTTGGTGCAATTCCTCCCCCTAAACGATGCTGAAGTTCGGCGCTATCGTTAGAAAAAGTCAGGGCTAAGGGAATAGTGTAAACTACATGACAATTTAGTTTGCGTAACTGTTCACCACGCTGAATAAATAAATATTCTGGCAGCGATCGCCCCGATGGTAAAGGTCGAATTGCAACTCTATCCAAGTTATCAACAATCACTACCAGTCCTTTTTTACCCCTGGCTTTCAGTTCCTTGGTGGCACGTTCTAGCAATTCTTGATTAATTGACTGTAAAATATTTGCTGTTCGCGGTTCTAAATAATCTCTTAACCGCCGCCGCAATTGGGGGCTTTCTTTAGTTTTAGCTGTAATTTTGCCAATCCCCACAGACAACTCTGCTTCTACCCCAAGTTCAATTGGCGTTTGTAGAAAATCGACAATTTCACCAAACAATTTGGTAAAGTAGGTAGGTTTGAGCCTGATTTTCAAAGCTTCTAGGCTTTCACTCACCTGTCCGGCGATCGCCAACAAAATATCAGTCACATCCACATCTGCCATTTCTAAAACGTGGGTAGACTCAAAGTAAACTACATGAAATTTTTGTACTTCTAACTCAGCTTTGAGGCGCAACAACTCCGTTGATTTTCCACAGCCGAGATGTCCTGTAAATAGCTGACAAGTTGGTACATCGGGTGATATTCTAGCGATGGTGCGTTGCAAAGCCTCGATGATTTTGCCACCCCGCACCGCAGCAAAATCGATATAGTACCTGCGATCGCTAGCATTTCCTATAATTAGAGGTCTGCTTGGATTGCAAGCCTGATAAAATCTTTCTAAATCTAGGAGCATAACTAATCGATTTCACTCAGGAATAGGGATGACAAAATCTGCTGAATAAATATATTGATTTTAGGGAATTTATCCCTTAATTTAAGTACATCTCACTTAAAATACTAACTAAACTATAGGAATCCGGTTTGATTTTTGAACAACATTAAGTATTTGTAGGGTGCGTTACGCGAAACGCTAACGCACCATTCTTAAGGATTCGGTGCGTTACGCGAAACGCTAACGCACCCTACGTATCTGTTCAGAAATCAAATACTAGTCCTATAGCAGAATTGTGGATAATTGTTTATCCAGAGGTTGGTGCTATAAGACTGGTATTTGATTGCGTGAAAAAAATCAGTACACCCCGAAAAGACTTCTTCCCCACTCTTTAGTAGAGACGCCATTAATTGCGTCTTTCCACACGCCCTGTCTATGGCGCCTGCGCTCCAGTTCCTACACCACGCAAATAATTTCAAAAATCAAAGTGGACTGCCATAGCACATGACAATGCTAATATTGGAGTTAAAGCAAGCAGAAATACTTTTATAAACCTCATTTAAATTGAGAACCGTAGTTTTTGCCCTCACCCTAAATCCCTCTCCCAGATCTGGGAGAGGGACTTGGAAATTCTCGCTTTTTGAATCCCAGATCTGGGATTCGGGGTTGGGGGATGAGGGCAAATAAGGTACTCTTATAAATATTAAAAATATCCAGCACAAAAAAAGGTACTTAACAGTACCTTTTTTTGTTCAAAAATCAAATTAGATTCCTGTATAGCAATACGCTTGGGTTAAGGCTAAAGCTGTTTGCCAAAGTCAATTTTTTTTAACGAATCGCAAAGAGAAGAAAGAAATGCTTAACCCAAGTGTATTGTCCTATAGCCAGCAAGAATAAATCAAACTATATTACGAAACGTAAATACACCTTAAACCCTTATAAATGACAAATGACAAATGACAAATGACAAATGACAAATGACAGCCTTAGCCAGTTAACTTTATTTGCGTCGCCCTACTTACAAACCCATTGAGTATAAAATTATCCGGTCATGCAGCTTATCGGGCAAAATATGCTTCAGCACAGCTCCAATTTTGGCATCTTGTCCAACCAGATAGCGTGTCTTTGGCTGCTTTGCAGTCAGCGCATGGACAACAGCCTGAGCAACAATATCAGCAGAAATTCCTCCAGACGCGAGAATCTGCATTTTCTTGCGGACAATATTCATCGCCTGACCGTAGAGATTTTGTGCCGATTGCGGTAAATCTTGCTGTGCTATTTCCGATTGACTTAGAGACTTTTCCCAAATTGGAGTAGCGATCGCCCCAGGTTCGATAATCGAAACCGAGATTCCCCAAGGTCGTAATTCCATCCGCAGCACATCAGTGAGTGCAACGAGGGCAAATTTGGACGCATTGTAAGCTCCCAAGAACGGCGTTGGACTCCTACCAGCAATGGAACCCATATTGACAATTCGACCCCGACTCTGGCGTAATAGACCCAGAAATGCTTGTGTCACGGCTAATTGTCCGGTGACATTAACCAGCATTTGTTGTTGAAATTCGGCGATCGCTAATAATTCTAAAGGCCCTGGGACAGCAATTCCGGCATTATTCACTAAACCTAAAATCCCCGCACCACCGACTGTATTTGTTACCGTATCAACCGCAGTTGCGATCGATTCCACATCAGTAACATCTAAAAAAATTGGAATCAGCCTTTGTGACCCTTTCTGTTTAAGTGTTTCAGCATCAATATCTTGACGCACGCCAGCAAAAACAGAAAAGCCCAACTGGTCTAAAAGCAAAGCACACGCTTGACCAATTCCTGTTGACGCTCCTGTAACCACTACTGTACGTTTATTTTCTACAACCATTAATTTTCTTTGATGATGAGACTGCTGTAATCAGGGCTATTTCATTCTTCTCTAGCCCGCCTCAGAATGAATTCACCAGTCTAATAGTGAAAGTCGTCTCAAGACGACTGAGACTCATGTTATAGTCCGTTTTAACGGACTTTAGCTATGAGCCAGGAACTTCAGTTCCGGGTGGTTTATGTCTAGGCTGAAATAGCCCTGCTGCTGTAATTACGAATTACGAATTAAGTAAGTCGGCAACAATAAACCAAACTATATTACGAAACGCAAATACACCTTAAACCCTTACAAATGACAAAGGACAAATGACAAATGACAGCCTTAGCCAGTTAGCTTTGTTTGCGCTCTTATACTTAGTATCAATCTTTGCAAACACCAGCACGAAGACAATCTTCGGTTTGGTCATCCCTAGCCGAAATTTGCCACGGCAAGATGGGTGACTGAGCATTTGTACTGTAAGCAATTAGAGCAGTTATTATGGGAAACTGATTGTTGACAATTGTCACCTTACTACTAGAACTATTGCCTAACTCAACACTGTATAAATAAACAGGCAATGCCATCAGGGCAATGTAAATTGTCCGATTCATACCCAACCTCAGCTAAAAATTTCCGATTGCGCTATGTATAGATACCACCTTGATGAACCGGATTTTCAAAACTGAGTATTATCTGTTTACGTTGTATCAATTTACTCAGCGCTAGTAATAGTCTGTCAAGTTAAGTTTTATGGGTAAGCAAGTTAGTAGTAAGGACTTTAGTCCTGCATTATCTAAGGAAGTCGGCAAGAATAAACCAAACTATATTACGAAACGTAAATACACCTGAAACCTTTATAAATGACCAAGGACAAATGACAAATGACAGCCTTAGCCAGTTAGCTTTATTTGCGTCGCTCTACTTAAGCACTAAAATGCTTCCTACAAACCCTCAAAACTCCCTTGACCAAGTACTAGCCGCAGAGACGTCATTTCTAAATTATCGGTTCCACCCCTTTTTATTTTAGGTTAGGCATTGCCTACAAGATGACTTCCTGCTAACTTATGCAGATGCAACCCCAAAAAACAGGACAAAAAACCCACAGCATCGAAAAACATATCTTAGTAGCTGCATTCCCCAGATAAAATAATGAAGAGTGCTGAGTCACCGAAATGGTCGATGACCGACAAAAAAACATACAAGCCCATAAATAAATTTAGGGGATTGTAATGCGTGAATTTTGAATTTTGAATTCGGAGCGAAGCGACGTGACGCCTTCACAAGACGTAGATACTGTAAACGTTCCCAACATCGACCCAGAAGAATATGGCAACTCAGACACTGATCCTCTTGATGAGTTACCAGGTGAAATCGAAATGTCTCTTTTCGACCACCTAGAAGAGTTGCGACTGCGGATTTTTTATTCGCTGATTGCTGTAGTAGTGGGCATTATCGGCTGTTTCTTTGCCGTTAAGCCAATCGTTCAGTTACTTGAAGTACCAGCACAAGGAGTAAAATTTCTCCAACTTGCACCTGGAGAATATTTCTTTGTCTCCCTCAAAGTTGCAGCCTACACTGGCTTCGTACTTACTAGTCCTTTCATTCTTTACCAAATTATCCAGTTTGTGCTTCCAGGACTAACTCGCCGCGAACGCCGTTTACTGGGGCCCGTGGTTTTGGGTTCGAGTGTGCTATTTGCAGCAGGGTTAGTATTTGCCTATTTACTCCTTATCCCCGCAGCTTTAAAATTTTTCATCAGCTACGGAGCAGATGTAGTCGAACAACTTTGGTCAATTGATAAATATTTTGAATTTGTGCTGCTATTGTTATTCAGCACTGGTTTAGCATTTCAAATTCCCATCATTCAACTATTACTCGGTAATTTGAATATTGTCTCGTCAGAACGCATGGTTTCTGGTTGGCGTTACGTGATTATGGGAGCAGTGGTTTTAGGAGCCGTCCTCACTCCTTCTACTGACCCCCTGACTCAAAGTCTCTTAGCGGGAGCAGTTTTAGGACTTTATTTCGGTGGTGTTGGACTGGTGAAGCTCACAGGTAAATAACATCTGGAATAGGTAAAAGATATTTCCAGCTTAGTTTTTGACCAAATGTTTATTCAAACCCCGGTAATTCGTAATTCGTAATGAAGAGCGAGAGTTCTCAAATTCTCAGAGGCTATTTGAAAAGTATTTCACTGTGACTCTAGGCACTTTTAGATCCCCCCTAACCCCCCTTAAAAAGGGGGAAGAATCAAAATCCCCCAACTTATCGGGGAGCCACTGCGGTCTTCTCCCTTGGCGCTAGCCTCTCCCTTTGGGAGAAGGGGAGACGCCAAGGGCGATGGGGGTTTCCCCCATGAGCAAGTGGCGTGGATATAGGGGTATTTAGAACTTTTGATACCAACAAGAGGACTTTTCAAACGTCCTCTAAAGGTCGTACCCTTATGGACAGGTGGGGTCTAAATTTTTATCCATAACATAATTACGAATTTTGAATTGGCTTTAACTATCTTGGCTTAACTCAAATAGACTTTTTCCATTAGCAAGAGGTAACACATAAGCAATCTCACCTAGCTCGGCTTTCTCTGTCTCAAAAAATGTACCTCGATGCTCAGGAGTGATTAGTAACTGAGTTGTTTTTGCAGTTGATACAGAACTAATGGATATCTCGACATAACCCCGCAACTCCAAATTTGCCTCTTCTCGAAGTTTTTTATTAGTAGCATCCGGTTGCAGAATAAATAAGCCTGTATCATTAGCATTGATAGGAAATGTAAAGCGTGATTTCTGTATACCTCCTACGCCGTCAAAAACACTGCTTACAGGGCTATCTACACCAGTGGTATCCAAAACGGTGAGAATTTTTTTAGGATCTAGTCCGGGCGTTCTGGTTGTAACTACAAGGGAGAGAAATACGAGTTCATTAGTCACATTGGCGATCGTCAGGAAATAGCCTTGAAGAACTTTTCTCGCTAGCGGGCTAAGTTCAGGTTCTTTATCTGTAAGCTTTTTTGGAAGTTGAGGCTTAAAAAGAATTTCAAATGTTGAGATAAAAGCCATTAGCTTTCTCCTTGAGGAGGTATTTTTTTTTCACATTACCAATGAGCCAGAAGCTCATACAGCACATTATGGTATTTTTCAATAAAAATACTGTCAATACTCAGAAATTTACTAATATTAATGCAATAGCGGGTCATAATATCCATTCGGAAGTGCGTTCACCCAAATCGAGAGGAATGCTGACGGCTTTGCCGAGGCGGGGGCGATCGCGTGTTTGGGTAATAAAAGCTTGTACCTGTGTTGATCCACCCAAGGCGTGAAGATAATTGGCAATGCTATCGAGATGCTCTTGGTACTCCGCCTCGTTCAAGGGAAAAGAAGCTTGCTCTAGATATTTCCACATGACTTGCAAAAATATCTTTCCCTGTGCCCGCCGGAACTGGACATCGTAAGAATATCCCCACTTCTCAAGCAACATCTGGCGTAATTCCTGTCCTGTCATAGCTTTTCTCAATCAGATTTTACATTTAGTTATGATGTTAAGTTCCGTGACTCCAGTATGATAAGGATATAAAGAAATGTAATGCTAACAGAAAAGATGCTTTTTATATCTTGGAACAAAGAAGTATGGCATCGTTGTGAGCGCTAGCATTTCGACTTAGACAAGAGTTCCTCAAGTATAAGTACTTTTGTCAAAATGCTTAACAAAATACACAAAGAGCGCGTAGATTATGGCTCAATTTTCTGAATCAGCAGACGTGCCCGATATGGGGCGTCGTCAGTTCATGAATCTGCTCACTTTTGGGACTGTCACTGGAGTGGCTCTGGGTGCATTGTATCCCGTTGTCAACTATTTTATTCCACCAGCAGCAGGTGGTGCTGGTGGCGGTGTAACGGCAAAAGACGAGCTAGGTAACGATGTTAGCGTCGCTAAATTTCTAGAAAACCGGAATGCAGGCGATCGCAACCTAGTCCAAGGACTAAAGGGAGATCCTACCTATATTGTGGTAGACAGCAAAGAGGCGATCAAAGATTATGGCATTAACGCCATCTGCACCCACTTGGGTTGTGTCGTCCCCTGGAACATTGCTGAGAATAAATTTAAATGTCCTTGTCATGGTTCCCAGTATGACGAAACTGGTAAAGTTGTTCGGGGCCCTGCACCCCTATCTTTGGCTTTAGCCCATACCAAAGTGAACGACGACAAAATCGTTTTAACCCCTTGGACTGAAACCGACTTCCGCACCGGTGATGCACCTTGGTGGAGTTAATAATTTTGTCCTTAGTCCTTAGTCATTCGTCCTTTGTTCAGGGCTTAATGACTAATGACTAATGACCAATGACTAATGACTAATGACTAATTCAATCGTCGCCCTTATAGAGATGAGAAATGTTTTCCTAACAGCGAGGTTAACTCGCAGTGCTAGAGCGATTGTAAAAACATTGCTCATAGCGATCGCCACGGTCACATTTTACTTTACCAGCGATCTAGCACTTCCCCAATCAGCTGCCGCCTATCCCTTTTGGGCACAGCAAACCTACCCCGAAACCCCCCGCGAACCAACGGGGCGGATTGTCTGTGCCAACTGTCACTTAGCCGCCAAAGTTACAGAAGTGGAAGTTCCCCAATCGGTGCTACCTGACACTGTATTCAAAGCTGTGGTGAAAATCCCCTACGATCTTAGCGCCCAGCAAGTTGGTGCAGATGGTTCTAAGGTTGGCTTGAATGTCGGTGCTGTACTGATGCTACCTGAAGGCTTTAAGATTGCTCCCGAAGACCGTCTTTCCGAAGAACTTAAAGAAGAAATTGGCGACACTAGCTTCCAACCCTACAGCGAAGATAAAGAAAATGTCGTCATCGTCGGGCCTTTACCCGGTGAACAGTATCAGGAAATCGTCTTCCCAATTCTTTCTCCCAACCCCGCAACAGACAAAAACATCCACTTCGGTAAATATTCAGTTCACGTAGGTGGTAATCGGGGACGCGGACAAGTTTATCCCACTGGCGAAAAGAGCAACAACACTGTTTACAATGCTTCTGCTACTGGCACAATTACTAAGATTGCCAAAGAGGAAGATGAAGATGGTAATGTCAAATATCTAGTCAACATCCAACCTGAATCGGGTGATGTTGTCGTTGATACGATTCCTTTAGGGCCAGAATTGCTTGTTTCCGAAGGGCAAACAGTTAAAACTGGTGATGCTTTGACCAGCAACCCGAATGTTGGTGGATTCGGTCAAAAAGATGCAGAAATTGTACTGCAAGACGCATCTAGAGTCAAATGGATGATTGCGTTCACCGCTCTTGTGATGTTGGCTCAAGTTATGCTGGTGCTGAAGAAGAAGCAGGTTGAAAAAGTTCAAGCTGCTGAAATGAATTTCTAAATTCTTTGCTAAATCATTACTTGTAGGACAGGCAAGATGCCTGTCTTTTTTTATATCTTATGGTTCTAAGCATTATGTATAGAATTGGACTTTGGACAAAAAGAAGTGTTCGCTCAATTAACTCAGACACCACCCTAATTATTAATATACCTTTAGTCGCAATAAGGCAATACGCTTGGGTTAAGGATTTTCTGGAGAACCATAGGCCTGTAGAGACGTTGCATTGCAACGTCTCTACACTGTCCACTGGACAAGGGTTTTAGTCTTATCCCAAGCGGATTGCGCAATAAGGCAGGAAAATATAGTGGTTGATGTAGGGGACTCAGAGTTTATATGCAATTTGCTTTAAAAGTATATCTGCTTAATCAAAAATTCTTATATTAGCTTCTAGTCTTTTTTTATGGAATCTGTTATATTTTAGTTGTAAGTTATAACAGTTGTTATAACATAACTTCTCACATCAAATTTATAATGTCTAGGTATTTTATTTAAATGCCTAGTGTCTTCCTACTTAGGAATTAGCTCATGGCTGTAAAAAGTTATCCCGTAACTCATGCAAAGGTAGGAAATCAAGATGGATTTCGCTTACCTCGCGCATTTTCTAAGGATTATCCCCATTTAGCTAATGCTTCAGGCCACATTGAAGTGCTATCTGATAACACGTTCTTAGTTAGATTAGAAATTGATAATGTTGATGAAGCTGATGCAGATGAGGGCATTATGATGAGCCTTTTTCTTGACTTTCTCATGAAGGATGCTATGCAAAATCCTTCTAAACTCGTTCCTTATACCCAAGAAATGAGCGATGAAATGGATGATTTACTGGCTGATGTAGTTATAGATTAATGCCTGCATTCACTTGTAATGGTTGGCAGGTTTTTTTCTACCCATTGTTTAGCGAACAATGGGTAGAATTGCGTAATAGGGTTCGTGTTTTAAAAAATGAGTTACCTAAAGAAGAATTTATTACACATTCAGATGTTAAATTCTTAAAGGCATTGAATATTGCGATTAAAGAAAAAATTCCTCAAGATCCTTTTGCTAGTCATTTTGCTTTACAAAAACCTTTGCAAAAGTATAGCCGCTTCAAAAAAATGGGGTTACCTGAACGATATAGATTATTCTTTAGAGCATTCAAAGAACAAAAAATTATTATTATTCTTTGGTTAGGTTACCCTCGAAAGGAAGGCGATAAAAAAGATTGTTATCAAGTTTTTAGCAAAAAAGTTGAGAATGGGGATTTTCCTGAAAGTATCGATAATCTGCTTGCAGAATGTGAGTTAAAACATCCTGATGATTAAAACGCAGATTAACCACCAATTAAATACAGCCCAGACATAGCGATCGCATTTTGAGCGATAGTATTGATAGCCTTAGTTGAGTTGAGGTATCCGACCATGACAACCTTAGTAGAGTATATCCCTGTTACCCCGATTGAGTACCCAGATGAGGATGGCAAGCCAATGGCTGAAGGAGATATCCAGTGCAGTTACTTGACTTATGCAAGAAACGCGCTACGGATTTATTTTCAAAATCACCCAAATGTATACGTCGCTGGTAATCTATTTATTTACTACGAAAAAGGTTATCCAGAATCAGTCGTAGCCCCAGATGTATTTGTGGTGTTTGGAGTGGAAAACCGTGACAGACGCTCTTACAAAACCTGGGAAGAAAATAATCAAACCCCAGCTTTTGTTCTAGAGATTACCTCAAAATCCACCCGCAGCAAAGACCAAGGTGCAAAGAAAGGAATTTACGCCTTTTTGGGAGTGCGTGAATATTTCCAATATGACCCCACAGGCGATTATCTCAATCCCCAACTCCAGGGTTTACACTTGGTCGATGGGAATTATTTCCCACTGGCAACCAATACCTTGCCAGATGGTACAGTGTCCCTACCCAGTGAAGTTTTGGGGCTAGAGTTACACCTGGAAGCAGGAAAACTACGTTTTTACAATCCAGCTACGGGACAAATACTCCTAACTCATGAAGAGGAAGCAGCAGCACGACAAGCCGCAGAAGAAAAGACGCAAAGATTAGCTGCTAAACTCCGAGAATTAAATATTGATCCTGATCGCCTTTAGAGGATGTTTTAAAAGTGGGGGGCTAGTGTAAGAAAGCTCACAAGGCGTATGCTGAATTTTGTAGAAACCAGCACCCTGTGAGCGAATGACTAAAGCATACCGTAGCAATCTGACCTGGGAACA
>NZ_JAIVFV010000102.1 GCF_020829445.1 Nostoc sp. CHAB 5836
GTGGAACGGTAGTTTTAGTTTTTGAATTTTATGGATAACCTGTAGAGTGGAAAAAGTATTTGCTAAAAAGCCAGGGTTTTTGCCGCATAAAGAAAACCGAGTTCTTAATTTTGGATAAAGTCGAGCTGAGATAATATAATCATGCACTCATTCTCTTAATCAGGTGGCTAATTATGACTAGCCTCTTACCCAGTTCTCAATCAACAGAAGTTTTTTATCCAAGCTCGGATGGTGAACCTTTGGCAGAAAGTTATGTTCATTTATGTGCTTTACTGGCAACTTTAGAAGCATTAAGGCAATATTTGCTGGGTCGGCAAGCAACGGTTTTAAGTAACCAGTTTCTCTATTATGCTCAGGGTTTTCCGAGGTTACGCGTAGCTCCTGATGTAATGGTGATTTTTAATGTCGCTCCTGGAGGTCGGGATAATTACAAAATATGGGAAGAGGGACAAGTACCTGTAGTAATATTTGAAATGACCTCGGAGGGCACCAAAAACCAGGACACGGGTTTCAAGAAGACGCTGTATCAGCAGTTAGGGGTACTGGAATACTGGTTATTTGATCCGAAGGGAGAGTGGATTAAGGAGCAATTGCAAGGCTATCGACTGCGAGGCGAGGTGTATGAGCCAATTACAGATAGTCGATGTGAACCTTTACAGCTGCGTTTGCAAATAGAGGGTCAACTGATTGGTTTTTATCGAGAAGACACTGGGGAAAAGTTGCTGATTCCAGAAGAGTTGGCAGAAGCGTTGAAACAGGAGAGATTGGCGAGGGAACAAGCAGAGTCGCAGGTGGAAAGGTTGAAGGAACAATTACGATCGCTAGGCGTTGACCCTGATACTATTTAGCCACAGAGAAAGCGATCGCCTTTGGCAGGTGCTTCCCATCATCGTAGAGTACATTACCTACCTCAACCTGACTGCGATCGCTAAAATAAATAATTTCCGCGTGAGTCGAAGACTATTTTCCCATATTCTCACTCAACTTTTGCATAAATTCTTGATGTTCCGTGGCAGCTAAACCTACTTGTAACACAGATAACAGCGTTGTCATTTCTCCTGAGAGCAAGGCAGATACCGCCAACCACAACCCCGGAAACACCTGAGAGCGAATAATTCCCTGCTCATCCATTGGTAGGGAAACATACTCATCTGCTTGCAGCCTAAACCAATCCAACTGATTATCTAATGTTCGCCAGACAATATACTCTTGTACTCCATTCCGGCGATAAGTGCGTTTTTTATCATGTAAATCGATGGCTGCACTGCTTGCTGCTACTTCTATCACCAGTTCGGGTGCGCCTTGGATATAATCATCTTCACTAATAAATGCCTGTCTGCCCGGAATGAATAGTACCGCGTCAGGCTGTGGTTCATTATCCGGATCTAAACGCACTGTGGGTTCAATTCCCAAAACAACCCCAGGCGTTGCAGTTTTATAATTCCACAACCACCCGATCAAGTCGCCATGTGGTTCCCCATGACTTTTAATTCTCAGTGGCGATGCCATGATATACACAACTCCTTCAACCAGTTCAGCTTTTCTTAAATGGGGCATTGCCTGATAGCGACGCTCAAATTCGGAGCGAGATAAGCGATCGCCATTTTCCAAAGGTAAAACTGAAATCACTTTTTTAGGAGTTGCAACCATCCCTTTGTCCTCTTTACCCAAATTGTCCAAACTGAATCAAAGTATTCTCATTTGGCAGTTCTATATCCATTTTACATAGAGCAGTTTGCAAGTAAATGAGGTACAAAATGCAGGAGTTAAAATAATTCGTAATTCGTAATTCGTAATTAAGTTTTGTGACGGGGACTTAAACCCCCAAAGTTCGTTAAAATCAGAGCTAAACAGTTTCTACCTCCAGCATAGCTGCCTCTAAACCCGTAGCTTTGTACTTCATTAGGGCTTACGCAAGTGTCACAAAAAATAAAAGCTTTTAGTTTGTAGTGAGGCATTGGTGTCAACTTAAGCCTGGGCGAATGGAATTCGCGGCTACACAAACTTTCGTCCGCCTGCGCGGACTAAGAGAA
The DNA here is from genome assembly GCF_020829445.1 of Nostoc sp. CHAB 5836. GTDB lineage: Bacteria > Cyanobacteriota > Cyanobacteriia > Cyanobacteriales > Nostocaceae > Nostoc. The sequence continues at coordinate 2,034 of NZ_JAIVFV010000102.1, forward strand.
AATTAATATTTTTAACCCGCGCAGGCGGGTTTCGTCTGTGTAGACGCGGTTTCTAACCGCCCTTTTAACGTTAAGTTGACACCTATGGTAGTGAGGGCTACCCTACCGGAACGCTCCGCGAACAGCCCTGATGAAAGAGGACTAAAGTCCTCACTACAAACCCAAAATAATATGCCAGTTGCATAAGTCCTATTCATGTAAAAGAAACCTGCTCTAACTAAAAACCCACACTGTACCCAATTAAGGCGTCAATGTGGGTAATTTATTTCTGTAACGTGAATCACAGTTAGCGGAACATACTACTAACGGAAGTATCTTCATGAATCCGCCAGATAGTTTCTCCTAAGAGATTAGCTACTGACAGCACCACTAGTTGGGGAAAACGATTGGTTTCTGGTATGGGAATGGTATTTGTAACAATAACTTCCTCAAACAACCCACTGGATAACCGCTCCATTGCAGGTGGAGAGAACACTGCATGAGTTGCACAGGCGTATACCTGACGCGCTCCTTCTTCACGCAGTAATCGCGCCCCTTCAGCGATCGTGCCTCCAGTGTCGATCATGTCATCCACCAACACTGCTGTTTTTCCTTTAACATCGCCGATGACATTTAACACTTCTGCAACATTATGTGCCTGACGACGTTTGTCAATAATCGCCAGTGGAGCATCATTCAGTTTTTTCGCAAATGCTCTAGCTCGTGCTACACCACCAACATCAGGGGAAACAACTACCAGGTCGGGCAGTTGTTTGCTTGCGAGATAATCCAGCAATACTGGCGAACCGTAAACATGGTCAAAGGGTATATCGAAATAGCCTTGAATCTGAGCCGAGTGTAAATCCATTGCTAGAACGCGGTTAGCACCTGCTTCGGTAATCAAATTAGCAACCAGCTTGGCAGTTATTGACTCTCGTCCTGCTGTTTTGCGATCGGCACGGGCATAGCCATAGTAAGGAATTACTGCCGTCACTTGTCGCGCAGAAGCTCGACGACAGGCGTCAACCATAATCAATAATTCCATCAAATGATCGTTGACGGGTTGACAGCATGGCTGGATTAAATAGACATCACAACCCCGAATTGATTCTTGGATTTGAACGTAAAGTTCTCCATCCGCAAATCTTTTACGAATCATTGGCCCCAAGTCCATACCCACATAACGAGCGACTTCTTGAGACAGTTGTACATTGGCAGAACCAGAAAACAGCCGCAGGCGATGATTATCGGTCAGTCCTGTTGCAGATGGTTGCACTTTGAAAGTTGCAGAACTGAGCACAGCAGATCCTCTATGTGCATTCATAGCAATATTATCATTAGAGATTTAATAGATTTAACCGAGAAATCGCCTAAAAAAACATCTGTGAGTTTTATTAAAGCTTCCATACAAAATTTAAACATTTTCCGATAAAATTATCATTCGCTAACTGTCTAATTTTCTTCGCAAGCAAACTATTGATAGCTTAATGGACATCAAGTCCGTCCACTAGGTCTATAACTCAAATTTTGTGGGTTGAGGTAAATAACCCCAATCTCTCAAAGATTGGTGTGCTAAATTGCTTCTTAGTAATTACCTCATTTATAACTGCTAGTAAAGCATTTACAACTTAAGTAATATTGAAGTTTGTCCTTAGAGAAGAGAACATTTGGAACTAAGTGTTTAGGGTGTATCCTATTATATTCTATGATACTAGCAATAAATAAATAAACTGGTAGATTTAATTTTAAGTTTTAATTCAGACAATAAAATTCCAGAATAGCGGTAAGTCGGCGCAATTAAAAATAACTGGCGAGGTCTGTCATTTGTCCCAAGTCCAATTTTCATTGGTAAGAATTTTAAGCATATTTACGTTTCGTAATATAGGTTGGTTTACTTCCAACGACTTAGTTAGTGCAATCAGGTAGAAGCAGGACTTACGCAAAAATTCCTAAAAAGCTTAATTTATCGAACTGTCTTCTCTTCTTAGGCTGACGCCAACGCGCAGCGTAAGAAGAGAAGAGCGCCGAGAATTCCAGGACTTACGCAAAATAATCAAAAAACGAACCGCAAACGCGAGTGCGTCTCCCTCTGGGAGAAGGACGCAAACGCGAGTGCGTCTCGTAAGAGTTGGTCACAAAGCAATAAGAGTTTCAGAGAGTTATTGCGTAAGTCCTAAATTCGTAGAGTGTGCGTAAGTCCTAAGAACCTGAAATCCTTATCCTGTCTTAGTGAAAACCTAATTTCTGGAGATATCTATTAGGTAAGGTAGAATATCGCTGCACGTAACTGTGTCGCCTCTTGGACTTAATCTTTGTGGGTGACTTCCTCCTCAGTTACTACTACACTCAATTAATCGATCATGCAACCACCGATTACAGTTGGCACTGTCTTGCAAAACCGTTATCGCATAATTCAAGTTCTCGGACAAGGAGGATTTGGTAGAACCTATCTGGCTGAAGACCAGAGGCGCTTTAACGAACTTTGCGCGATCAAGGAGTTGATTTCAACAGCAAGGTCAGCTTTGGCTTGGGAGAAGGCACAAGAGCTTTTTCACCGAGAGGCTGCCGTTTTATATCAAATCGAACACCCACAAGTGCCTAAGTTCCGGGAAAGATTTGAGCAAGATCAACGCTTATTTTTGGTGGAAGATTACGTTGCAGGTCAGACGTACCGAACTCTGCTGGCTGAACGTCAAGCTGTTGGTCAAACTTTCACGGAGGCTGAAGTATTGCAGTTGATGCACTCTTTGTTGCCTGTTTTAGAGCATATTCACAGTCGAGGGATTATTCACCGAGATATCTCGCCAGAAAATATTATTTTGCGAGATAGTGACGCTAAACCTGTGTTAATTGACTTTGGGGTGGTAAAGGAACTGGCAACACGTTTACGATCGCCAGAGAGTGCAATGCCAGAAACCACTGTGGGAAAATTAGGCTACTCTCCTAGTGAACAAATGCAAACAGGAGGAGCTTATCCTAGCAGTGACTTGTATGCATTAGCAGTGACAGCAGTAGTTTTGCTCACTGGTAAAGAACCAAGGGATCTATTTGACGAAAACCAACTAACTTGGAATTGGCAAAGGTGGGTAAGAGTGAATCCGCGATTTACCCTGGTTTTGAATCGAATGTTGAATCATATACCAAGCGATCGCTACCAAAGTGCTGCTAGTGTATCTCAAGCACTACAACCTTCACAGCAGCCTAGTCTTCCTCCCCTGAATCCATCAAACTTGCAAACAATGGCTGTTGGTCGCCGTCCTGATTTTGTACCACCAGCGCCTTCGCCCAACAAACAACCCGATCCTGTGATTCCACCAAGTCCCACTAGCTCGGTCTTGGATAATCCTTTAGCGATCGCAGCAATTGGTAGCGCTGTAGTGATCATAGCGGGATTCGGTTCTTGGGCGCTGGTAAGTTCCATCCGCAGTCAGTCGAAAACACCAAATAAGACGGTTCCACAAAATTTCCCTTCACCAGTAATTTCTGGTGGTACTACATTCACATCAACACCCACACCCACCAACGAGCAACCTGTTATATCTACTAAGCGCCTCAATTTGGCAGCAAATAACACAGCTACCGTTAAGGATACTCTCAAAACAAATCAAATAATCCGGTACACTTTTTTTGGGCAGCAAGGTGACAAGTTAACTACATTTATTGAGTCAGGAAGCAGCGTTTTACTAACAGTTCTAAGTCCCAATCAACAACCTATTGATATTAATCCCCAGCAAGTAACATTGTATGAAGGCACATTGCTGGTTACTGGTACATATATTATTGAGTTAACTTTGGTTTCAGGAGTTGCCGAAAGCAATTACAATCTCAATGTTGCATTAGAAAAACCAGTCAAACCAACACCTACACAAACACCCACCCCACTTCCCACAGAAACACCCACCCCACTTCCCACAGAGACACCCACCCCACTTCCCACAGAGACACCCATCCCACTTCCCACAGAAACACCCATCCCACTTCCCACAGAAACACCCACCCCACTTCCCACAGAAACACCCACCCCACTTCCCACAGAAACACCCATCCCACTTCCTACGAGCGGTGAAACGCAAACTTTTCCGCCTGATAATGGAACACAACCATTTTCTGGCCAAAGAAATTAAGTACGTTGGTGCGAAAAAAATCAAGTATGTTACGAAACGTAAATAATCTTAAAACCCTTACTAATGAAAAATGACGAATGACAAATGACAGCCTTAGCCAGTTGACTTTAATTGCGCCGACCTACTTAATGTTAAATACACTACTGATTACTGGAACTGATACCGAAGCTGGTAAAACTGTTTTAACCACAGCATTAGCAGCCTATTGGCAAAAATATTACCCGCAGCGTAGCTGGGGAATCATGAAACCGATTCAATCGGGAATTGGCGATCGCGAGTGGTATCAAAAGCTATTTGCGCTAGAACAATCTGCTGAAGAAATTACACCCTTGTACTTTCAAGCACCTCTGGCTCCTCCGATTGCAGCAGCACGGGAAAATCGCCAAGTCGATTTAGCAGTAGTATGGCAGGCTTTGTCTAAATTGCGATCGCATCGTGATTTTGTCCTTGTAGAAGCCTTGGGAGGGTTAGGTTCGCCAGTCACAGAGGAATTAACGGTAGCTGATTTGGCGGGAGAATGGCGATTACCAACGGTATTGGTAGTACCAGTGAGATTGGGGGCGATCGCTCAAGCAGTGGCAAATGTAGCATTAGCTAGACAATCGCGCATCAATCTCAAAGGCATTGTGCTGAACTGCGTACAACCCCGAACGGATGCAGAAATAGCCGACTGGACACCACATCAATTGATTCAATCACTCACGAACACGCCAGTTTTAGGCTGCTTACCTTATTTAGATAGCCTGACTGATTTAGATAAACTTGCTCAAATAGCATCAGATTTAGATTGGGAAACACTAAATATTTCAGAACGATTAAACTAACTAAGTAGAGCGACGCAAATAAAGCTAACTGGCTAAGGCTGTCATTTGTCATTTGTTCTTAGTCATTTATAAGGGTTTCAGGTGTATTTACGTTTCGTAATATAGTTTGATTTATTGTTGCCGACTTACTTAAGTACATTGGTGCGAAAAAAGCCAAAGATGTTACGAAACGTAAATAAGCTTAAAACCCTTACTAATGACAAATGACCAATGACAAATGACCAATGACAAATGACAGCCTTAGCCAGTTAACTTTAATTGCGCCAACCTACTTAAAAGAAAATTGCTGATTTTTACGTAGCTACATCCGAAATCATCAGGTATAGAGTTGTAGTCAATTGTGAAAATTTATAGGGTTAAAACAATGACAACACTCATTTCACAATCGGAACTCACTCTTCAATGGGAAGATGCAGGCGAATTAAAAACTCATCAAGTTAGTGGAACTGTCAGCATCGGTCGCGATCCGAAGTGTGATCTAGTTCTGCAAGATGATACTGTATCAACTCTCCACGTCGAAATCTTTTTCAATCAACTGCAAAATCGCTTTTTTATTAGGAATTTGCGAGGACTACAAAATCTTCCCACCGTGGATGAAGTACTACTGTATCCCGACAAAGAATTTTCTTTATACAAGGGCAGCGTTATCTGTTTAGGAAAACAGATACTCAAAGTTACTGATATTTCCATATCTGGAGTTAGCAACGTTGACGCAACTAATTTAAAGTTCTCACCTAAACCAGATAAAGAAAAAAAATCCAGTAAAGATATAAGTAACAACAATAAATTGTGGAAAGACGCAACAGTAGTAGTAACAATTATCACTTCAATATTTACTCTTGGTGGAGTTATTCTTAGTCAGAATACAGAAAAACAAAAGATAGCATTTGAAGACAGAAAGACACATTTGCAGATTAATGCCGAACAAGAGAAATTAAAGTTTCAAGTACAAGCTGATAAAGAAAAAATGATGCGGGAGATCCTGTCTAAGAAACAAGCAGATGCTGAAGAAAGATATTATAAACATAAGGCTGAAATTTCAACCTCGCAAAAAGAAAATACAAATCTAAGTAGTAATAAAATTACACTGAAAAATAATTGCGATAAACCTATTAGAGTCGCCGCTAATTTCACTGCTTTAAATGATATAGAGCAAACTAGAGGTTGGAATGTAATTTCTCCAGGCGGAACTATAACCCCTAGTTATTTTGCTGAAAGTGAAACGATATTTTTATATGCCGAGGCTACAGAAGACAAAGATCACAAGTATGAATGGAAAGGAGAAAATTACCGTGAGAAGTACACCATAGATAAAAATTTTGATTATATTGCTGATGATATTACTATTCTGTTATCAGAAAAAAAGGAACGAGAATCAAATAAATTTGCTCTGAAGAAGTTTTATGGAGTTAACCTTGATTTCAAGAGAATTACAATTAAAACATTTACTTGCGATGGAGGTAGTTTACAGTTAAGCTAGAGGCATTGAGTTTGTTTAATTAGTTCTCGAGAAGAATCAGATTTGAGTTGTGAAAAAATCACCGTATTGTCAGGTAAGAAGCAATTAATATTTTCCTATTGCCCACCTGAATAAATCAATTCATAAATCAAATAAGAGTCCTCTATTCTGCTCATAACTTCAAGCTACTGCGTAATCTTAGAGAGCATTTATAAAGTAAGCCTTAAATTGTAGGGTGCGTTACGCGCTGCTTTAACGCACCTGTAAATATGGTGCGTTACGGCTAAATTGGACTTTCTCAAATCCTCAAGTTCCTACACAGCCGTAACACACCCTACTTAATATTTAGTTTATCAATAGGCTCTTATATCTCAATACGGTTCACAAAAGGGCTGAAACTCTTTTTTTTACGAACCACAGAGGCGCAGAGAACACAGAGAGAAGAGAGAAGAGAGAAGGAGGAAATGCTTAAATGAACTGTATTGTCTTATATCTCTCTCGAAAATCTGGTCGATCACCAAGTTTTGATAGGTTCGTAGTAAGCACTTCATTTTCTCAAAAAATCAGGGACTAAAGTCCTTACTACAGACAAAAAATGTATATCATCAAAATTAATGGAATAGGCCACTAAGTAGTTACCGAAGATTCGTCCAACTCACGTTAAACTGAGAAAATAATCTCAGTTAGCTGTACTTAAACTAGTTTGTCTTCATAATGGTTTCCACCTTTCCCGATCCCTCTTCTGTTGACCTATCTCGCATCCGACTTGCGATCCGTTCATTGCAACCCCAATTAGTAGAGTGGCGGCGGCGATTGCATCAACAACCAGAGTTAGGTTTTCAAGAAAAACTGACGGCTGAGTTTGTATCAAAAAAGCTGCAAGAATGGGAAATTGAGCATCAAACTGGAATTGCCCACACTGGCATTGTTGCCACCATAAAAGGCAAAGGGCAAGATTCAAAAACAATCCAAAATCCAAAAGTTTTAGCGATTCGGGCCGATATGGATGCTTTGCCCATTCAAGAACTCAACGAAGTGCCGTACAAATCGCAGCATGATGGAGTGATGCACGCTTGTGGACATGATGGACATACAGCGATCGCTCTAGGTACAGCTTACTATCTCCAACAGCATCGCCAAGACTTCTCCGGTACGGTGAAAATTATCTTCCAGCCAGCCGAAGAATCACCAGGAGGCGCAAAGCCGATGATTGAAGCTGGAGTCCTGAAAAATCCTGATGTTAACGCGATTATTGGTTTGCACTTGTGGAATAATTTGCCCTTGGGAACAGTGGGTGTGCGTGCTGGGGCGTTGATGGCAGCTGTGGAATGTTTTAACTGCACAATTTTGGGCAAAGGTGGACATGGCGCACTACCCCATCAAACTGTGGATTCCGTTGTCGTTGCTGCTCAAATCGTAAATGCCCTACAAACCATTGTCGCTCGGAATGTTAATCCCATTGATTCAGCAGTGGTGACAGTGGGCGAACTTCATGCTGGAACCAAGCGGAATGTGATTGCTGATACAGCCAGAATGAATGCTACTGTCAGGTATTTTAATCCTAGTTTGAAAGGCTTTTTCAAAGGGCGTGTCGAGCAGATTATTGCCGGAATTTGTCAAAGTCATGGGGCAAATTATAACTTAGAATATTGGTCACTTTATCCACCAGTAATTAATGATGTGAAGATGGCAGAATTGGTGCGATTTGTAGCAGAAGAAGTGGTAGAAACCCCAATGGGTGTTGTGCCAGAATGCCAAACTATGGCTGCTGAAGATATGTCATTTTTCTTGGAAGAAGTTCCTGGTTGCTATTTCTTTTTAGGTTCTGCGAATCAAGGGAAAGACTTAGCATATCCCCATCATCATCCCCGGTTTGACTTTGACGAAACTGCCTTGGGAATGGGTGTGGAAATATTTATTAGATGTGTGGAAAAATACTTTCAACTCTAAGAGGATGTTTGAAAAGTCCTATTGTAGGTATCAAAACGTTCCAGATCCCCCTTAAAAAGCAATACGCTTGGGTTAAGCATTTTTTCTCTTCTCTCTGTTTCCTCTGCGCCTCTGCGGTTCGTTAAAAAAGTTGACTTTGACAAAGAGTTTTAGCCTTAACTGAACCGTATTGCCTTAATAAGGGGGGTTAGGGGGGATCTAAAAGTGCCGAAAATCACAGCCAACCACTTTTAAAACATCCTCTAATTGCAAGCTCCAAAACGCTTGACTATCGATTTTGAAAATCAATCAACCACAGAAATCTACAAAATGAGCAGATTGGACATCCAAAAATAACGTCGCTTGGGATTGTTGACGGAGAATAGAAGCCGGACAATCTGTGCTTACAGATCCTTGCAACATCTCTTTTACCACATTAGCTTTACGTTTTTCAGGAGCAAGACAGATAATTTTTTTAGCTGAACAAATTGTTGGGATGGTGATAGTAAAAGCATATTGTGGGACAGTTTCTAGATTCGGAAAGTGACCTGTGCTTACTTGTTGCTGACGGTTCACTGTATCCAGTTTCACCAGTTTCACGCTGTAAGGATCTTGAAAATTTGCTACTGCTGGATCGTTAAAAGCCAAATGTCCATTTTCGCCAACACCAAGACAGCATAAGTCAATTGGTTGTGCTTGCAGCAGTTTAGTGTAGCGATCGCACTCTGCTACTGGTTGCAATGTATCACCTTCTATATAGTGAAATTCTTTAGGAACAACTCGCTTCTCTACACGTTCTCGCATATAGCGCCGGAAACTGGCAGAATGGTCAGCAGTAATTCCCAAATATTCATCTAGATGGAACAGAATAATCCGTGACCAATCTACACCACCCAATGCAATCAAAGCATCAAGAAATTTCAGTTGGGAGTTACCTGTTGCTAACAAGACTGCGGCTGTATCCTGTTGCTTGAGAACTTGCTGTAAATGCTTTTGCACGATTTCGGCAACGTCCTGAGCCATTTCGACTTCAGAGTTGTAAATCTGCACTAGTAAGTCATCAACGCGAAAAAAGTTTGTAGCGGCTGGCATTTGCTTACACAGAAGGGATCAATTATTTGGCAGTTAAGTAGGTTGGCGCAATTAAAGTTAACTGGCTAAGGCTGTCATTTGTCCTTTGTCATTGCTCATTAGTAAAGGTTTTAAGCTTATTTACGTTTCGTAACATACTTGACTTTTTTCGCACCAACGTACTTACTTGAGAGGCTCTATCTGTCTGCATTTAGATGCCCTATCCAGTATAGATTTTCGGATTTAGCAGAATAATTCGCGACTTTTTACCCTGTATTAACCAAGAAACAATGTAAACTATTTAAATTAAGTTAACAATTATTTACATTTTACCAACAAATCATGCTAGCTGCTATTCTTTTTGACTTAGACGGCACTATTGTCAACACCGACCCCATACACTACCGAGCTTGGCAGGAAATGCTGTTGAATTTTAGCGTAGAAATTGATGAAACATTTTATAAATCGCGAATTAGTGGGCGGCTAAATCCAGAAATTGTCAAAGACATTCTGCCACAATTATCAGCAACACAAGGGGAAAAATTTGCAGAGGAAAAAGAGGCGCTTTTCCGTAAACTCGCCCCGAATCTCAAACCCCTGAATGGATTTTCTGAACTACTAGCCTGGACAGATACACATCAGTTAAAACGTGCATTAGTAACTAATGCCCCTAGATTAAACGCAGAATTTATGCTAGAGGTTTTGGGAATAAAAGAAGCTTTCCATACAGTTGTTTTAGCGGATGATTGTATAGCAGGTAAACCCGACCCTGCACCGTACCAAGTTGCCTTAAACAAGTTGGGGATTACAGCAAAGGAAGCGATCGCTTTAGAAGATTCTCCCTCTGGAATTCGTTCTGCGGTGGGCGCAGATATCCGCACTATTGGTATAGCGTCAACCCACGAACCGCAAGTTTTGCGGGATGTCGGCGCATTTATGGCAATCCCAGATTTTACTGATTTGCAGTTGTGGACATTGCTGAACTCACTCATCGAGCCAGATTTAAGTGCGATCGCTTCTAACTTGTAAGGGCAAAATCTGAGAACATCGAAAGTAGAGACGCTAATTAGGTTGGCGCAATTAAAGCTAACTGGCTAAGGCTGTCATTTGTCCTTTGTCATTGGTCATTAGTAAAGATTTTAGGGCTATTTACGTTTCGTAACATACTTGGATTTTTTCGCGCCAACTTACTTAATTTGCTTAGGACTTACGCACACCCTACGAATTCTCGGCGCTCTTGGCGTCTTGGCGGTTCGATAAATTAAGCTTTTTAGGAATTTTTGCGTAAGTCCTGTTGCTGACCGGTCTCTACTTATTTTTGGGCAAGAATTGCGTAAATTTCCCGTTTAACTTGCTCTAAAAGCTCACGCACCTGATTTATTCGTTCCATATTGCCACTACGAGCAACCTGCACCACAACAGCAGCTAACTCTGTTGCGGCATTCCGCAGCTCAATAAACTCTTGAGGCTTACCTGTGACAAAAGTTTTGAAGCTATCCCAAGGAGAGTCTGGAGTGTCTTGTTGGGTACGTTCTGCTAATAATTGTCTACCCTCATCCGTAATCGTATAAATCCGCTTACCACCTTCCTGTGCGCTCTTGAGATAACCACCTTCCTCCAGCAATTGCAGTGTTGGATACACTGAACCAGGACTGAGGCGACGGAAACCACCATAGCGAGTTTCCATCTCTTTAATTAGGTCGTAACCATGACTAGGATGCTCGGATAATAATTCCAGCAGGATGAACTTGATGTCACCCCGACGAGTCCGATATTCATCTCCCCAACCACGACCAAACATTTCATTGCCAAAGTGTTTCTCATGATGTCTACCATGATGCTTGCCATGCCCAAACCAAGACTTGACAAGCAAAAAATCATCTTCGCTAACTCCTGCCCATACAGGTGCCCGAAAGTGTGACTGAAAGTGTCTAAACATAAATGAATCTCAAATCAACTTTCTCTAATATACGATATATCATCATATATCGCGATATATCGGAATAAAATTTTAAGAAGATTCACTCTATTGCAAAGCTGTAAGTAATATTAACTGCTCTGCAAAAACCCAGACTTTTTTTGATACTATTTAAGACTGGACTCTTTAACGGTACGCAAAGTCCCCACCCTCAATGTACTCATACTCTTGGAGATGAATAGCTCTTATTGAGGATTGCATCTGGAATTGATTTAAAACATAAGTAAAAACTTTTTTCCAGATGTATGACGAATCCCCATGTGCTAAAGCGTCTCCCCAAGGGATGCGGATTTTCTGGTAGGATATTGAAGTCTTGACCATCAATGCCATAAGCGAAAACCAAGCTAATAGGTATATGTTGCAAGAAGAAAATTTGGGTCTTGGGAACCAGGACTTCTGCCCTTGGAGGGAATGTCAGACTTTCTAGTACTACGAAGTCCTTGAGGCTTTTCCCGATGAATTGGGAAGCCCCGTCCGTCTTAGGTTGGGGTAGTTCACATACTGAATTGGCCTGTCAGGAACCTCAGCCTAAAGGCATGAGGCTTGAAAGAGAAATCCTTCATGCCATTCTGACCAGCCTAAGCCAAAACTTGGCTACGTTTTTTGAGTCACGACACCTAGGAATGCGTTCGCGTAAGCGTGTCGCAAGACAAGCTAGTTCCTTGCTCTGTCGCTAGTGGTTAAACAAGTCTTAAGGTCACTGAGACAGTGCTGCTAGCCTAACAAGCTCTTAAAACATTGGCGTTCGCGCAGCGTCTCCCCTTGGGAGAAGCTAACTTAACCCCGAAAGGGAGGCTACGTAAGTAGCAAAACCGTTATGCGTACAGGGTTGTAAGGTTTGAATCGGTAACTGTCCCGTTGAAAGTGCAATACAAAAGTACCCCGAATTAAACAACCCCAAGGCGGTAATGGTGCCCAAATCCAATATAAAGCCGTCCTAGAAGGACGGGGTTTCTACCCATATTTCTGATGAGCAAAGGTACCCTGTTTGATAAAGTTTGGGACTTACACACCGTTGGTACACTTCCCTCAGGGCTGACGCAACTATTTATTGGGCTTCACCTAATTCATGAAGTCACCAGTCCCCAGGCTTTTGCGATGTTACGTGAGAGGGGTCTAAAAGTACTGTTTCCAGAGCGGACTGTTGCCACAGTCGATCATATTGTCCCTACACAAAATCAGGCGCGTCCCTTTGCCGATAGCTTGGCAGAGGAAATGATTCAGGCGCTGGAAAATAATTGTCAAGAAAATAACATAACTTTTTACAATATCGGTTCTGGTAGTCAGGGTATTGTTCACGTCATCGCTCCCGAACTTGGGCTGACCCAGCCCGGAATGACGATCGCTTGTGGAGATAGCCACACTTCCAGTCATGGGGCATTTGGTGCGATCGCATTTGGTATCGGTACTAGTCAAGTCCGGGATGTTCTAGCTTCCCAAACTCTCGCCCTCTCGAAGTTGAAAGTCCGCAAAATTGAAGTGAACGGCACTCTCAACCCCGGAGTTTACGCCAAAGATGTCATTTTGCATATCATCCGCAGACTCGGCGTTAAAGGTGGTGTGGGCTATGGCTACGAATTTGCAGGTACGACATTTGAGCAAATGAACATGGAAGAGAGGATGACTGTCTGCAATATGGCGATCGAAGGCGGTGCTAGATGCGGCTACGTCAATCCTGATCAAGTCACCTACGACTACCTCAAAGGCAGAGATTTCGCTCCCAAAGGTGCAGATTGGGAGCAAGCAGTGGCTTGGTGGGAATCCATCAAGAGTGATGCTGATGCGCAATACGATGATGCAGTGGTATTCGATGCGGCAGAAATTTCTCCTACGGTTACATGGGGGATTACTCCCGGTCAAGGTATTGGTGTCAACCAGTCAGTACCTCAGCCGGAAGAACTGCTAGAAGAAGACCGATTTATTGCCGAAGAAGCTTACCGCTACATGGATTTATATCCTGGTCAACCGATTAAGGGCACCAAAATAGATGTCTGCTTTATTGGTAGTTGCACCAACGGCAGAATTACTGATTTGCGAGAAGCGGCGAAAATCGCCAAAGGTCGTCACGTTGCAGAGGGAATCAAAGCCTTCGTTGTCCCAGGTTCCGAAAGGGTGAAGCAAGAGGCGGAAGCTGAAGGACTGGATAAAATCTTTCAGGAAGCCGGATTTGAGTGGCGTGAACCAGGATGTTCTATGTGCCTAGCCATGAACCCCGATCAGCTCCAAGGAACACAAATCAGCGCCTCCTCCTCTAACCGCAACTTTAAAGGAAGACAAGGTTCCTCCTCCGGTCGGACATTATTAATGAGTCCAGCGATGGTTGCCACTGCTGCCATTAAAGGCGAAGTCTCTGATGTGCGCGAGTTGCTGTAACCCCACCTCGTGACAGAGAAAACTCTCTTAAGTAAGTCGGCGTGAATAAATCAAAGTACATTAAGTAATGTAAAAAATTTAGAATTAGTTCGTAGTAAGGGCTTCAGCCCTAAAACCAGGACTAAAGTCCTCTCTACAAGACGCACTCGCGTTCACTACAAACCTTGAGTTATTCACGCCGCTCTACTTAAACTTTCTTTCTTTTCTTTGCGTCCTTCTCCCAGGGGGAGACACTAACGCGAATGCGGTTCGTTTCTTATAAAACTTATGGTGAGTGAAGTTAAAACAGTTTCAGGGCGCGGTATACCCTTAGTGGGCAATGATATAGATACTGATCGGATCATTCCCGCCCGATATTTGAAAGCCGTTACCTTTGACGGGTTAGGTGAAGGCGCATTTATCGATGACCGGAAAGCACTCAAAGGTGAACATCCCTTTGACCAACCGCAATACCAAGGTGCGAAGGTTTTAATAGTCAATAGAAATTTTGGCTGTGGTTCATCACGAGAACACGCACCCCAAGCGATCGCTAAATGGGGAATCCAAGCTTTAATCGGTGAAAGTTTTGCAGAAATCTTTTTTGGTAACTGTGTGGCAATGGGCATACCTTGCGTGACAGGCGATGCTGTTACTGTTAAACAACTACAAGAGTTAGTCGCTGCTAATCCCCAAGCCGCCGTGACAGTAAATCTGGAAACTTTACAAGTGCAAATTGGTGATTACACCGCCCCAGTTGCGATCGGTGAAGGTACTAGAAGCACATTCATTTCTGGAACTTGGGACGCTTGCGGTCAGTTAGTAGCTAACGCTGATCGAGTTCGCACAACGGCGGCAAAATTACCCTATGTGGGTTGGGGAAATTTAGCCGCGAGTTAGGATTTCCTCTTTCCCTGGCTCTGCCGGGGATATATGGGCAGGGCTATTTCATTCTAGACATAAACCGCCAGGAACTGAAGTTCCTGGCTCATAGCTAAAGTCCGTTAAAACGGACTATAACCCAATACGGTTCACAAAAGGGCTAAAACTCTCTTTTTTAGGAACCACAGAGGCGCAGAGAACACAGAGAGAAGAGAAGGAGGAAATGCTTAACCCAAGTGTATTGGACTATAATCTTTTCTCAGTCGTCTTGAGACGACTTTCGCTATTAGACTCAGAATTCATTCTGAGGCGGGCTAGGTGAGAATGAAATAGTCCTGGATATATGAGACCTCTTGCATAAATCAAACAATTTGAACCCCAAAGAGCCAAAGCTACGCTTTGTCTCCCTGCCCCTAATGCCCAGAGGGGGCCCCGAGTTCCCCGCTCTTCGGGAGGGGTTGGGGGTGGGGTGTTAGGGACTTTTGCAAGAAGTCTATGGGTATTCTTAAAAGATAGAGATTCAGTTATCCACGAATCAATTTTTATCAAAAAATAAAGTTTATTTAAACAACCAAAGGAATTTATGTATTATAATACTTCAATTGTTTCAAAAGTCAACTGATTAATATGCGCTTACCGATCATCATCAGTGCAGCAGTATTGCTATCTCTAGGTGTAAACCTACCAGCGATGTCTCAAACTCCCTTAGAGACTGCACAACATAAAGCGAATAATAACTTGAATTTAAGACGATTAAATTTTAATCGCGGTTTGTGGGATAAGGCGAATATTTCTAACTATCGCTATACATTTAGCAACAGCTGCTTTTGTATAGGAGAAGCTAGAGGCCCAGTAGTCATTGAAGTACGTAATGGTCAAACAACTTCAATCACTTTAGATGGTAAACCAGCTAATCCGCAATACTTTGAAAAATACAAAACAATTCCCAAGCTTTTTAATGTAATTCAAGATGCAATCAATCGTAAGGCATACAGCCTGAATGTACAATATAATTCTAAATTCGGCTATCCAACCCAAATTAATATCGATTACAACAGTCAAATAGCTGATGAAGAAATCTATCTAACAATCGAGAATTTTCAGAAAATTAAATAGATATAGCGATCAGATCCCTTCCCAAATTTCCTCGGCTGGTGTTGCTTCTACCTCCGCCCGGAAGGATTCATCCCGATCGCTTGTTTTTCACCAGACCTCACAAGATCCCATTGCTCTAATTCACAAAACCGTTTTACTCAAATATGCCAAAAGCCGTTGAAACAACGGCTTTTTGATGATGGGCAGTACCAGACTCGAACTGATGACATCCTGCTTGTAAGGCAGGCGCTCTACCAACTGAGCTAACCGCCCTTTTATGCAATCTTTATCTAAGATAGCAAAAGATTTAGCATTGCGCTAGTAGTTTTAAGAAAATCTTTTTTTCTCTTATACTGACTCAGTGAGAACTCTGATCGGCAAAAGCCACCAATCAGAAGTTCGGTGATTCAGTTACTCAGCACGGGCTAAACGCCCCGCTATCGCTAACAGGATTTAGGATGCCCTCTGGTCGGACGCACGATCGTATTACTATGTATACTCTGCCGTTGGTGGCGGGCATTACTTTGTGGCAAACTCGCAGTAGCAATGCGACTTTGTTGGTTGCAGGCGGGTTTCTATTTGGCGGGCTGATGTTTGGCCCCGATTTGGATATCTACTCTGTGCAATTTCAACG
Organism: Nostoc sp. CHAB 5836; assembly: GCF_020829445.1. Taxonomy (GTDB): domain Bacteria; phylum Cyanobacteriota; class Cyanobacteriia; order Cyanobacteriales; family Nostocaceae; genus Nostoc. The sequence goes on from NZ_JAIVFV010000102.1 coordinate 18,358, forward strand.
TTGGGGTTTCTTGCGCTGGATTTGGCTACCTTATCAAAAAAGTCTCCGCCATCGTTCTTTTTTATCTCACGGGCCGATTATCGGCACGATCCTACGGGTACTTTATTTGGCGTGTTTGCTTGCTATTTTGGCAATTTTCGTGTTGACGATCGCCCAAAAGCTATGGAATCGGAGTTTTAGTTGGCAAGATTTGGCTGGAATTGTGGGGCGATCGCTCCTGCAATATGATACTGAATATATCGCCTTCTTTTTAGGCTTGGAACTCGGCGCGATGAGTCATTCTCTCAGTGATTGGGGCGGTTCGGCATATAAGCGCGTGCAAAAACAGGGCATTGGTGGGTTGCTTGCTAGTGGCAAAATTAAGAAACGGAAAGTGACGAAGAATGGTACTCGTCGAGCTACAGTTACCAGAAAGAGCAACGGCAGAACGACAAAGGACAAATGACAAATGACAAATGACAAAATTGATACTTTGGCGGCGTTGCAGGAGTTAATTGAGGTGGTGGCGAGATTGCGATCGCCTGATGGTGGTTGTCCTTGGGATTTAGCTCAAACTGCCGAAACCCTAACGCCTTATGTGATTGAAGAAGCTTATGAGGTGGTGGATGCCATTAAGAGTGGGGATAAAGGTGCGATCGCAGAAGAGTTAGGCGATTTATTATTACAAGTGGTACTACAAGCCCAAATCGCTAGTGAATCTGGGCAATTTTCTCTCAAAGAAATAACTCAGGGAATTTCCCAAAAGTTGATTCGCCGTCATCCCCATGTCTTTGGTGACGTGACAGTTGCGAGTGTGGATGAGGTGCGGCAAAATTGGGAACAAATCAAAGCAAAGGAAAAAGGCGAATCATCCCCAGACGCGCCAAAACTTAGTGCTAAACTCGCTCGTTATGGGCGCACTCTTCCTCCACTGACGGCGGCAATGAAGATTTCTCAAAAAGCTGCGGCCACCGGGTTTGAATGGGAAAATATTCAGGGCGTTTGGGAGAAGTTTCATGAGGAGTTGGGGGAGTTTCAACAGGCTTTGGCTGAGGAAACAACTGCACGACAACAAGCAGAATTAGGCGATTTACTATTTGCAGTTATTCAGCTAGCCCGTTGGCATAATCTTGACCCCAGCGCCGCTTTGCAAGGCACAAATCAGCGATTTGTCCAGCGATTAGAAAAAATGGAGGCAGTTGTTGACCGTCCCCTTTCTGATTACAGTTTGGATCAGTTAGAAACTCTCTGGCAACAGGCAAAAGCTCAACTTGTGAAAGAAGGGAGTGGGGAGTAGGGCATGGGGCATGGGGAATAGTTATTCTTTTTGTCCCCTTGCCCCTCATAAATTATTCTTCACCCAATCTCTAAAATTACGCATAGCTTGACTTCTCCCAATTGTTAAACACTGTTGAACATATTCATTAACTAACTCAATAATTGGAATATCAGGAAAATTAGGGCTAGATTCAGATTTTATGTATTTCCCTTCTTGTAGCAATAAAATTTCTAACCCTTGTTGTGTATGTCGCCAAAGTTCAGGAACTCCCAAAACTTCATAATTTTCAAATCGAGTCCGAGAAGTAATATCAATTTCGATTGCTAAATCTGGTGGTGGGTCTATATTTAAATCTATGCGATTTTTCCCAATGATAGCAGCTTGATTTTGAATATAAAAACTGGTATCTGGTTCTACTGCTTGCCGCATTCGTTCATTTTTAAGTGTTGTGGAACCAAAAGGCTCAAAATCAATTTGGAGTTGGTCTAATAAAATTCTGACTAATTCACCAATATATTCTTTATCTTTTTCGTGTTCTGGTAGGGGAACCATAATTTCTAACCAACCATCACTATAAGAAATACGTGCAGCACGCTTTTCTCCCATTTCTTCTAAAATATCTTCTAACTGCTGCCAACTAATATCTTTAAGTAACATTTGTTGACCAGATTTGACAATAATTTGTTGCAGGTTTAAAAGCATATCACCTCAGAGAATTTATGTAGTAATAATTGTAGTAACTATGTATAACTAAGTTAAGCTAATTCAACTTCAAACGTTCTAAAGAAGTCGGAGATATGAGGATTATGTTTATTTCTACGCATCGACTTAGCAGATTGAATTTACAAATCAACTTTTTTAACGTGTCGCCCAAGTCCCCACCTTCAATGTACTCATCTCTGTGGGGATTGTGAGCATTTCGACAAGCTCAGTGACCACGGGGGATAAGGATTGCATCTGGAATTGTCTCTTCTCCCATTACGGAATTTACATCGATCGCACCGCTCTTCGACCACAATTTGACCAGCGATCGCTTTAGAAATCATGCAAAACTCCCACTATTTCCGGTAAAATCAAATTCTGAGGACTGTGGATTTGGGAGAAATTTGGGTGCCTACACTTGGCGTTAACATTGACCACATCGCCACCATCCGGCAAGCACGGCGGACGGTAGAACCAGACCCCGTAGCGGCGGCGGTGCTGGCAGAATTAGCGGGTGCAGATGGAATTACAGTACATCTGCGCGAAGATCGGCGGCATATCCAAGACAGGGATGTGCGGATATTGCGGCAAACAGTGCGATCGCATCTGAACTTAGAAATGGCCGCTACAAATGAAATGCTGGCGATCGCTCTCGATATCAAACCAGATTACGTGACTTTAGTCCCCGAAAAGCGTGAAGAAGTCACAACAGAAGGCGGACTAGATATTGTCGGGCAAATTGCTAGAATAGGTGAGATCGTCGATAAATTGCAAAGCGCTAACATTCCAGTTAGTTTATTTATTGATGCCGAACCAGCACAAATCGAAGCATCTGTCAAGCTACAGGCGCAGTTTATTGAATTGCACACCGGACAGTACGCTGAGGCGAAAGATGAGACAAATCGTCAGCAAGAATTAGCCATATTAGCTAAAGGGTGTGAACAAGCCATTCAAGCCGGATTGCGAGTCAACGCTGGTCATGGACTCACCTACTGGAACGTCTATGGAGTGGCTACGCTTCCAGGCATGGAAGAACTGAACATTGGTCATACCATCATCAGTCGGGCAGCATTAGTTGGTATAGAAAGGGCAGTCCGCGAGATGAAGCAAGCTATAAGAGGGAATAGGGAATAAGGAATAGGGCATTGCTTTCTCCCCCATCTCCCCCATCTCCCCCATCTCCCCCATCTCCCCCATCTCCCCCATCTCCCCCATCTCCCCCACAGAGGGTTGTCACTGCGAAATCTAGAAATTGGGATCAAATCTTCAGCAAAAACTTCTATGAGCGCAACACAATCTAATAACCTGCCACTTTGGGTACAGGATAGAGATAAAGTGATAGCAGAAAGCGCTGATGTCGAGTGGCGCTATCAGACACCGCCTGATTACTCTCGTTCAAAAGAGAATCTCGCTAAAGAAAGTATCTACAATCACCTTGAAGGTACATTAGAAGCGATCGTGCAAAACTTAGTGCGAACTTTCGAGATGGAGGTATCCTTCAAAGCTAACCCACAACAGTGGTTGTCTATTGTTAATGAAAACTTTCGGGTAAGTACCAATGGCGGAGTAGAGTACACCGCAGCAGATTTATCAGCCCAAGGTACTTACAATTTATTTATGGCTGATTCAGAACACTACAAGGCTTCAGAAGAAAGCTTTGAATCATCCGCAAAAGTCTTCCACACAACATTTCCCCAAGGATTTCCTTGGGAAGTAATGGAAGTTTTCTCAGGGCCACCGAATGTCACATTCAAATGGCGGCATTGGGGACATTTTAACGGAGAATACAAAGGTCATGCACCTACTGGAGAGACAGTAGAAATTATCGGCATGAGCATTGCAAAAGTTACCGATGACTTGAAGGTTATTTCCTTAGAACACTACTTTGACAATAATCTGTTCTTGGAAAAGCTAACATCTAATGGCAAACAGACGAATACTCAAAACCAGAAAAGTGCTTGTCCGTTTAGTTCTTGGTTCAAGAAATCCCACAAAAGTTAGTTTGTAAGGGTACAGTGCTGCACTCTGTACCCTTAAATTATTCACATAGCAACCACAGGATGAAAATGCAAACATACTATTACGTTTTGGCTAGTCAACGTTTTCTTCTTGAAGAAGAACCGATACACGAAGTTATCAAAGAACGTACCCGTCATTACCACGAACAAGAAAAACAAATAGATTTTTGGTTGATTAAGCAACCAGCTTTCTTGGAAGCACCGCAGTTTACAGAGCTAAAGGCGAAATGTCCTCAACCAACTGTGGCGATTATTTCTACTAATCCCCAATTTATTACCTGGTTAAAACTGCGTTTAGAGTATGTGATCACAGGAGAATTCCAGGCTCCTTCTGAGGCAATACCAGATGCTTTGGCATCGCTTGCTACTGTATCTTAGTACAGATGTAGCATAAAATCGTGGTGAATTGAGGGTTGAAATTTAAACGCATAGGCGCCTCGCCTTCCCGCAGGGTAGGGGCGCAAAGGGAAGCGCAAAGGAACGCAAAGAGAATTCGCTACGAATTAATGAAATGTTGTACTTAGAAATGCCTAATTGGGCATTGGGTTATTCTCCTTGCACCCCTCTCCCATTCAGTGGTCTTTTTATGTCTGTTTTTAATTGCGCGGACACTGAGTAGACGTACAATGCAATGCCTTCACTTGATGGAGCGATTGAACTTCTGCTAGTGCTATATTATTTTGGGGGAACAAAATATTTTTTTATAAAATCTTCTAAGACACCTTAATTTACATAATCTAACTTTTGTGCATAGATTTCAAACTTTACCAAGTGTTTTAGGATTAGCGATATCTACGATGAGCTTCGCTTACGCAGGGTTAATTGGTGGCATAAGTTCTGTCTTTGCCCAACAAGCCATTCCCCTTTGTCAACCACCAAATGCGGGTGAGTATCTTTTATTAGTAGTCAGTCCCACAGCAAATAATCAAAAGCAGTTGCGTAGTGCCTTACCACCTGAACTTAAAACCATCACCTGCAAATATCTCAACGAAACTGTGACGCGAGTAGGGGGCTTTAACAAAATTGACGATGCCAATCGTTGGGCGAGATATGTCAGTAATATTGTTGGTTTGTCTGCCATAATTACCACTAGACCAACAACTCCAGATGTTCAGGCACAGCCACGGCGACAGCCACAGCCACCTCAGCAGACAGTCAGCTATAATCCTCAAGCCTTGGGAGAGGGTTATGCAGTGCTGGTAGATTATTACAACCGTCCAGAACTAGTAAATAGTGTGCAGCAAACTGTGGGAGGTAACGTCGGTTTTGTTTCTTATGGACAACGCCCTTACTTGCTGGCAGTTTACACCACGAACCAAAGTGAAGCGTACAACACATTGCAGAAGCTTAACAATGGCGGTTTCGTTGCCAGCATAGTAGATAGTCGTAAGGTGATTTTGCTGCGCTCAACTGTGCGGTTGTAGTCATTGGTCATTGGTCATTGGTCATTGGTCATTAATCATTAGCGCTCTTCTATCCTACATTCCGCACCCTCAACTGTCACAATCGGTTTTTACTGGTTTTTAGACATAAACAAAGCTACTGAATATACATAAAACCAGTAAAATAACTTAAATATGAAGATGCACGAGCATAATCTGC
>NZ_JAIVFV010000103.1 GCF_020829445.1 Nostoc sp. CHAB 5836
ATATCAAAAAGATGAATTCTAGTGAAAATATTCACTTTCTAAGTATTTTAAGATACGCATATACTCAGCATTGATGATCGGCGATCGCACGACCTTTGGAGTCAGCTCACAAAATCGCATTGCTCCCAGTCAGTACTGCTGTATTCACAAAGCTTTCAGTATCGTAGCGGTAAGTATGCATTTCCTTAGACTGAAACGATACGCATATTATTCAAGATACCAAACAAAAAATCTAGAAACCAAGGTACTGAAAAAAACAGTACTTTTGACTAATTTGATCTCTAAAGAAAACCAATATAATGTTGAAATCAGTTTTATCAAAAAGGGAAAAGTTAAAAGGGAACTCTTAACGGGCAACTCGTAAAAACCTCGCCTCTTGTGGCGCGTTCGCGGTAGCGTCTCGTAGAGAAATAATCTGCATCGGGAGCAAGGCAGGTAAAAACCCTCTGCCGTTGTGTCTGGCTTGGTTTAATTGCGAATGGGCGAAAAAGCGAACTTGTACTCTTGCTAGTCGAATTCAGAGGGAACTCTTAACGGGGAACAGGCAACAGGGAGACCCACCCTTAAAAGGGGTGGGATTGAAAACTTGGACGCTGTTTTTCTTCTGGTGCGTCCGCTACGCGAACGTGCTACGCAAACTCGAAAAACATCCCTTTTTAAACTGGGCAATAACCCTGCAACTTTAGTTTTTAGGGAACAGGACACATTCTCTTCCCTGTTCCCTGTTCCCTGTTCCCTGTTCCCTTTCTTTGTAAGCCGAAGTATTGCGAATTGGTTTTCTCCTTTTCCTCTTACCTGAAATATCCTACAAAGATTCCCAAGATAAAACCAGTAACCAAAAGATAACGTTTTGTAACCCTTTGCAATCCTAACAAGGGTGACATAATGACTGCCAAAACTATATAAAACATTGCTTGATTTAGATCAGGAATGCCAAATTTGATGATTGCAGCAATCAATAAAGCAACACTTATCAAAATTTCAACTATGAGTTCAATTGTGTCCAATAGCTTCGGATTATACAGATAGCGCATCTCGTCATCTCTGATAATATACTACCATCCGACCGATAAATGCGGTCAGATTTTATCAAAAATCTCACCTGATTAGTAGATTGATTGAATAAAGATTATGATGATGATTTCACTCTTTATTGGTTAAGTAAATATGCTATAAATATTTTATCATGTTGTAATCGAAGTAACTCCAATGATTCGATTAGTAATTATTGAAGATGAACCTCTCCTCCGGCTTGGAATTAAGTCAGTCATTAATCAAGATGAAGATATGGAAGTGTGCGGGGAAGCTGACACTGGAACCGAAGGAATGAGGCTAGTTGAGCTTTTTAAACCTGATATTGCTTTAGTTGATATCGGCTTGCCAGATATCAGTGGCTTGGATCTCATTTATGACATTAAGACTCGGACTAATAGTAAAGTCATTGTGATTACTTATCACGCCAGCCAAGATATAGTCAATTTGGCACTGCAAAATGGTGCTGATTCCTATATTCTCAAAACGATGGATCTAGAATTAATTAAGCAAGCGATAAACGCTACTTATCGAAATAATTCTTTTATTGACCCGGAGATTGCTAAAAGAGTCTTTGAAAACTTTACTTGTCACAACAAGAAAATTTTGGACAAGAGGTACAGAGAACTGCCTACTCCTACAGAAATTAAAATCCTCAACTTAATTGCCTGTGGTTTATCTAATAAGGAGATAGCTGGTCAACTATTTGTTACAGTCAGTACAGTTAAGGGGCATAGCAGCAATGTTTTTTCTAAGTTAGGAGTTAGAGGTCGCGTTAATGCTATTCTTAAGGCTAAAGAACTCGGCTACTTAGAATCAGAAAATTTGAGAGCAATATAAACTACTTATTAGTTTTCTTTATCCGAATCAAGCAATATCCTTGTAGCCGGTTTTCTTGTTCACAGGCAGCGATCGCTGATTGGTTGTCTAACAATAACTGGTACATTTGTTTTCCTTGACTTGATTTTACCCATTTCAAAACCTTCATATCATTGGCTGACACTACAACTGATTGACTGACACCCAAATTTGAGACAACATTCCAAGTTGTCAGGGAACCTATAAGTGCCCCGATGGCCATTACCGCTGAGCAGATCGCTGATACAGACCAAAATCCCAACTGATCCTTACCAATTGGTGAGGTATTTAGGGTTGGTTGTTTGAGATTTTTCATCTCATCGCGTACAGCACTAGACACAACTGTATAGTGCATCGACACAGCTGCTTTGCTTGTGGATTCCAACTTCTGGTCAATCATTACTGCCCAGGCTTCAATCATTGCCTCCATTCGTGCTTGGAGGTCAATCATCGTTTCTTCGTATCTTCCCAAGGTTGCCATGATTTGAAACATCGGGTCATCTGGGGCAATTCCTAATTGATGGGACATTTGAGCTATGCGTTTTTGTTCTGCGTCAGAATATCCTTGTAACACTTCTTCTGTTTTCATCTGAAATTAGGGGTGTAGGGGTGTAGGGGTGTAGGGGAAAAATAATTATTGATGTACATATTTACCTCTTGTTTTCTAATGCGCGAATTAAAAGTAGTAAAAGTTTTTCAACCGAATCACATTGATTGAGAACAGTATTAAGTATTTGGGATGACTCTAACTCTACCCTGATTGCTAACAATAAATGTGTTCCTAATTCTTTAAGAGAACCTTGTGCTATATATAGGAACTGAATATATTCTCCAGGAGTTTTTCTACCATATCCCTCCGCGATATTGGCGGCAACAGATACAGCAGACCTCCGAATCTGTGAAGTTATCCCATAAACTTCTTCTTTAGGAAATGATTTAGTTGCTTTATAACAAATTTCAGCAAGATTCATTGCTTCTTGCCAGACTTTTAAATCACGATATGATTGCACTGGTGACTCTTTCATGTTTTTTTATACTGTATGTACGCTATTTCAGTCTGTATCTATTTTACTTACACCCTTACACCCCTAGTCATAAACCCAAATATTGAATAGCTGTATTATTACTTAAAACTGAATTATTAAAATTTTTAATCCAGTAGTAGATATAAGAGCGATAGACCAGATAAATCGAAGTATCTGTGTAACATAGAGAATATGGTTTACTTGTTCTCTCTAATGCTTCATAATGGTCACGATGCAGCGCCGATAATTCTATCTCAGTACCTCCAATCTGATGAAACTTAGTTTGAATTGATTCTTGATACTCGGAAAATCTGGTATCAAAGTAATGATTCTTTGCAACTACATAATTAGCATTATTAGTGGCAAATTTAATTAACTTGTCCAGAGAATTAACACAGTCTTTTCTGTGAGAAATGGGTTGGAGGAAAGTTAACTTCCATTCATACTCTCTTAAGAGGTCAAATAAGTCGGATTGGACAATGTACTGGCAAGTTTTATCTATGTACTGTCCTGGCATATCAACCAGAATGATATCAAGCTGATCATCGTTGAAGTTATTTAACATTTTATCGGTATCATCCCTAAAAAAATCTAGAGTTTCAATTTTTACGACTCTTTCATAAGCCTTTAATCTCTGGCGATTATCATGGTTATACACTTTGATTCTCTTGACTTGGTATTGGAACAAATCAATTAATAGTTTAGTGACTGTAGACTTGCCTACACGAGAGTCACCTACAGTGATTATCATCCGCTTAGGAGAGTTCGACACCATTTAAGCCTAGTAACACTTTTACTGGTTTAATCTCTTCTTTAAAAGTTCGTAACCAACTTGTGACTCGCCCTTTTACAGAAGGTAAATCCCTTTGCTCTATCCCTTGCTTAAAAGTTATACTATTTTCATCTAAATAGTCATAAGCGTGTGATATTAACTCTGGCATTGTGATCTCAATGTAGGGAATTTTTTGGGATGCCAATTTCTCCTTAATTTCTTTGACTTCTGTGGATTTTTCATATCGGGTAAATTCATCTGTTTCTCCAAAAAATAAATTCTTTACTACCACGTAATCTGCCTGATTCCCGCAAAAATTATGTAAGTCTATTAGCTGATTGATAGAATCCATAACACGGCTAATAACTACCACCATTGTGACGCGTATATCATAATCTTTCTCGGCTGTTTCTAGAAAATTCATTTCCATGAGAAATTTCTGCAAGATTCGCCGAGATTGTGGTGGCAATTCCAGTAAAAATAAAGATTCTGGTGGCGGGATGTCACCATATTCATCTGCATCTGGATTAATCATTTTTTTCAATCTGTCAAAAAACTGATCTATCTTTCCATTTCTAAAAATATCAAGTGGTTCTATATGGCAATATTGCCCGTAGAATCTTAGTAGTTGAGAATTGGAACTGTCTGCATCAAAACCTATGAATCTTTGTTGGGCATCTAGATATGTTTGCACAAGTCCCCTTGCAAAAGTAGACTTACCTACACCCCCTTTATCTCCGGTTACTATGACTAATCTGTGCGAGTATACTTGAGGAATTACTTGCTCATTTAATTCTTCTTTATTTGGATCTTCAGTAGTGGTGATGGGATCTGTCATCTTTTTCCTTCGCCTCATGATTAATCTTTACCAGTGGTTTGATTCCAGGATTTGGAAGTACAATACTAAATATTGCAGATTCCCAAAAATTGCTTTTTTAGTAGCAATAGAGTTGAAAGCTTGGATCATCAACCCTTGTTTGATAATTGTCATCCAATCAGGATTATGGGATTTTTTTAAATCGCTATATATCTCCATTTTTTGGACGAGCAATACATCCGAAAGTCCCCCAAATAATTGAAAGTATAACTCAATATTTTCTCTTTCTACTTCCCAAGGTGACTGAGATTTTAAATATAGGTAATGCCCGATTAACTGTTGTCTATAAAAATTAATTTGGTTAAAGAAGTATTCGGGATTTATATCTTTTCTAAAAATGGGCGCTATATTGCTTCTCACCCATTGCATAAATCGCCTAATTACATCAGCTTTCACTATCCCGCTCAAGGAATGAATAGCAAGAGCGTTCAAAGTGTTAACTGTAACTATTGAGCAGTTAATAGTTACAAATCGCTGATTGGTGGGAGCATTTATCAATGTTACTTTTTCATCGTTCAGCATTGGGGCAATTATTTGGAATACATCAACAGCAAATAACTCTAATCCACTTGGAGCATCTATGACTCGCACAATATTGTGCGAGTCATGCTCAAATTCCCAAAATTGCCACACTTCTACCATTTTTCTGCTAGGGAGAGCGATATATCAATTCGCAATTCGCTTTCACTATCTCACAAACAGCAATTCCAAAGGAATCGATAAAAGTACGAAAATAATCCGTACTTTCGTCTCTTGATTTTTTATCATTGTTATGCTTTGGTACGGTGATGCTATTTATGCAACAAGCGATGATGCTATTTATGCAACAAGCGATGATGCTATTTATGCAACAAGCGATGATGCTATTTATGCAACAAGCGATCGCAGAGTGCCGTTAACTTATCGTTTTAAGTTCCGTATTTAACGAAAATACCACAAAGCTAAAAGCATCCAATGGAACTATAGTCAGCCAGATATCCTTTTTCTGCCAGCATGATTTCCCCGTCGGCTGCAAAGACTTACGCGGCGTTGCCCTTGTTAGCTTCATAAAAAAGAACCAATGGTTCCCGAAAATTAATTTTAGAATCGTGAAATGAGCAACGTGAGCCGATGGCGCTCGGGAGCAGTGCTGATAAAATTTGAACCAATGGTTCCCGAAATTCAATTCCCATACATCATAATTGTGTTTAGCGACTCATTAAAGGATGATGATACTGAGTGTTGAGTTCTCGCCCACCTACTTAAATCAGTTATCAGTTACCAGTTATCAGTTATCACAGTTTGAGTCGGGGCGAAGATTGCTTTTTCAAATCTACCACTTGTAAGAAGTCTCTTACTTTACCAAGTATCTTAAAAACCCAATGCAGACGCAGGTACAAGAGCTAGACAAAATCGCTGACAAAATTAAAAAACTGTTCGCACTCAGTCAATCCCCCAACGAGATGGAAGCAAGCGCCGCTGCTGCTAAAGCTCAGGAGATGCTAACCCGGCATAATTTATCGATAGCATCACTCCACGATTCGACACCTCAACCCGTAGAAGAAGAAGTAATTAGCCAATTCAAACGCCTGATATCCTGGAAATTTATTTTACTAACGGGTGTCTGTTGGGGGAATTACTGCTCTGCTTTTACAAGGCGCTCCCGTAACGGATCTAAAATGATTATCTTAGGGCGAAAGGTGAATATAATCTCTACCCGTATTCAGTTTGAATATCTTGAACAAACTATTACACGATTAGCTTGCAAAACTCAAGGCGACCGCGCTTTTAAAAATGCCTTTAAGTTAGGTGCCGCCAATAGACTTATTAGTAGAATTATTGAAAATCGTGAACAACAGAAAAATGAAGGGATTGCTGGAAATAGTGAATCGGTTGCAGTACCTGCAATCATCGTGCGAGCGCTCTACTCGAAACTGGAATCTGAGCTAGAAGCATATCTCAAGAAAATGAAACTTAAAAGTTTCGCTAAACCATCAATTAGTTCACTTGACGGATATTTTTCTGGTGTATCGGCAGCTGACTCTGTTTCTCTTGATCGCCAAGTTAATAGTAGTCAACAGTACTATTTCCCCGGTTGATTCGGACGAAAACATGCTCCTAACAATAATTTACAAAAAAAGGGAACTCTTAACTCTTAAACCAATTCGCTTTTTCGCCCATTCGCAATGACGCTCTCTACGAGACGCTAAAAGCGAACGCGGACTCGCTAACGCAATTACGTGAAAGTAACGGGGATTTAACCCCGACACTTTCACGTGCTGCCTATATTGCTGGGGAATTAAACCCCCAAACTTTGTTAATCAATTTCATTATTATTCTTATTATTCCTAACAGAATTTTGAATGCGTGAATTTCATTAAATGGTCATGGGCGAAAAAGCGAACTTGTACTGAGCGAAGCCGAAGTATTGCGAATTGGTTTAAGCCATCCATTCAGTCCACTGTGGGGCATCTGCCACCAGTTGAGCAAATTTGTCAGGGCTTGCGTCTTCAAACTCCAGCATCACCCCACAACGCTCATCAATCGTCAGTGTACTGAGTAGTTCTTTTACAGCATCAACCCCATTCTCTAGACGTTCAATCGCTAACTGAGCATAATATTTAACCCGTTCCCACCAAGAATCACTGAGTGATGCCTCTGTGTCCATACCCCCCCAATTATTACTTCCATCTTTATTAAGGGGGGGTGTGGACGGCGGGTTAATCCCATACTGAGACTGCATTCTAGCTGCATGAGCCGCTTGGAGTTCTTGTTCCTGCTGGCGTTTCTTTTCCCTCTCCTCCCTCCCTTTCTGCCGATACTCCAATACCTTCTGAGCAAACTCGACATCCTCCGTATTGAGCCGATAATACCGAACCCGTTGACCATCTTCGAGTGGTCGGCGCGACTCAGTAGATAAACCCAGTTGCTCCAGATACTGTCCCAAAATCCACATCGGAGACTCCGATAGCGGGATGGTCAGATTGAGAATGCCTTTAACGTGAGAGGCATTGCGTTTAGAGAAGTCAGCCAAAGCCTGAATCATCGCCTCGTCGCCTTTAATCTCAACCCCAGCCATCAAATCGATCAACACCGCCCTGAGTCCCAGCCGATGACGCATCAGCCAAGACGTGGAATGATTACTCCAGTCAGTGCAGATGCTCAAACGTTCACGCTCTGATTTATCTCGCTGGGCTACAACAGGCGGCGGTGCAATAAGGTCATCGGTGATCATTTCCCCAGGCGTTGCCAATATAGCTTCAAGTGCGACAATCTTGCGTATCAGCTTCCCACCGTCATCTTTCTCCACCAATTCTGGGGTAACAGGCATCCCGTAAGTGTCCAGAATGCGAAACTTTTCACACTCCAAAACTTCTTCGGGTTTCAGGTAATCCTGATGCTGCCTAGCGTTGTAAGTCCTCCGGTCAATATCTTTAGCATTCGCCACCTTGCAAAAATGTTCCTCATCAATGGCAATCCCCGCAGCCTTCATCCACCGCGAGGCTCCCTCATCAGCACCATCTCCGGCAGAAACAATCCTATTGCCCATCTCCTCCAACAGCGATCGCAGATCAGAACGAAGATTATTAATCGACCAGTTGCGCTGTGCTTCAATTTGACAACTCGCATCTAATGCCCAGTCCTTCTCTGCACCACGTCTGCCCGTCTCGCGGTCAATGCGAATCAGAAAAGCAGTCATCTCATTTTTTTGAAGAATTTTCTCCTTAATCCGTCGTGCATTAGTTTCGGCATAACCAAAGGGAGGGCGCGGTGCAACCCAAACGTGCATGGGGACATTTGGACGATACCGCCATAATTGCTGGGCGCATTCTGTAGCTGATTGACTTACAGCATGAAACACACCGAATACTGCATCAAAATGATAGCTGGAAATGTCAACCCCTGTAGCGAGACTGGGAGTAATTAAAAAAACGTCGATATCAAGAATAGCAGTGTTAATCTCCCTGATAAAGATGACATTCTCCTCAGAGCCGCTATTTTCCGAGTGAATAGCCCACACCCGTAACTTGCGGTCTTCTTCTGATTCCGGTGTATCATCAGCGTTATCTATTGGTGTCCCACCATTCAAAGCGCGTTCTAATTTCTTGATAAACCGCTTGCTATCGCTGACCATCATCAACTTTTTACCCAGCATCAACTGAGCGTGAAACTCGGCTACCAATGCGCTGCTGTTTCGTCCCTCGTACCAAAAAACCTGACGACCACCCGAACGATATTGGTTTTTGATGATGAAAGGTTTTTCACCAACAGGACGCATCGAGGTGAAGAACTCGATAGTCAAATCATCGAGGTGAGCATCTGCCAACACAACCAGCTTGGCATTGTAAACCAAGTATTCCAGTACTTCGAGGATAGCCCCTCTATGTTCCTTGCAGGTCTTCGATTTGAGCAAGTGCGCGAGATACTGGCAAGCTTCGTCTATAAATAAAATGTCATAAGCCTGTAAATCATTCGCCATTTTATACAGTGAGTCTACCGTGATGCTGAGAGCTTTTGCTCTAGCCCAGTCGCCGCAAGAGATAGCTGAGTACATGGCAGTTTGTAGGCGATCGCTGAGGTTCTTCAGCAAAGTAACCCGATGCCCGTTGTTCAAAAAGCTCAAGTCTGGGTTATCTCTTCTGATGATTGCCAAAATTTCAGTCTTGCCAGTCCCCATATCAGAAGCCAAACCGACTAACCCAGATTGAGGCAGTGAGCGGATGACTGTGGAAAGATAGCGAGTATTAACTATGACATTGGGTTTGTATTTACGTAGTCCCCTAGCGCGATTGACGAAAAATCTTTGCTGGTACTCGTTTATGGTTAAAGCATCAGCAATCATGGTGGACACTGCTTTCTCGGCTTTCTTACCCAGTGCCACAACCCAATCGTCAATTCCTTTTTCGGGGCCAGGGAGTAGAGCTACTTCGCACTCTCCACCAAGCTGTATGATTGTTGCAGCAGTACGACGTGTAGCTTGAAAAATCTGGTGTTTGGTTTTAGGTTTTGTTTCGTAATCAAAAAGGATAACGAATTTGCGATCCTTTTGTGCGATTGGGACTAAATCGGGATGGAGTCGTTCTAAGTTTTCACTGCCAACCCGACCGTTCCAGATTCCAGGCAGAGCGATCGCTACATAGCCAAGAGTCAGCAAGCAACCTCCCTTCTTCTCGCCCTCTGTAAGGATTATAGGGATTTCCGGGTGTGCCATTACCCAAGCCCAGAACCCTAAAGCTTCACCTTCTTGGGTAACGGTGATTAGTTCTGGCATCGGCACGTCGTAGCGGAGGGACACCAACTTCCAGATATGGAGGGGAACTCTCAGGTAGGTAACGCGGTTGGGGGTTTTCGGCGGGGACTCGTACTTAACTGGTTTTTGGGTTTGCTCTTGGGTTTTTTTATCCCATTCGAGTCGTGGGTTGTCGGGTTTCATTCTTCCCCACTCCATCGCAAGCCAATCGTTATGAGGGTCAAGTCCACTAGCCCACCATGCACTGTTGATGTGAGCATATCGTTGTAAGTACCCGTCACGTAATCGCCCATCGTTTCGTCGAGCGGTGTGGGGTAGGGCATAGAGCAGGTACTCGTATATTTCATCCCCACTTAGAGAGCGGACATTTAGCTCGGTAAGTATGGGGTCAACGCCAGAATTGATAACCCATTCATGCCAATGCCTTTGTTCTAACTGACTATTGGGATTTTGATTGGTACGAGGCGCAACGCTGGGGGAAATAAAAGGAATTGGGGTAACTGCCGGAGGCAGGGGAGTAGGGAGCAGGGAGCAGGGGGGAGGATTGGTCGGAGTACAAGCTCCGTCCAATCCAGAGCGTCCTGGAAGCACGGGGCTTGATACCCATGTTCCCCCCTTCATTCCACGCCTCCAGGGCAGAGCTTGCTCCCCCCGCGAAGAGCCCCCTTGCCCCTCCGCCTCTTCGGTAAGGGGTAGAGAGCTTTTGGGAAGAACTGCCCCAAGCTCTGACTTTTCAAGTGCATCAATTATGTTGATCACATCAGCTGCATCACTTGGGTCTGATAGCGCAGGCGAAATTAGATGATGTTTTGTCAATTCGTGATCGTCAATGATCAAATCAAAAACAGATGCAACAGTTTGCTTGTTGAGAATTTCCCAAGTGATTTTTTGACGAGTATAGGGTTGTCTAGATTTGCCGTAATTGGCATCTAGTAAGCGCCGACGTTTTGATTCTCCCATGATTTAACTCCGATTAGTGACTGAATTTGAATCGAATTGCTATAAAAAAGAGGGGAAAGAGATGAACAGGTCGCCCATAATTTCACTCGGTTTTTACCTGACTCATAAAATTTGGATTATTTCGCCCATTTCCCCTTTCCTCCTTCCCCTTCTTCATAAAGGCGCAGGTATTTTGTCAGGGTTAAAGGAGTGAAAAAATCCTTTAACCCAAAACTTTCTCATCTGCCCCCTGTGTGTGGTCGAAACGTGAGATTAATACGTGTGCTAACGACTTTATTGGTCTTGGGAAGCTGGTGTAGATGTGTGGACTGGCAGCCGGGGTGCATAATCAACAAACTCCCGTGTTCGAGCCAAAAGTCAGTAGCTTTGCCATTTCTCGGTTTGATTTGAAACTTGCGACATGACCCCAGACTTACTGATGCGATCGCTGGGGATAGTCCCATCGAAGAATCAGTGTCAGCGTGCCAACCGATAGAATCCATACCTGTGCGGTACTGATTGCCGATGACGATACGGAACTTATAACCAGTTAGCGCAGTGATTCTGTCCCGCAAGTTAGCCAGATTGTCTGTCCAAGTCAGGGGTTTCAAAAACACGCTATTGGAGTAGAGATAGTCACAACCTTTGTCACCGTACAGGCACTCCAGGCGGGGGACGGGCATTGTTTTACCCGCTATACGTATTTGATTCTGTTGCCACTCCAGTTGTAGACAGTGTTGGTAGAGCGAGTTGGCAAGTTCCTGACTTAAGAAATCAGGGTAATAAGTGATAGGTAAAACTGGTGCTGATTCATTGAATAAATTGAGTTGTTGCATGGTATTTTCGACAAAAGTGTTGAATGTGTGCCTTGGGAGTTGCTGTTAGTTTTGACCCGTGGAGAAAACCTCAATTAACACACTTTCTGGATACAAACCGACTCGTCCAAAGCGTGGATCATGAATGCGCTCTATTTCGATACCTTGTTTTCGGCACAATGCACTTGCCTTTCGTCCTTTGGCACTCGCAACTTTTACCGATATTTCCAAACCTTGAAGATTGGCGAAACCGACAACACTGTATTTATGACCGCATGGTGTGTTTACTCTGTCTTGTTCAACTTCAACCGCTTTGAGTCTTGCCAAGATTTCAGTTTGCTGCTGTTGTTGCTCCAATAAATATTGTTCTTGCTCTGCCAAGTGTTTAGCTAGAGCTGCGAGTAACTGTATTTGTGTCATCGCAGTTTCATTATTTGAGGCAGGTTTAGTCCAGCCCAACTTATCTTGAATCCATGCCCGAATGCCGATAGTGTTGAATGAACGGCATACCAATCTGGCTTGAAGTGTGCAGTATCGCCCTGCATTGTAAGCGTAATATTCTAAGATGATTGCAATTCCTTTATCTGGGATTCCGACGGTTCTCCATCGCGTTAGGTCGGCGGCTTCAAAGCCTTGTAGGATAAGTTCTTTGGCTAATTTTGATGGTGCTAGGTCGGCGCTTGATTTCAAAGCTTTTCTGATCGATTCATCATCAACCCCAGCTAGTCTTGCAGTTGCTCTAACGCTGGCAAAAGAGTGACCATTAGAATCCACTTCAATCTCTTGAGAGATTTGTTCGATAATTTCGGCGATTTGAATTTGGGACATAATTTTCAGTTCTGTTATTAGAGAGAATTATTTCAATATCCGCACCAAGCTTTTTTCACCGACCAGCGAGAAACGATTCCATATAATCGGTGATTGAGTTAAGGTTGGCGACACCAATTCAACAAGGTAAAACCAAGAATTATTCACCAGAGCTATTCCCAAAATGAGACGTTGTTTTGCGTCATTGCCGTGAGAACATAGGATTACTTTTTGTCCCAAAACAAAAGCCGGTTTTGGCACGGGCAGAGTTACTAATTCTCCAGTCCCAATGATTTGATGTTGTGTGGTGTGAACAATTTCATTACGACAATCAACTGAATAAATCCAACATTCGTGTTTCCATTGAACACCGCAGCAGTAACCGAATGTTCTCGTGGTTCGGAGGTAGACTCTTTCTAGTAAATTGACTTCAACTGGTGGAATTGTTTTCCCCCAAGGAGGAGAAAGATACCAACTGGTTTTAAGCGCGTTAATGTTGTCAATCATGAGTTTTCCTCTTGTTGAGATAAAATTATTTTCAGTCGTTCAAAAACTAGTGCAGCGCATTGAGGGACAATGGCATTGCCCAGAGCCATCAACTGTTGTTTGTGTTGTCTTCTGATGCTTTGGTATTCTGCATAGAGTTGGCGATATTCTTCTTGGCAATAGAGCGGAAGTGCTGCAATCTCGCCACGACTGAGCCGATTGAAAGTGGGGATTGTGGCTGCGGTGAGCCAGCTATCAATCTCTGTGTGTGTAAGCAAACATCTGTCCAGAAGAGCGGGAAACCCATCATTGCCTCCACTAAATGAGGGTTGAGGGCGCGAGAAGTGGCTGTATCCAATCCGGCGGCTACATCCTTGAGATTGGGCGGACGCTGTTTGTTCAATTGGTAGGGGCTGCCGCTTTTCCAGTCGCCAGCAATTGGCGTGGGTAGCATCACCGCCGCCGATAGGTGCAACGTCTGTCCCGGCTTTCTCGTAGTGACTCCAGGATGTATCCCATCGGTCGCTTTGGGAGTTGGTAGCAATGAGCCAAACTCTTTCTCGCTTGTGGACAGCCCCCACTTGGGAAGCTGAAACAATTCCCCACTCGACATCGAACCCCATCTGGGCAAACTCCCAGAGTACCGAACGGAAAAATCCACCCGATTCAGCAGTGATGAGTCCGGGAACGTTTTCCACAATTGCCCAGTGCGGTCGAATCTCGCAAAGGATTCTTTTGAATTCCCCGAAGAGGTTGCGTTCATCAAATGATGCTTGACGTTTCCCCGCAAGGCTAAAGGGAGGGCAGGGGAGTCCGGCGATGATGCCGTCAACTTCTGTAACTCCGACTCTTGCCAAAGACTCAACTGTAATATCATGAATGTCCGAGATAATTGGAATTTGTGGGAATCGCAGATGTAGAACTTGTTGGCAGTATTGATTAATCTCGCAAAAAGCCACCGTTTCAAAACCGCCAGTAATTATATGACCGAGGGTGAAGCCGCCAATACCAGAGCAGAGGTCAAGGACTTTTTGAGTTTTAAAGGGAGTGATTTGTTCTGTCATGCTTTTCTCCCCAATAAATAATTAATGGCTTCTGGATCAAGAGAGGTAATACGTTTTTTAATTGATTGTGGTGGATGCTCAAGAAATTGTTTAAGATGCCATCTCCGAATTTGGTAATGTTTAGCAGAGCGTCTTGTAGCTTTCAACCATCCTCTTTTTACCCATCTGGTAACAGTTGAGAAATTCAATCGAAGAACTTGAGCTATTTGTTTTATAGTGTAGATTTCAGCTTTCACCTCAATAATTTTTAGCTCTTGTTCAGTCCATTTTGTATGCATCTGATTACCTCCCCTTAAGATGCAGGTTTAGTAGAATGTTCTTGGACAATTCGAGCGCTGACTGATTCAAAGTCCACCTGAGCAATCTTCAAATCAATCAGCATCTCACCACTGTTATAGAGGTCTGTAATGTGCTGCTTAATTGCCAAATCTGACAGCCCATCAGGAATAGTTATCTGTGCTTCACTGATGATTTTATCTACTACTGTGACTATGACTTTCATGGTTTAATTCCTCTGTGATTAATTCAGGATTCAGAAATAAAACTTCTTCTGAATCCTGACAACTGAATTACACTGCCCCAGTTTTCACCGCTTGCACCTGTTGCATCCATGCGCTGATTGCTGTTAACTCATCAGCACCATTCGTCACTGCATCAATCACCTGCTTTTTATAAGAAGATTCAGCATCCTTGGGAGATTCACACTTGTCTGATGCCCAAGCCAAACACATTGTTTTTATCAGTTCATCAATCTTGCTGATATCTAGCTGACTGGGATTACTAACATTTTGAAATTCCAACCATTCTTTGATTAAATCAAGTGGATAATCAAGCAAAGTGCGAATCTGTTTTACTCGTATGTCAAGTGTGTGTACTGGTTGTGGAACTACGCTAAGTTTTGGTGTAGATGAAGTGCTACCCAAACGGACTTGAATGTCATGAATGATGCTTGCCCAATCAGCATCTTTATCCCACTCCCTACGAAGTCGGACTTTAGTTACTGCATCATAAAGCCGACAAAACACTACGTTTTCTTCCCCAGCAGCAACAGAAATGATTAGCGGTTTATCAAAATCTGGAATTTGGGATGCAGCTAAGAGGAATGTTTTAGAAAAGTTGGTTTCTATGCCAGTTCTCACAATGTAGATTTCATCGGCTCTGACAACAATGTCTAACTTAATGTTGTCCTTGCCTTTAAATTCTTTCGCTGTTAATCTCAGTTCTGATATGTAACCAGTCAGCCCTCTTTCTAAAACAGGAATCGTTTTATCCTTATCGATGTTGTAGTGATACCATAAGTAAGATTCACCACTTAACTCGCCGTTTTTGACGTAGAGATAAATCGGTTCAGGGGGTTGGCATAAACCTAGTTTGATTTCAGTAGTCATGTTTTTTGGTGTGATAATTAGTGGTTTGTACTGTCATCTGTTTTCTAAACAGAATCTTGCCGATTCCGGTCTATTTCCCATTGCAAATAAGTAAGCGCAGTTTGGGCATCAGCAATGTTTAAATCAGGGCTATATCCCTCGTCCAGCAATTGCTTGTAGTCTTGATGCCAAGCAATAAGGGATATCAGGGTTTGGGCAATTTCAAGTAATTGGCTGAGATTGGGGTTAGACATTTCAAAGCCGAGTCTGGAACATAAATCTCTGGCTTTTACACCGATGGTTCCTGGTTCAATTTCTGTGGTTAACTCTTTAAGTAGAGATTGAAAACTAGGATGTTCATCGTTAATTTCAATCTCAAATAAACCTGCACTCTTTGTAACGGTGGTTGCCCAATCGGGTAAAGTTTGTGGAATGGTTTTAGTGTAAAGTTTCATGATTTTTCTATAGGATTAACAATCCTCTGCAATCTCCAACAAAAAGCCGCATCCAGTGTTTTGTACTTGCACCACTTCTCTATCCAGCAGTGTTTGAATAACTGAGTTTGAGACTTGGAATTGAAGAGAGTGCAATGGAACGCAACCACCACAAAGTTGAAGTAAACGTAGTAAATGATTGGCTCTACGGTCAAAGTTGCTGTTTCCTCCTTTAGGCATTTGTGAAACCTCCAGTCATTGCGGCTAACTGTTGTTGAAGAATTGCTGTTTGGTACTGATAAAACTCAATCTCTGCGGTGATTTGTGAGACTAATTCCTGCGGAGAGAGCGTTTGAATTTGATTCTCTTCAAAGTGGAATAATTCGTCAGAATTTTTTCGATGCATCAGCGCATAGCGCCACCCATGACCAAATTGTTCGGCTAATTCAGTACCGTTTGGGTAGTACTGAAGGCCCAGAATGATGCCCTGTTGTGTGCGTTGATTCAAAGCAAAGCGGGGATATTCCCAATGTTTGGGTATCGTAATTGTGGGTTGCATTGATTTAATTGCAATGAAGGGAAATAATCGGAGTAAGGGGTAAAGGGTAAAGGGGAAGGGAATGAAGAAATTTCCCTTTAACCGTTCCCCTTTAACCTTTTCCCAGGCGAAGCCCAAGAATTACGCCACTACTAGTTCAAAAACTCGTTTATACTCCCGTAAATACTGCCATTCTTCGGGGTTAACATCTCAAATGGGCGATTTAACAATTCTGTATGGCGTGGGGTTTGTGCCACTGCTAACCGCCACACAGCAACAAGCGCAGACTGGCAAAGGACGCGCTCCTGCTCTGCTGCACCCACTACCCACCAAGTACCGCCACTGAATCCGACTTCGCCCAGTTTCATCTCGTTGTTGTAAATCCCATCGTGGAGGATTTCAAAGCCGTATTTCTCGCACTCGTTTAAAATCTCCGCCATGATTGCGTTCTCAGTAGGGGAAGAGGACAAGGAGCAGGGAGCGGGGTGCATGGGAGAGAATCTTTCCCCCTTGCACCCTGCGCCCTGCCCCCCTGCCTCTTCTTGTACTGGTAGTGTGCCGTCTTTGTAGTGTGAGCAGATGTAATGATGACAAAGTATGTTCGTAGAAGCACGGTGGACTTCCTTGTTGTTCACCATCACCACCCAAGGTCGCGTTAGGTCGTCGTCGTAATGGATTGCGGCGATCAACTTATCCCCGGCATAGTATTCGTGGTCGTAGAACGAGATTTCGATGGGTGTCAGTGGTACCTTTGCAGGGGTGATGAATTTCTCAGGGTGGGCGGACTGGTGAGCGATGATTGCGTTTATCCACGTTTCACTACCTCTTTTGTCTCCGGTGGGTGTTACGCCTAATTCGGCAGCGATTGTTTTCAGGCGCGGGAGGTTGTAGCGTCGAAGGGCAAGGTGTGTGTAGGTTCGATGTGTCATAATTGATATTCCTGCCTCGGCAGGGGTTAGGTTTTCACAAAGGGCGATCGCTTGGTTTGCGAGACTGGGGCGGTCGTCTTTTGTTATTCTATAATAACATGAAGCTAGTATCGCGTCAACAGCTAAATAGTATCGCAAATTCCTGTTATCATATGATGGTAGTATTAAGGGCATGAAATTGCGAACAAAACTACCAGAGTTGATGAAGTCCAGAGGATTAGACCAAAAAACCCTAGCAGCACAAACAGGGCTTAGTCCCACCACTGTAGGGAAGCTTTACCGTAGCCATTTTGACCGCATAGATAACCACACGGTCACGACGCTGTGTAAGTACTTTGGGTTAAGAAAACTAGATGATTTAATCGAAATCATCTGGGAAGAAGATGATATCGAAGGTAGGCAAGTGTGAGTATAATTACACCCGAATCAATCTTTTATCTTTGCTGTCACTTGCGTAATCGCAACACAAACGACTTTGAGCAAATGCCACTGAGCTAAAAGAGGTGGAATTATGGCTAAACCATCCTCTAAGCGCAAAAAATCCACCTCTGCCACATCCAGGGACAGCACACCACCAGACGACCAAGACCTTGAGGATATCTCCCAGCAAAAAGACCCAGGTTCAGCAACGATTACGGTTAGTGCTGTTGAGGTTGAAGAGTTAAGCTCAGAAGAACAACGCGATCGCCAGCATCTAGAGCGCCGTGTGGAAAGAGCAGTTTTTGAGGCGGGAAAGGCGTTGGCAGAATTGAGGGACAGGAGGCTATACCGTTCGACGCATAAAACGTTTGAAGAATATTGCCACGATCGCTTTGGTTACAGCCGCCGACAGCCTTACCTTTTGATGGACGCAGCTATTGTTTTTGATAATTTACTTGAAAAATGTGATCCATTGGATCAAGTTTTGCCCACTAATGAGCGCCAAGTCCGACCCATGACAAAGCTTGAACCCCAACAACAGCAACAAGTGTGGCTAAGAGCAGTCGAACTTGCTGGGGGGAAAGTGCCGACTGGTAGAATTGTGAAAGATGTGGTGCAAAGGATCATGGAACGCACGAGAGTACCCAATACCTACCCAATACTGCTCGGTTAAGCATTTTTAACTCGGCATTGGGTTTGGGGAAAAGGTTAAAGGGTAAAGGTTAAAGGTTTTTTCTTTCCCCTTCCCCCTTCCCCTTTTCCCCTTAACCGACAAGTATTGAATACCTACCAAATCGGCGAAGTGTGCCAAATCGTAGTCAAAGACAACCCGGAACTCAGAGGCAAGGGTGGGTGTTGGGGGATTGTCAGCCAAGTAAATGAGTTCAGTTGCACCGTGAGCTGTACGTTCGCTCATTTTTGAAGGGAGAGAGGAATTAATGCCTTGAGGGAAAAGCCTTGCGGGGTATTTTCTAACCCAACGGGATTATGCGTCAGTAATCAAGGTAGTCTAGGAAGCATCTGAATGATTCAGGTGCGGGTATGGTGGAAACAGTGGAAATACATTCTGAGCGAATTGATGATATTCCTGTGATCGTGGAATGGCTGAAACAGATGGAAATAGCCAAATGTATTGACCAAAAACTCACTCCACCACACGGAAACCACAAAGGATTGAGCTACGGAAAATTGAGTGTATTGTTATTAACATATATAATTACGCAGTCAGACCAGCGCCACCCTTGAAGGTAATGGAGCCGATGACCCGTTATATTTTCCCACTTGGCAAAAAATGGCGAAAGTCATTGGGCACAAAAAGTTTGTCTTCGTTGCCGATTGTAAAGCCTCTGCAATTGCAACTCGCGCCCAAATTGCAGCAAATGGAGGTGTTTATTGCTTTCCTGTATCGATGAGTGGGCAACACCCACAATATCTAAGGAGAGTTCAACAAATTCTCAGACGTTTGCTGGAGTTTAAAAAATAATCGTTGTTGTTTGACGTTCTCACCGCCCTAGAAGTGCGGTAAGAACGTCAATAGAATACTTAAATTTACGTTGCATCTGGTGGTTTTGCGTCGACTTTTTTGACTTGGTACTTTATTGATTACTTTGCCCCTAGCGACACTTTCGGTAACACTACCCCAGCTACTAAAAAACTAGAAATCATACATAAAATTCCGTATTTTTAGAGACATTTTTGCGAAAGAATCTGAAGAATTTGTAAAGATACCTATTTAACATACACATCTTAGTAGTATATTAGCCATGTAGTATATTGTCCAAATGTTGAAACATTCTCTATTTTCAAACTACACACCTACGGGAAATAGCTCACAAGGAGGGTATCAAAATCTTTTTCCCGCTCAAGAGTCAACTATAGTTGCTACGTACAAGCCAAGTCTTAAGGACTTGCAAATAAAAAAATACTCAACTACTGATTGTGGGGTGGGTCGAAAAGCCCGCCTTTGTATATAGCCAAGATGCGCAGCCTACAAGATTGGATAATTTATTTGTTGTCAGTCCCTTAAGCAGAGTCTTAGAGGATGTTTAAAAAGTCCTTTTGCCGGTATAAAAAGTCTTAGCTTTCTCAAAGTCCCCCGATAAATTGGGGGACTTTAAATCAGTGAACAGTGAACAGTGAACAGGGCGGGGATTTGACCCCGACTGAAACACGCCAGTTTGAGAAATCCGGGTCTAACTCCCAACGGAAAAATTAACTGATAACTGATAACTGATAACTGATAACTGTTGACTCCGGTTCCCCCCTTTCTTAGGGGAGACCCCAAGTGGAGCGACTGGCGTGGGTTAGGGAGGATTTTTATACAACTTGAGACCTTTTCAAACAACCTCTTCGAGAAACATTACTGATCCTCAATGGTGAAGTATAAAGTATGCCGAAAAGCTCAAAAAATTTCGGCGGGTTATTTCCAAAAACAGCACAAACAGCATTTTCAGAACTGAAGTTACAGAAAAAATCGATTCAGCTAGATAAAAATTATGGCAAACATCACTGGAACCAACGGTAACGATACTTTAAAAGGCACTAACACCTGGGAGAACATTAACGGAAAAGCAGGCAATGATACCATCATTGCTTCGGGGGGCAAAGATACCCTTACAGGTGGCGGTGACAATGATAAATTTGTTTACAAAGATGACTACAACAACTACTCCAACCACAAGACTGATACTATCACCGATTTCGGTCGAATCGCTGAAGGAACAAACTCCACAGCAGCAGTTATTGCCGAAGTGGACACCCTAATATTCCAGAGCAATGGCTTGACTGTCCAAAATCTGCTGCTGGCCCAGAATGCCAATAATCTAGAAATCACCTTTGAAAAGGGGAGTACTCTCAAAGTCATCTTGCAAAACTTTGCTCTGCAAAACCTAAATAACCCAAGCTTAACTACAGGAGGCACTTTCGGCTTAGGTAATATAGAGTTTGATAACCAGACTAGCATCACCAAGAGCTTTGATGTCTTCAATGCCGACTCCATCCAAACCACTATCTTCAGAAAAAACACAGTCACCTTCCTTAACGAGTTGAACAATAATGTTAGCGGCTTTGATAACTCCAATGATGTGATCAATGGTCAGGGGGGTAATGACAAAATCGATGGCAAAAGTGGCAACGACATACTGAGAGGTAGCGTGGGGAATGATACCCTCATTGGTGGTGCTGGTAACGATACATTGAGGGGTTATACCGGGAATGACTCCCTCAAGGGTGGTATTGGTGACGATCGCTTGTATGTTGACGTGTATGTTGACGTGTATGTTGACGCTTCATTAAGCAATAACTTCCTCTCTGGTGGCGCTGGTAATGATATCCTCACAGGTGGTTACGGTGACGATACGCTCTCTGGTGGCGCTGGTAATGATATCCTCACAGGTGGTTACGGTGGTTACGATGACGATGCGCTCTCTGGTGGCGCTGGTAATGATTATCTTGACATTTCTGGCGAATACTACTTTGCATATTTAGGCGATTCGTATAATAGTATATCAAGAGGCAATAACAGCCTCAACGGGGGCGCTGGTGACGATACATTGAGTGCTGGGGGTAGTTATGGCAATAATCTGCTGTACGGCGGTGATGGCAATGATTTTCTTGACATTTCTGGCGAATACTACCGTGACCAGGGCAGCGTAGTATACGAAGAGAGGGACTCTCGTGCAGCAGGCAATAATACCCTCTCTGGAGGCGCTGGTAACGATACATTGAATGCTGAGGATACAACCGGTGATAACCTGCTCTCTGGAGGCGCTGGTAACGATACATTGAATGCTGAGGATACAACCGGTGATAACCTGCTCTCTGGTGGTGCGGGAAATGATTTTCTTAACATCTCCACTGGCGATCGTGGCAATGATACCATCGATGGAGGTAAGGGTGACGATTTGTTAAGAGTCGATTATAGCTCTTCTACAGAGAGGATTATAACGACAATCGATGTTACTACTAACATTGGAGTAATTACACAGGGCACTAATCTGGTTCGCTACAAAAATATCGAACGATTAGATATTAATGGTACAGAATACGATGACTATATTGTGGGGAGCAATGGCAATGATACGCTCTCTGGGGCCGATGGTGGTAATGATACCATCGATGGAGGTAAAGGTAACGATTTGTTAAGAGTCGATTATAGCTCTTCTACAGAGGGGATTATAACGACAATCGATGTTACTACTAACATTGGAGTAATTACACAGGGCACTAATCTGGTTCGCTACAAAAATATCGAACGATTAAATATCTATGATACTGCTTTTGATGACTTAATTGTGGGGAGCAATGGCAATGATACCATCTATGTGGGCGGTTTTTACGATGTAAGCTTCCGACCAGAGAGCGATGGTGGCAATGATACCATCGATGGGGGTGTAGGTGACGATTTATTGGCAGTTAATTACGTTAATGACTATGGCTTCTATAGGACTGGCCCTAATGAGGGAATGACAACGACTTTCAATGCTACTACTAATATTGGCTCCATTACAGCCGGCGCAAAGTATCAGGTTAGCTACAAAAATATCGAACGATTCAATATCTCAGGTACAGACTACGATGATTTAATTGTGGGGAACAATGGTAACGATACGCTCTCTGGGGGCCTGGGCAATGATACCCTGACAGGTGGCAATGGTAACGATACGCTCTCTGGGGGCCTGGGCAATGATACCCTGACAGGTGGCAATGGCAACGATAACCTGTATGGAGGATATGGTAATGATAGCCTAATTGGAGGTTCTGGTACTGATACCTTTGCGTTCGGTTATGGTTACGATCAAGGAATTGATACTATTTATGATTTCAACGCCACTAATGAACTGATTCAGGTATCAGCTGCTGATTTTGGTGGCGGGTTATCAATCGGTTCACTTTCAGCGACTCAGTTTACCATCGGAACATCTGCAACCACTAGCGCCGAGCGATTTATCTACAACAGCGCTACGGGTGGACTGTTCTTTGACAGTGATGGCAGTGCGTCTGAGTATGCTCAGGTACAATTTGCTTTAGTTACTACTGGATTATCCCTAACCGAAAAGAATTTTGTGGTTGTTGTAATTTGAATTAGCGCACCATCACTGAAGCGACACTGATTGTGAGGTGCTTAAAATAGCACCTCGTATTACAGTACAACGATTATCAATTTGAGCGTACGCTCTTCGTAGTGAAAATCAGTAGATTGATTGAGTTTTTGTGAAGCGATTTTGAAGAGTCAGCGATCGCCATAGCATTAACTCAATCAATTGCAACTTAGGGCAGATATACAGAAATCTTATACCCCACATTCCGCACTTCAAAATGTATTATCTCTATTTTCAATAAAAATTCCTAATAATGTTCAAATTATTAAGTATTAATATTGAATTCTATTGTTAATTTATGTTGTTGTTTTAACCATCATCAAACAGGTTTTGGAAATATACGCGTATTACACGATGAAGTGCGGAAAGCCGATTATACTGAAACAGAATCATCTTATAAAGTTCAAGTCAGAACATCAACCACATCAATTGCCCCTTTCATCGGGGCATTTTTTTACTTGGAGTACTCTTAATTCGTCTCTATGAGAATACAGGACAAGTGACTCCAAAAGATCACGGGGGTGGAGCGATCGCTAAAATTCCAGTGGAAGATTTACCATTAGTGCAGCAGTTAGTGGGGCGTGAGTATCAATGGATGCTGTTGGCGAAAGTGTTACAAACGCATAAACAAAAGTGTTACAACTAAAAGCCGTAACGACAGATTGAAGGTTTGAGCTTACGTAATACCTCAAGATACAACTAAGTATTATATTCGCCAACAGTATCCATTGATACTCACGCCCCGATATTGGCGCAGAGATTGCAGAACTGCTTGGTTAAACCAATTCGCTTTTTCGCCCATTGGCTTTTTCCGAGAAAGTGACTCTTATTTAGACCCCGACACTTTCAGGCGCTGCCTTCATTAGGCTCTTGACTTAAACCCCAAAAGTTCGTTAAAAAGTACGCGATCGCTATCCTTGCACGAAAGAATCAGGTTTCTAGGCTCCATCTGGAAACCCACCTTCTAGATAAAGTTTAAATTAGCAGTGTTGGCAAACAAAAGATGTCTGTGATCAAGAACACATAGTTGGTGATTGAGATAACTATATTATTTTGCCGAGATGAATATGGGGAACCATTCCTCCTTTTCCACATCCCGTGAAAAGTTTGGACTTTGGACAAAAAAGAAGTGTTCGCGTTTGATTTACGCGAACTTACAATCTACGCATCATAAATTACCCCAGTTATTTTTCAAACTGAGTCCAACTGAGTTAAACGCCTAAAGCCTAAGAAA
>NZ_JAIVFV010000104.1 GCF_020829445.1 Nostoc sp. CHAB 5836
AGCCAAGGTCAAAGGTTAAGGGAAACAAGAGATTTTTCTTTTTCCTAGTTACTTCATCCTGACCGCGCTTTCCTGCTCCTCTACATTTTAGGACTTACGCAAGTGTCACAAAAAATAAAAGCTTTTATTTTGTAGTAAGGGCTTCAGCCCTGATGAAAGAGGACTAAAGTCCTTACTACAAACTAAAAATAATATGCCAGTTGCGTAAGTCCTAAGAATGTCTGAAAAGTATTGGGTGAATAGAATTCTCTACTACACAAGAGAAGTCCAGGGAGAGAGTTAGGAGGCAAATTTTTTGATGTCAAAAAGCTGGCTTGCTCGGTATTGCCAATCAGGTCTCTCGATCTTGCTGATTCTAGTAGGTGTGATTGTAGGAAAAGGAAGCGATCGCACCTTTGCTCAGGTCGTCGCTGATCCCTCTTTAGGAACTAAAGTTACACCCAATGGTACTACCCTAGATATCACAGGCGGTACAACCGTTGGCGATACAAATCTATTCCATAGTTTCAGCGACTTTATAGTTAGAACCGACGAGATAGTGGATTTCCTTAACTCCTCTACTATCAACAATATTTTCGTGCGAGTTACAGGGAGAAACCCCTCTGACATCCAAGGAATACTAAAGGCTCAGGGTAAAGCTAATCTTTTTCTTCTAAGCCCCAAGGGCATCGTATTTGGACAAAATGCTCGATTAGATATTGGCGGTTCATTTATAGGAACAACAGCAAACGTTATCCAATTTCCCAATGGTGGAGAATTTTCCATGACTTCACCCGTCAATCCAGCTAACCCCTTGCTAAAGGTGAATCCTTCAGCTTTGCTATTCAATCAAATTGCCGCTAGTCCCATTTCTATTCAAGCATTTAATCCACTTTCGCCTGGTCGCGAACACAGTTTAGTGCTAGTAGGCGGCGATGTGAATTTGCAACGAACGGTACTGAGTACTGCAGGTGGTCGAATCGAATTAGGAGGATTGAATGGAAAGGGAACGGTAGGGTTAAACATTGATGGCAACAATTTCCGTCTCAGTTTTCCCGAAGAAGTGCAACGAGCAGATATATCTATTGACGATGCATCCAGAGTAACTGCTGATGGCGGTGGTGGTAGTATCCAGCTGCAAGGTAGGCGCGTTAGTGTGACCGGTGGTTCAACTATTACAGCTATTACCTTAGACTTGGACTTTTTAACAGTAGTGGTGACACCATCGGGGTTCGTAGATATTAATCGGGTTACTATGGTAGACCCAAGATCGGGAACATTAGTGGTGAATGCATCGGAGTCAGTAGAACTTGTAGACCAAAGCGGTCTGCAAACTACAACGGACAACATTGGAGATGCCGGTGACTTAAGTATTGAAACTGGGCGGTTGATTCTTAAGGATGGATCACAAATCACAGTTTCCACTTCCCCTCTTAGTCAGGGAAGGGGAGGGAGGTTGTCTATTACTGCAAGGGACTCTATATATGTGAGTGGAATCGCGTCAAAACGTAATCCCAGTGGCTTGTATGCAGTAACAGAAGGCGCTGGAGATGCTGGAGAATTAAAGATTGAAACTGGGCAATTGATTGTTGAAGATGCAGGGCAAGTTGCAGCTTCCACTCGTGGTCAGGGAAGGGGGGGGAATTTGTCTATAACCGCAAGAGACTCGATCAAAGTCATAGGAACAAAAGATGGGATTCCAAGCGGCTTATTTGTTGGGACGAGATCTGCTGGGGATGCTGGAGAATTAAAGATTGAAACTGGGCAATTGATTGTTCAAAATGAAGCACAGGTTTCAGCTTCCACTTTTCCTAACTCTACTGGACAAGGGGGAAGTATCATAATTAAGGCTGGAGAATTAAATGTCTTAAATAACGCTGACATAACTGTGAGCAGTCAAGGCGCAAATAAAGCAGGTGATTTAGAAATCAACGCTCGTTCAATCAAATTGGATAACCAAAGTAACCTAATTGGTCAAGCTAAATCTGGTAATGGTGGCAATATTACGCTGAACTTACAAGACTTATTGTTACTAAGTGCCAACAGCCAAATATCTACTAACGCAGGTACTGCTCAACAGGGTGGAGATGGAGGTAATATCACCATTAATGCCCCTAACGGCTTCATCGTCGCCAAACCAAATGAAAACAGCGACATCACAGCCAATGCCTACGATGGCAAAGGAGGAACAGTCACAATCAACGCTATTAAGATTTTTGGAATTGCGCCACTAACTCGCCAAGACCTTGAGAGGTTGCGCCCGAAGGATTTAAACCCCCGTAGACTGGCGACAAATGACATTACGGCAATTTCCCAAACAAGTCCTAATTTAAGTGGCATTGTTCAAATTAACACCCTCGATGCTGACCCTTATCAAGGACTAATTAACTTACCAGCCGTACCAGTCGATACTCAAGTGTCGCAAGCCTGTCAAGCACCTACAGCACAAAATCAAAGTAGTTTTACTGTCACTGGACGCGGCGGCTTACCGCCCAACCCCAGAACTGAACCCCTCAGCAGTGACGCTGTTCAAGTAGATTGGGTGACTCTTAAACCAATGGGTGAAAACCCTGTTAATACTAATGTTTCAACCCAGGCGACTAGCCCGACACCAGCGCCGATTGTGGAAGCACAAGGGTGGGTGAAAAATGCACAAGGAGAGATTGTACTAACGGCTTATGCACCCACCACTACGCCCAGCAATTCTTGGCAAAAACCGGTTCAATGCAGTACGGCTCAATCGACAACTAAATAACTGTCAAACAATTTTGGATTTTAGATTTGCAATTTTTGGATTGACCGTGCCCACAAGGTGACTTATAAGGTTAACTGAACTGTCTAAAATTGCTGATCAAAGCCAGTTCCCTAACAAAACATAAGGTGCCCATGAATTTGGACTGTCGTCCTTAACAAAAACAGCTAGTTGGGCACGGTGGAGGGCTTCGGCTTTATTTACTCCCAGGTTTAACTGTCGGTAGAACTCACTCATCACATCGGCGGTAGAGCGATCATCTACTGACCACAATGTTGCCAATGTACTACGTGCCCCCGCCCGCACGGCCATGCCAGCCAGTCCCAAAGCTGCTCGTTTGTCTCCTTCAGCAGTTTTACAGGCACTGAGGACAAGTAATTCAATGCCACTAGACCTGTTTTTGTCATTAACTCGCAGTAGATTATCAAATTCCTTAACATTAACCAGTTTATCCCAGGTGAGAATAAAGGTTTTTTCAGCATCAGAACTAAATTCACCGTGAGTTGCTAGGTGAACCACGGTGAAGTCTATTGTTTGTAACTTTTTTTGCAAGTTTGTTTCAGTAAACTCTTGATTTAAGAGTTCTTCATTCTTGGATATCTCAGACTGGATTTCTTTTAATTCCCGTGGTACATTTTGCAGTTGGGGAAATTCTCTACCTTGGACTGGGCGTTTTTCGCTAACTCCGGCAATTAAAGCATTTAGCTGTACCTGTCGCAAAGGTTTGGGATTAAGCAGTTGCAAACCCGGTGTCAAGGCGATCGCATATTTCTCTACCAGATATTTTTCCTGCTGTTGGTCATAGAGAACCGCCATCGGGATATTCCGCAACTCTCCATCCAGTACAAACACTAAGGTTTTTATCCCACTTTTGGCTAACTCTGCTTCCGCAGGTCGAATTAACCAGTCATATATCTGTTGAGACTGTTGCTGAACCCGAAAAGTCGCAGTGACATCTAGTAAGTTTTTCCTCAACTCTCCTATGATCTTTTCCACATTATCTTGAGCTATTACAGTCTTGTAGTAGCGCAAGTCTTGATTAGGCAACTTCAGGATCACATCTAGGCGGTCGGGCAAAATAATCGGATAGATGACTGCTGCTTGTTGATCTTTTTTATCAACCACTGGGTCAAGTTCCTGCGTAGGATTTAAACAGGCTGATCGAAAGAAGTTATCCAGTTCTGCCAATTGCAGAGATTCAATTACATTCCGAGCTTGCTTGAGATTGTCTTGATTGATAACCTCTTGGGGCGAAGGAACGTCAGCCTTAGCGACCTTAAGAGCGTCCGTTTCTTGTAGAGAAGCGCTGCTACCTTCGGCAGAACGTAACAGCAATTCAACTAACTCTCGATACACTGGTTCGACATTTTCCCGGAAGGAAAACTGAACGTCTGGATTGATGGCTACTAAATCGCCACGCAGAGATTCAAGTGTATCGTAAGCTACATTATAGGATGCGATCGCGCCTTTAATATCTCCCTTTTTTTTCAGTATGCGTCCAAGTTGCCATTGCCACTGATAAGCAATGTCCGATGCATTAATAGTCTGCGCTATAAATAAAGCTTTTTCGGTTAGGTCTTGAGCATCAGATAACTGCCCGGTTTTTTCATACAACTCGCCAAGAGTACCTTGAGCATAAGATTCGGCTCGCACGTCTTGCAAGCTTTGCGCTTGCTTGATTGCAGTGGAGACTTGCTGGGCAATATCCAGCCATGAAGGAGTATCTGAGGTGGTCTTCTTTTTTAATTCTGCAAGAGTTTGGGCAAATTTAATCTGAGTATATACGGAGGTTCTACTGGGAGGCAAGTTGCTAATTTCCGAATGAATTTGGGACGATAACGCCAATGCATCTTTATCTTTGTTGGTTTCCAAAAGCAAACTCAGTAAATTTAGGTCAGCTTGGATGCGTGTGATCGGGGAAACAGATACAGCAGCAGCCTGCTGGTAGTATTGCAAAGCCGCTTCCAAGTCTTGTTGGGCACGGGCTGTGTTGCCTAAACTGAGTTGAGCCTCAGCGATCGCTTTTGGAGATTGGACTCGCTCTGCCACTGCTAAACTTTTCGTCAATACCAGCCGTGATAAGTTTAAATCACCGACAACTCGGCGGACGTTGCCAAGACTACGTAATCCTGTGGCGACGATCAGTGAGTCTGGAAGGCTTGTAAGGGTCTGCTCTACCTCGTTTAAAATTTTGTTAGCTTGAAGGTAAAGCCCTAAAGCTTGCAAAGCTTGTGCAGAGTTAATCCGGTTACGAGTTAATGTCGCTCTGTCGCCTATTTGCTGATAAATATCAGCCGCTTTTTGCCAGGTAGTTAAAGCCGCTTGTGTTTGTCCTTGTGTCAGTTGTAACTGCCCTTGCACATCTAGGGCTTGGGCAATAATTTGCAATCGCTCACCGGAAGCGCCCGTATTTTCCCCCGACTGTAATAAATTTAAACTTTGGGCGATCGCTGACTTTGCCTCAGCCCACAAGCCAAGCTGCTGATAAGCTAAACAGAGATTACTCAGTGTCATCGCTTCCCTTAATCCATCTCTAGAGGCTCTAAATGCAGCAGCAGCCTGTTGCAAAACTTTGACCGTTTCAGTAAACTGTCCTGTGTCGTATAATTTTTTTCCCTCTTCCACTAGCCTTTCCGTCTGAGATCGGCCGCTTTTAAACGGGAGTAGGGAGTAGAGAGTAGGGGAGGTAGTGCCTTGCTCGCTCAAATTTTGCATGGCAGAGTAGACAGCAGGAGGTTTTGCCAAAACAGGGGATAAAGCTATGCATAGAAACGCAGTGAACAGCGCTAGGAGAAGCTGTAATACCATTTCACATAAACCCTGATACATATAGATTTCTCGTGGAGGTACAGGAATGCTCATTGGTGTCAACTTCAGATCAAACGCTTATTCCACCTTTTACCTCACCCCGCCAAAGCTAGGCTTTGTCTCCCCTCCCGAAGAGCGAGGAGGGGAAGTTTTGGCTTTAGACAAAACTGGGGTGGGGTGACGCGGATCATGATGGTAACTGAGTGAACTCTATATCACGTCCTGACATGACAAGGGCTTCACGTTAAGTTGACACCAATGATAAATGCCGTACCCCTACCAACGTATTTGTATCATTATTAAAGTGAAACTGAATAAGTTTAAGTAAGTAAGTGAAAAAAATTATCACTCTGTTAGTGCAAATATAGCGCCGCGAAGTCCAGCAATCACGGACTTTTCAATAGTTTTACATTTCGTTACACAGTTGGATTTATTTGTGTTTACCTACTTATACAGACAAATAGTGTTCTGCCGTTACCATGTGTTGTATCCGCAGGTGCTGCGTTTGACTTTACAGCTATTTTCAGGTAAATAGACCACGGGGTAGGGACACAGCAATGCTCATACGTGTTAACTTAAGCCTTGGCGAAGGTCATTCGCGCGCCAGTTGCTCATGGGGGAAACCCCCAGACGCTCTCTACGAGACGCTGCGCGAACGCGGACTCGCTAACGCTGCGCTATTGCCTTTGGCGTCTCCCCTTCTCCCAAAGGGAGAGGCTAGCGCCAAGGGAGAAGACCGCACTAGCTTGGCTATACAGGCTTTCGTCCGCCTGCGCGGACTCAGGTCAAATCAAGGTTTTGAAACCCAGGTCGGTGGGTGAGAGTTTGTGTAGACGCGGTTTCTAACCGCCCGTTTCACGTTAAGTTGACACCAATGAGCAATGCTGTGCCCTTAAAACAGACATGGTTCAAATACATGATTTCTGCTGTTACTTTTGAATTGTGTTTTGCAAAAAAATAATTCTTAGCCAAAAATATTAACGCCATCATCCTCGAAACTTGTAAGCGCCGATGAAGGGAAAATTGAGGGTTTGAAACCCATAGAGGTGGGTTTTGCCTGTGTAGTTGCGGTTTCTAACTGCCCTTTTAACTAAATCCGCGTTCCTGAGTCGGTAATTCTGCAATCATTTTGCAGTAAAATTAATCGTCTAGATAGAGGAGGGCTTTGCGATGACTCGTGTCATCATTGTGCGCCACGGTCAAAGTGGTTATAACACCGAGCGGCGTATTCAAGGGCGCACTGATGCGTCAACATTAACCGAAAAAGGTCGTAACGATGCCAGTAAAGTAGGCAAAGCCCTCAGCAATATTTTATTTAATGCGATTTACAGCAGTCCCCTGCAACGAGCGAAACATACAGCAGATATTATCCATAGTGAGTTAACTACTCATTCTGAACAATCTGCTGTCATTCAAGTTTCCGATTTGCTGCTAGAAATCGACTTACCTTTATGGGAAGCACTACTAACTGCTCAAGTCAAGCAGAAATTTGCCGAAGATTACCGCACTTGGCATCAACGCCCCGACGAACTGCGGATGCTGCTAAATGATGCAGAGGGAACAAGAGAACATTTTCCCGTTCTTGCTTTATATGAACAAGCACGACAGTTTTGGCAAGAAATTTTGTCTCAGCATCAAGGCGAAACTATTCTTATAGTGGGACATAACGGAATTAATCGCGCCCTGATTAGCACAGCGCTAGGAATCTCTCCAAGTCGCTACCATTCAATACAGCAATCTAACTGTGGTATCAGCGTACTAAATTTCGCTGGAGGATTGGGCGAACCAGTCCAGCTAGAATCGTTAAATCAGACACAACACATTGGAGAGACTCTACCCTCATTCCGACCGGATCATCAAGGAATACGGTTATTATTGGTGCGTCACGGTGAAACCGACTGGAATCGCCAAACCAGGTTTCAAGGACAAATTGATGTCCCCCTCAACGACAACGGTAGACAGCAGTCGCAAAAATCAGGCGAATTTCTCCAAGAGGTAGCAATTGATTTTGCTTGCAGTAGCACAATGCTGCGCCCTAAAGAAACAGCAGAGATCATCTTAAAACAACATCCTAATGTCAAGTTAGAATTGCAAGATGGTTTAAGAGAAATCAGCCACGGACTCTGGGAAGGAAAACTAGAAATCGAGATAGAGCAAGAGTTTCCCGGAGAGTTACAGCGTTGGCGGGTAGTACCGGCCCAAGTGCAAATGCCTGAAGGAGAAAATTTGCAACAAGTGTCGGAGCGCAGCGTTGCAGCTTGGCAATCAATTGTGCAAGCTGCATCAACTAATCAATTCAAAACTGTATTAGTAGTAGCTCATGACGCTACTAACAAAACTTTGCTTTGCCACATTCTGGGTTTATCGCTAGAAAATTTCTGGAATTTTCGCCAGGGTAATGGCGCAGTCAGTGTTATCGACTACCCTTCTGGAATCGATGGTTTACCAGTATTACAAGCAATGAACATTACCACTCACTTGGGTGGAGGCGTACTAGATAAAACAGCAGCCGGAGCATTGTAATAAAGTTAGGAGTTAGGAGTTGGGAGTTGGGAGTTGGGAGTTGGGAGTTAGAAGCAATAACTGAAGAACAAAAAACTGATAAGTGGCTAGGCGTAAATAAATTAAGAGCTGATTCGTAAAGAAAATCTTAAGGGTACTCAACTCATTGCTATGTCTGAGTTTCAGCCAATAAGTGCTGTATTGGCTGAAATTCCTGAAACCCTTATTAGACAAGTACTTTACTTGAGTTTATAAATTAGCTCTAAAGTTTGTAGTAAGGACTTTAGTCCTGATAATCCCAATACGGTTCAGTTAAGGTTGTTAATTGAGATTATTCTCAATAATTGAACGTAAGAGTAAGTCTTTCAACATTACAAAAGTTCAAATTTTTCGTTAACTAAACCGTATTGCTGATAATCCTTGCTTTGAGCGATGAATCGCTCATTACGAACTAGGATTTTATTTTATGTTTAATTATCCCTACCTCGTTAACTCTTAAATTCTAATTCCTAATTAAAAACTTTTATGATTGAACTGCTGCAAAAAGTACGAGTGATTGACCCAGTTTCTGAAATCGACGAACTGTTTGATGTGCTGATTGCCGATGGTTATATCCAAGCAGTGGCTTCGCACATTTCTAACATCAGTTCCGATACTAAAATCAGAAATTGTCAGGGATTAGTTCTGGGGCCTGGGTTAGTGGATTTGTACAGCCACTGCGGTGAGCCTGGCTTTGAAGAACGGGAAACCCTTTTGTCTTTTTTACAAGCAGCTGCTGCTGGTGGCTTTACCAGAGTTAGCATTTTACCCGATACATCCCCAGTTATTGATAACCCTGCGCTTGTGGCACAGTTGCAGCAGAAAAGAGGTAGGGAGATGAGGGAGAAGGAGAAAATTAATTTGGCTAGCCCTGCTTTTCCTTTCCCCCTGCTTCATATCTGGGGGGCTATCACCCTAGATGTTGCTGGGAAGCAAATGACGGAATTGGCAGATTTAGCATCTGCTGGAGTTGTTGGTTTTACGGATGGTAAACCCTTAGAAAATTTGGCGCTGATGCGGGGAGTGTTAGAGTATCTCCAGCCATTGGGAAAACCAGTAGCATTTTGGCCTAGCGATCGCCAGTTAACAGCAAATGGTGTAATGAGAGAAGGGCCAGATGCTCTGCGTTTCGGTTTACCCCCAATACCCGCCAGTGCTGAAACTACTGCGATCGCAGCAATGCTTGAATTGGTTGCAGCCATAGGCACACCAGTTCATATTATGCGCGTCTCCACAGTTCGCAGCGTGGAATTAATCGCCTCAGCCAAGGCTGCTGGTTTACCCGTTACCGCCAGCACCACCTGGATGCACCTTTTGCTTGATACAAAAGCAGTTAAGAGTTATAATACCAGTCTCCATTTAAACCCGCCTTTAGGTAATCCCCGTGATGTGGCGGCGTTGCGTGCAGGGGTACGTGCGGGTGTGATAGATGCGATCGCTATTGATCACACTCCCTACAGCTACGAAGAAAAAGTCCAAGCTTTTGCCGAAGCACCAGCCGGGGCAATTGGTTTAGAGTTAGCATTGCCTTTGCTGTGGCAATATCTCGTTGAAACTGAAGAATTTACAGCTTTAGAATTATGGCGGGCATTGAGTACTAGTCCAGCAGAATGTTTGGGGCAGAAAGTCAGTGCAATTTTACCTCATCAACCAGCAGAACTGACTTTATTTGATCCCCAGCATATCTGGAAAGTGGAACGGAAAAGTCTTTATACACTTTCACAAAATACACCTTGGTTAGGACAACAGTTGAAGGGTCATGTTGTTCTAACCTGGTGTTAAAATAATTCGTAATTCGTAATTCGTAATTAAAAACTTAGAAATTATGAATTAATTAATAATTAATTCATCCTCGGCGTCAAAGCCCTTAATTAAAATTTATGAAAAAGAAAAAAAGGCAAAGCCAACTTTATTCAAGCCCCAGGATTTATCCTTTGGGGTAATAATTATGAATTACAAATTACGAATTACGAATTGGAGAAAATCGTAGGTTGGGTTGAGGCTCTGCGAAACCCAACAAAGCCCCCCAAATGTTGGGTTTCGTTCCTCAACCCAACCTACACGGGTTAAGGTTTTTGGGCTTAACCGAGCAGCATTGTTATCCTTTGGGGTAATAATTACGAATTACAAATTACGAATTACGAATTTTGGAGAAGCGACTTGACTTCCTCTCCCAACAGTAATGATTCAATGTGAACCCGATCAAGTTCCCGTCCAATGAATACTAATCGCGTTTTACGGGGTTCCTGGGATTGCCAAGGACGATCATAAAAGTAGTCAAATCGATTACCAACACCCTGTAATACCAGACGCATGGCTTTGTTCGGAACTGCTACAAATCCCTTAATTCGGTAAATTTCTTGCTGTTGTACCAGTGTTTGCAAGCGTTTGACTAAGACAGTCGGCTCAAATGCTTGGTCTAGCAGTAGTTGCACTGCATTAATCCCTTGATCATGTTCGTGTTCAGCTTCGTTATCGTGGTGACTAGGGCGACTATCTAAGTTGTCTTCTACCGCAGCGTTGAAACCGAGTAACAAATCGCCACTGATTTTGCCCTCCTGACAAGGAATGACTTTTACACCAGGGGATAAGTTCTGCTTCAGCCATTCCTGCACCCTAACTTGCGTTGGGAAATCAACGCGATCGCTCTTAGTCAGCAATACTAGGTCAGCACAAGCAAGCTGATCTTCAAACAGTTCCTCAATGGGTGTTTCGTGTTCTAGGCTAGAGTCGGCTTGTCGCTGTGCTAAGAGGGCTGCTAAATCGCCTACATATTGATTAGTTGCTAACGCTTCACAGTCCACCACAGTAATTACGCTGTCCACTGTAGCACCTGTGCGAATCTCCGGCCAGCGAAATGCTTGCACTAATGGTTTTGGCAGTGCTAGTCCAGAGGTTTCAATCAACATACAATCAAGGCTGGCGCGTCGCTTCAGCAATTCTTGCATCGCTGGTAAGAATTCCTCTTGCACCGTACAGCACAGACAACCGTTGGTGAGTTCAACAATATTACTATTGGAGTCTTCTTCATCGTCACAAACTCGACAGTCACGCAAAAGTTCGCCATCAATTCCGATTTCCCCAAATTCATTCACCAAAACAGCAATGCGTCGTCCCTCATTATTTTGCAGTAAATGGCGAATTAAGGTCGTTTTGCCTGCACCTAGAAATCCTGTAATTACTGTGACGGGAATTTTTTGCATATTATAAAGTATCTTGTTTGTTGATTAATTTTGCGATGTGTAGGAAGTTGTTCAAACCGCAAATATCACCACAGTCAGCAGGCGTTAAAATCCAAATATTCATAACTAGCTGCGCCCAAAACAAAACTCAAATTCCTTCTTACTACAGGATTTCACAAGTTCCTAGCAAATCTTCAGCGTTCCTCTGCGCTTTCCTCTGCGTCCCTCTGCGTTTAAATCTCAATCCTCAAATGGATGCGGTGACGGGGTAATTTTGAATAGTTAATACACCGTTTCGTTGGTGCTATGAGTATTTTCAAGTGATACTCTCATAGGGAGTAGCGATCGCTGCATCTCCAGACACAATTTATACCGGAAATTAATCCCTTACCCTCTCATAGAAAACCATAGTTTGTAGCGCCTTGATATGTGGGGCTATGAGAACGTAAATCTGAGTAGCTGTAGAAATTTTGATCAAAATACTTATCTGTGCCTCGCAGATGTACAAAATTTACAAGTCAACTTCGGCGGGCATTCTGACTCACAAGGCAAGCCCTGATTACAGCTGCGGGACAGCGCCGGATTCACACCGGACTTTCCCCGTTTCCTCTAGCGGCTGTTCCCCACTAGAACCGAGATTCATTTGAATATTAACACAACTGCGATTTGCTTACATAAAAATCAATGGTCGATCTATACTGGCATTCGTTATTAATTGGGGTAAGTCTCGGGTTTGTTGGGTTTCGCTTACGCTCAACCCAACCTACAAATATTAAAAACCTACGCAGTATTGCCTCCCGAAGAGCAAAGAGGGGAAAATCCAGTTCCCTCCCCGATTTCGGGGAGGGTTAGGGTGGGGTTCTTGATTATGCAGCTTCATCTTAAATTGGTTTAAGACCCCTACATCCAGGGCTATTTCATTCTCAAATGTCACGTTTTATGCTCTTTTTTTTACGAACCACAGAGGCGCAGAGAACACAGAGAGAAGAGAGAAGGAGGAAATGCTTAACCCAACTGTATTGGGACATAACCAAGATTTCGGATACATTAGATATCTGGTGAAATTAAATATGCGTTACCCAGAACCCTTGTAGAGACGTAGCACTGCTACGTCTCTACATTTTTTTTCACCAGATGTCTATTTATTAAACTTAAAACCTGAAGCCAACTTTTTATCCTAAATTGCTGAAATAGATTGCCCAAAGAGTTCCTGTTACTCCCACAGCAATTAAAAGGTTGG
The DNA here is from genome assembly GCF_020829445.1 of Nostoc sp. CHAB 5836. Lineage (GTDB taxonomy): Bacteria > Cyanobacteriota > Cyanobacteriia > Cyanobacteriales > Nostocaceae > Nostoc. The sequence goes on from NZ_JAIVFV010000104.1 coordinate 12,503, forward strand.
TGAAAAACTTGCCTAATTCAGTTTCTTCTCCCAGTACTTTATCATCTTGACCTGCACTGAAAAATAATGACCAGGCTTGGTTAACGTTAATTGTTTCAAAGTTGTTGAAATCGGGGCGAAAGACAACGGGGCCAATTAAATCTTTTTTAGGGAAATCAAAATCAGTTTTCATAGCAATCCTCTGGTAATTTTCTATCGGTTAATTGAGTTAAATTCTTAAATATTCAGATTTACTTATAGGTTTGTCAGCCATCCAATCAAGCCTTGTCCTGTGACAACTTCTACAGCGATAAGTGAGACAAAACCAATCATCGCCAAACGCCCATTGAGTTTCTCGGCGTACTCGGTAAAACCTGCTCTTGGGGTTTGATCTACATAAACCTTTGGTTCAATTGCAAAGTTGTTGAGTTGACCGAGTTCGTTCATGGTAAAGCCTTTGCTTGTCATGTCTTTTTTCCTTTACTTGCTTATGTAACAAAATATAACATTATGTAAATAATTTTGACAAGTACTTGACATAAGTAAAGAATGTGGTTATCCGTACTTACCAGGTTAGGTTTACCGTTATAAACTTAGTCTGCTCAGTATGCAACAGTTTATTCATCTAGCTATTGATTTGCACTTTTTATGCCCCCCTACCGGATTGAAGTTTTTAGAGAATACATGGTCTACTTAGAAGCTAAACCCTTAAATAATCTGGCTGCAAAGGACACTTCTTAAATATGAACACCGTAGCGTTCACAGGTATTTCGTCCTTGGGCTGGCTGTACTGGATAATACAGCCGCATTTGGCCATGCATATTCCAGATGGCTTCTTGAACTTACGTATGATCGCGATCACCTGGATAATCGCCATTGGTCTAATTGCACTAGCTATTAGGCGATCGCAAGCAGAATACCAAGAACGAGCTGTACCTTTAATGGGAGTTTGTGCAGCATTTATCTTTGCAGCACAAATGATTAATTTTCCGATTCCTGGAGGCACTTCTGGACACCTTTTGGGCGGAACGCTAGCAGGAGCTTTATTAGGGCCGTGGGCTGGGTCATTAGTGATGGTAACAGTGTTCATCGTGCAGGCTGTTCTCTTTCAGGATGGTGGACTGACAGTATTAGGGGCCAACATCTTTAACATGGGATTGATCGGTACGTTTGGTGGTTACTATCTCTATCGCACAGTTAGATTTGCTACTGGGCGCGATACCTTGCGAGGAGTAGTAATTGGCGCAGCGATCGCAGCTTGGACAAGCGTGGTGGTTGCTTCCGTTGTGTGTGCTTTGGAGCTGGCTTTGTCGGGAACGATTCCTCTAGCGGTAGCTTTAACAGCGATGGCTTCTTGGCACATCGTAATTGGCATTGGCGAGGCGCTGATTACTGTAGTAGCACTCAGTTTCATTTGGCGGACTCGACCTGAGTTATTTTACGATCCGCCCCGTCAGACAAAATCACCTATCTCTCGCCCCATCTCCCGGTATTAAAACAGTTATCAGTTATCAGGCCTATGGTGGGGGATAAAAAAGCGCCACCAACGCCGGCAAAAACTTGCGGGATAAATAGATAACTGTTTACTGAAAACTGTTCACTGTTCACTGTTAAAAGGTATTTATGAAATCAGGAGTGAATGCTTATGAGTAGCAACCTCTCGCGATCGCGCAACCGTGCTTTTGTCATCGCTGGCTTAGGTATTGCTGTGCTGATCGCAATTTTTCTTTCGCCACTGGCTAGCAAAAATCCCGATGGGCTAGATAGAGTCTCAAAAGACCTGAAGTTTGACAGCAAAGAACTAGAACAGAAACCTGCTCAGAAATTACCCTTTTACAGCATTTTTGATGAGTATGCTCTTAGAGGTGTACCATCGGCGATCGCTACACCATTGGCTGGTTTAGTCGGAACATTAGTAACTTTTGGTTTAGCTTGGGGAATTGGCAAATTAGTTGTTCGTAGTTCTGGTTCATCTTCCACACAACATGATGCTTATTCAGACTCAGATGCTCCAGACTAAGTACGTTGGTGCGAAAAAAGTCAAGTATGTTACGAAACGTAAACAAGCTTAAAACCTTTACTAATGACCAATGACAAAGGACAAATGACAGTCTTAGCCAGTTAGCTTTATTTGCGCCAACTTACTTAAAATAATTCGTAATGACGCTCCTGCGGACGCTCGTTCCTCTCTATCGCAACGCTTTCGCTACCGCTACGAAGACAGTAATTCGAGTTCCCTTAAACCCACAGAATTTGTTAAATACAGATAGGAACTTAACATCATGCTGCTGCACGTTGGGGGTTTTGTGCTGGATGTCAATAGCAAACAGGTTACTCCTTGGCACAAACTTGCTCCCCGTACCCGGATACTGTGTACATTGTTGTTCGTGTTTGCCATTGTCCTAACACCAGATGGGCATTGGTGGACTTGGGCTATTTATGGATTAGCTCTCTTTAGTCTGCTATTGCTGAGTAGAGTTACCCTACCAGTACTACTGAAACGATTAGCAGTTGAGTTCACATTTATTGGTGTCGTTCTCCTGGGTACTTTGTTTCGGGGTGGTGGCGAAGTCTTATGGTCTTGGGGGCCATTACAGATTACGACAGTGGGGCTAACTATCTTGGGTAGTGTGACGCTTAAGGCATTGCTATCGCTGTTGATACTGAATTTACTGACTTTAACAACTTCGGTAACGGCACTACTGCACGCCCTGCTGGAACTGAAAACTCCACCACTTTTAGTAGCGATTTTGGCATCAATGTATCGCTATATCAGCGTTTTGATTGGCGAGTTTAATGCTATGCGTCGAGCAGCCGAGTCCCGAAACTTGATGAACAGCAATCGCTCGATCCGTTTAATTGTTGGCAACATGATTGGAGCGCTGTTTATCCGCACTTATGACCGAGGAAATCTGGTTTATCAGGCAATGCTGTCACGCGGTTATCAAGGAGTACCACCGATGATAGAAAAAGTTTCTTCAGGGGGACGGCGAGACGTTTTAGCTCTGAGTTTGACTGTAATTTTAGCGCTGTTGGGTCAGGCCATTTACTGGCGAAAATAACTTTTGTTCACGTTGTCTCAATGCATCATAATCCAATATCAATTCAAAATCTTAACTATACCTACCCTGACGGAACTCAAGCTTTGAGGGAAATTAATTTGTCTATCAAAGCAACTGAGCGAGTGGCATTAATCGGAGCCAATGGCTCAGGAAAATCTACGTTGCTATTACATCTCAACGGAATTCTCATGCCTCAGTTAGGACAGGTAACCATTGGACAATGGACTTTAACTGTTGAAAATTTGCGAAATATTCGGAATTTTGTGGGGTTAGTGTTCCAAAATCCAGATAATCAGTTATTCATGCCAACAGTTTGGGAAGATGTTGCTTTTGGGCCGATGAATTTGGGTGTACAAAGTGAGGAATTAAGACAACGAGTTCTGCAAGCGATGGCAGCAGTTGATATTGATCCCCAATGGTATGGGCAACGCTATATCGGTAATTTATCTGGAGGTGAAAAAAAACGAATTGCGATCGCCGGTGTCTTAGCAATGAACCCACAGATATTAGTGTTAGATGAACCCTCGGCTCAATTAGATCCCCGTTCTCGTCGTCAGTTCATTGAATTGTTACAAACCTTACCGATGACACAACTGATTGCAACCCATGATTTAGATTTAGCTTTAGATTTGTGCGATCGCACAATTGTTCTGAGTCAAGGTCAGGTAGTATATGATGGCAAAACTGAGCAGGTAATGAGCAACCCAGAGTTTTTGCTTAGGCACGCTTTAGAGTCACCACTAAGCTATAGTCGCCCTTACTGTCAGCTGGAACATGCACCTGTCAGCCCATTTCGATACAGTAGACCTCTTGCTTAACAATTCAAAATTAAAGACATTTTCAGTCGGGATTTAAATCCCCGTCTGAAAATAATGCTATGGCGGTTCTCGGTAAGCGTGAAGTACAATTTTGACCTCACTTCCATTCCTCTCTCCTTTTAGGAGAGAGGCAATGAAATTGTTCCCAATACAGTATAATCCAATACAGTTCAGTTAAGCATTTCCTTCTTCTCTTTGCGTCCTCTGCGTCTCTGTGGTTCGTCAAAAAAATTGACTTTGACAAAGGATTTTAGCCTTAACTGAACCGTATTGCAGTATAATCAGGAAAAATTACGAAATAGTTCTAATATCCGTTGTCGCACTTTTTCTATAACTACTCCCTCCTCAGCAGATAGCCCATCAAATAACATCTCATATATCAATGGTACGCCTAACTCTAACTCTGATAAAAGTGTACGCTGGCTAAATACATCTTGTGGTTTTCCTTCTAGCATCAGTTGCCCTTTATCCATGACAAAAACCCAATCTGCCCAGCGATAGACTAAATCCAAATCATGGGTTGCCATCAACAAAGTAGTTCCATTTCGATGAATTTTTTTCAAAGTTGCTATCAAGTTACGAGTATGTTTTATATCTAAATATGCAGTTGGCTCATCCAACACCAACAGTTCCGGTTGTAATACCATCACATCTGCTATAGAAACTCGCTTTTTTTGTCCTAAACTCAGATGATGCACTGGTCTTTCTGCTAAAGTAGTCAGTTCAAATTCAACTAATGCTTGCTCTACTCGGTCTTGAATTTCTGGCTCTGGTAAACCCAAATTACACAAACCATAAGATATATCTTCTTCAACAGTAGAAGCTACCAATTGTTGTTCTGGGTCTTGAAATACTAGTCCAACCTTCTGCCGTAAGTTACCGAGATAATTACGATTATAACTTAACGGTTCACCACGCCAACGTACAACGCCAGAATCAGGTTTATATAGACCATTGGCTAATAAAAATAGTGTCGTTTTACCACAACCATTTTGACCAATTAATGCACACCTTTTGCCAGATGGAATCTTTAGTGTTAGACCATTTAAAGCTGATTCCTGTGCTACTGGATAGGTGTAATATACCTGCTCAAATTCGAGTAAATATTCCTGCATTTCGCCAAAACTCTAATCCTATTAATCCTATACAGCCGCAAACTGCTTCGATGATATATCGTGCTTGGGGACGATAGCGGTTCTTATGCCAAACTCGAAATTCACTTACAAAACCCCGTGCTTGCAATCCGAGAGAGAACTGACTATATTTTTCTAAAGTTCGCTGTAATAGTTGTCCGATTAGTAGTGCTAAACTTTTCATCCCACTAGCAAGAGTACGGTAGCCACCACGGGAATTTTGTGCTGTCCACAATTCATCGGCTGTGTTCAACAGAATGAAAATAAACCGATACATTAGTAATAACAAATCCGTTAAAAGCACTGGAAATCGCAAGTAACGCAGAGTTTGTAATATTTCCGTGAAAGGCACAGTTAATATGAGAAAATATAGGCAAGAAACAGAGGCTAATGCTCTGGTTAAAATTCTCAATGCTTGGATACTGCCACTATGACTGATATAAATATAGAAGTCTCCCAGAGTTAGCCCATACCAGGAATCTAATTGTACCCTTGGCAAATCATTAATCGCAATTCCATTCACCATCAAGGCTGGTAAACTTGTCAAACAAAAAACTATGGTGAACATTAACAAGCGAAAATAAATACCAGCCGGAATTCTTGCATAAATAACTGTCCAAATACCCATCCAAAGCGCTATCAACATTTGCACTAGGGGGTGGCTACAAAGAGAAATAGTAAGAGTAGTAAATGCAAAAATTAGTTTATGTTCTGGTGGCAATCTTCGGAGTCGATTGGTATAAGCTAAAGTGTCTATTTGCAGGCTCATTCTTCAGGTTTTTGTTGTTGGGAACGTCCTTTATACAACCCAATTGCATAACCGGCTACTCCCGCACCTAAAGCTGCTTGCGAAGCAAATAATAAGCTTTCTATTTCACTACTAGCGGGTTCAAAAAATGATTTAAACCAGGGTTTATATCCAGGTTGTATTTCAGTAATTGCAATTTCTGCTTGGTTATCGGAACCGGTAAATTCTCCACCACGCACAAATATTAACGGTGCAACTGCTAAAGCTAATACAGCTACTACCAACAGCCAGTTACTCAACCCTTTTTTAGACTGATTCATTTCCTTGAGGCCCCCCCTTGATTAATTTCAGCAATTCTAATTCTTGAGGATTATAAGATTGCAACCAATTCCACACCAACACAGTTAACAATCCTTCACTAATTGCTAAGGGAACTTGAGTTATAGCAAAAATTCCGGCGAACTTGGTAAATGAAGCAATAAACCCACCAACAGGTGCAGGAAAAGCGAGGGCGAGTTGGATAGAAGTGATAATGTAGGTGAGTAAATCTGCGATCGCAGCTGCTAGAAATATGGCGATTTTTTGTTTACCACCCAACTTTATTGTCAGATTATATATCCAGTAAGCCGCAAATGGGCCAGCGATCGCCATCGAGAAAGCATTTGCCCCCAGCGTTGTCAAGCCGCCATGCGCCAGTAACAAAGCTTGAAACAACAATACTAAGCTACCCAAAACCGTCATAGTCAGGGGGCCAAACAGCATCGCACCTAACCCCGTTCCTGTTGGGTGAGAACAGCTACCTGTGACGGAAGGAATTTTCAACGCTGACAGCACGAAAGTAAAAGCACCAGCCAAGCCCAGCAGTAGTTTGAGTTCTGGGTTAGCTTGGGTAATGCGAGTCAAACTACGCAATCCTAGGAGAAAAAATGGTAATGCCACAATCCACCAAAAAATTGCCCACTGTACAGGTAAAAAACCTTCCATAATGTGCATAGCGTAGGCGGGTTTGGCTAAACCAACTACTAGATAAAAACTGATAACTCCCATCAGGGTTAGACTGACTAACGCCTGTTTTTTTCTTTTCATAATCTGTACCTCGCAGATTTATGTAAACGAATTGATTCTAACCGGCGGGCATCCTGACTCACCTAATTTTGGTTCACAGTTGCGGGACAGCGCCGGATTTACACCGGACTTTCCCCCTTGCGTCCGATGGCTGCTTACCCATCAGAACCGATTGCAGTAACTATATCACCATTACTAATTTTGAACAGCGATTTTTTACCAGGTATTCACAAAGGGTATTTCATGGAGACAGTTTAGGGATTACCAAGAAATAAATTATCCCATCTTGTGGGGCGGGCGTCTCGCCATAGGTGTCAACTTAAGGTGAAAGTTATGTCCCGCAGGGAACTGAAGTTCCTTGCTGATAGCGAAAGTCATCTAAAAGATGACTAAATAATCGGAAAAATCTTTAGTCTACTGAAGTAGACTTTAGCTATTAGCCTTGAACTAAAGTTCAAGGCGGGTGACGTAGTTCAAGGCGGGTGACGAAGCCAACAGATGGGCATTTCTAGGCTTTTGTTAACACCAATGGCGTCTCGCCCACCCCACAATAAATATAGCGGTTCTCAATTGCATGGAATACAAACCTAACCCCCAGCCCCTTCCCTGCAAGGGAAGGGGAGTAATATTCAAAGCCTCTCTCCTTTTAGGAGAGAGGTCAAACTGTATTGCATCCAAGCGAGAACCGCTATAGTTGAATATTTATTTATTTGGAAGTCCCTTAGAGGGTGTTTGAAAAGTATTAGGCGAATATAATTCGCTACTACACTAGCGTTGTCCACCTTGGTGGACTAACGAAAAATTAAGGTTTTTAACCTGCGTAGGTGGTCACTAAGCTTGTCGTTCGCGTAGCGTCTCGTAGAGAAGTGCAGGTTTTGTTTGTGTAGCCGCACCTGTGCCAGGGCTAGTAATAAATTAGACTTTTAAAACATCCTCTTAGTTCTAAACAGCCGCATTCCATTCGCCGTTACCAACAAAGAACTTCCGGTATCAGCTAAAACTGCAACTGCTAACCCGACAAATCCGAATGTCGCCAAAAGTAAAAACAGTGCTTTTGTTACCAACGAAAAGACAATATTTTGCTGAATTACCGCTAGGGTACGGCGACTCAAATCAACAGCCGTAGCGAGTCTTCGCAAATCACCACCAACCAGCACGACATCAGCTGTTTCCAAGGCCATATCTATCCCACCCACCGCAAAGCTGATATCCGCAGTTGCCAATGCAGGAGCATCATTTATACCATCACCTACCATGCCCACAATCCCAGAACGGCGCATTTGTTGAATTATTTGCAGCTTATCTTCTGGTAAAAGTTCGGCTTTATACTCTTTAAGATCAAGCTGTTGGGCAATTTGTTGGGCAACCTGAGTGCGATCGCCTGTTAACATGACTAGATGTTGCAATCCCTGCTTTTTCAACAATCGCACAGCTTCCCCAGCCTCCAAGCGCAAGCCATCCGCTAGGGAAATCACTCCTAATAAACCCTGGCTATTACCTACTAAAACTGGAGTTTGTCCCAAATTTTCCATCTCACTCAAGAGGGACTGGGCAGTCAGTGATAAACTGATACCTTGATCCACAAATAACCGCCTATTTCCCACAAAATACTGCATTGCGCCAAAATTTGCGGTAATGCCTCTACCAGGATAAGCTGTAAAATTCTGGGGACTCTCTAACTCTATTCCTTCCTCCCTGGCTTTTGCAACTATCGCCCTAGCCAAAGGATGTTCAGATTGTTGTTCCAAAGCGGCGGCGATTAATAATATCTGCGTTGCACTCACTTCCCCCAACTCCTTCACCTGTAGCACTACAGGTTCTCCTTGGGTCAGGGTTCCCGTTTTATCAAAAGCTAGACTGGTGAGTTTTCCCGCAGTTTCTAAGCTATTACCACCTTTGAATAATACACCTTGACGGGTGGCTGCACCAATGGCGCTGACAATGGAAACGGGGGTAGAAATCACCAATGCACAGGGACAAGCAATTACTAATAATACTAGGGCCCGATAAAGCCAAACATTAAAGGCTTGAGCAAATACCAAGGGTGGAATTAAGGACAGAGCGATCGCACTGAAAATTACAATGGGAGTGTAAACTTCGGCAAACTTATCTACCCATTGCTGAGAAGGTGCGCGGCTTGATTGAGCAACTTCAACTAGGTGAACAATTTTTGCCACCGTCGTATCAGCAGCAGTATGTGTAACTTTCACCTCTAAAAAGCCAGTTTGATTTAATGTTCCCGCAAAAACGCGATCGCCTATTTCTTTATCTTTAGGGATAGATTCTCCCGTAATTGGCGATTGGTCAATTGCGGAATTTCCCGATACCACCACTCCATCTAAAGCAACACGCTGTCCTGGACGAATTGTCAAAATTTCCCCAAGTTGAATTTCTGCGACGCGCACTGTTACTTCCTGAGAACCCCGCCTGATAGTTGCAGTCGGTGGAGTCAAATTCATTAGGTTACTGATAGCATTGCGGGTACGACCAAAGGTGAAAATTTGCAGCGTCGTTCCCAAGGAAAATAGAAAAATTACCAATGCAGCTTCAAACCAGTCCCCTAAAATCACCGCGCCAATCACCGAAATCGTCATCAGCAAATTCATATCGGCGCGGCGTAGGCGTAACTCCATCAAACCGGCTCGTGCAATGGGAAATCCGGCTACGATGATGCCAATGCCATAAAAAGCTCGTACAATCCAAATGGGTAGTGCTAAATACTGAGTTATTAAACCCAGAACTAAACCTACTCCTGCTAAAATTACACTCAATCCTCGGCGGTTGTGAATCCAGAATTTCCAGTTTGTTGGGTCGGTATTTTGAGTCTGCTGGCGGACTGGATGAGGATGTTGGTGTTGGTGTTCGTGATTTGTGGAAGCTTCATCACTCTGCTCAACTGTATAACCCAAACTTTTAATCCGGTCAAAAATCGCCGCTTCATTGACTTGCTGGGGGTCATAAGATATTTCCGCTCTTTGGGTTGCAAAACTGACTGATACCTCCAAAACGCCTGGTATCTGCTGCAAACCAACCTCAACTGTCTTAGCACAACCGCCGCAATCCATGCCGCCAATTTTAGCTTGTAGGTTTTGAGTAGAAGCCGCATCAACGTGATGGTGGTGGTCACAAAAGCAGGAATGACTGTGATGTGTAGCTGCTTCATGACTTTGCTCAACTACTGTATAACCCAAAGCTTTGATCTGATCAAAAATTGTCTTCTCACTGACTATCTGTGGGTCGTAGGATACTTTGACTTTTTCTGTCGCAAAACTCACAGATGCTTCCATCACACCGCGTAACTGCTGCAAGCTGACTTCAATTGTCTTAGCGCAGCTTCCGCAGTCCATACCACCAACCTGCAAAGCTTGAGTTTTAATCGAGGGAGTTTGAGTCATGACAGCTTGACAAAACACGCTACAAAGTTAACTGCCAATATTCTAATACAACAATTGAACAACTGCTCAACTGTTCAACAAGTACATTTTTAGTTAATATTGAGATTGATTACCATTGCCGCCAGCTAAAAAAGAGATGAACAAGCGCACCTTAAAAGAGAAGTTACCTGCTTTGGTTCCCAAAGTTGAGCGAACTTCCAAGTCAGAAAACGAGCTACTACAAAGTGCTGACACCGCGCCCACCTGTGATACCCATCTGATACATCTAAATAATGTCCGCTTAACTCAGTCACAAATCTTACCAACAGATAAAGCGCAGCAAATGGCAGAACTCTTTGGGGTGCTAGCAGATCCGAACCGTCTGCGTCTACTATCTGGTTTAGCAAACCAAGAATTGTGTGTTTGCGATTTAGCAGCGCTGACGAAAATGAGTGAATCAGCCGTTTGTCATCAGCTGCGATTATTGAAAGCTATGCGTTTAGTCAGCTATCGCCGAGAAGGGCGAAATGTTTATTACAGCTTGGCTGACAGTCACGTCATTAATTTATATAGTTCTTTAGCAGAACACCTTGACGAGTCAAATCCTTAAGATTTTACTTGCCATCACGATCCGCGTCACCCCACCCCGGTTTTGTCTAAAGCCAAAACCTCCCCTTGTCGTTCACGGGGAGGGATAAAATGACTAGACATCTGGTAAGAATTGTTTTGACGTAGCAGTGCTACGTCTCTACAAGGGTTCTGGGTAACGCATATTTAATTTCACCAGATGTCTAAGTAAGTTGGCGCGAAAAAACCTAAATATGTTACGAAACGTAAATAGGCTTAAAACCCTTGTAAATGACGAAGGACAAATGACAAATGACAGCCTTAGCCAGTTAGCTTTAATTACGCCGACCTACTTACTGTGGAATGAGCTTGATGACTGAAGTTGACACCAATGGGCAAGTCCTTGCGCCCCTACCGTGTGGTCTATTTACCTGAAAATCGCTGTAATTTATCGAACCGCTACGAAATCACCACAGTCTTATTTGGCAATGGCAACACCACCAGAGGATAGCGGGAAGGATGGGAGCCGCGTCTCTTCAGAGGGCGGGGGAAATCCGACTCGTGCGAATTTATTCGCCTCCAATATTATCAACCATGATGAGGATCATTGATATACCGTTCTATAGTGTCAGCAGCAACGTTTCCAGCAGTTGAAAAAAAATAGCTGCTA
>NZ_JAIVFV010000105.1 GCF_020829445.1 Nostoc sp. CHAB 5836
CCGATCTCGGTAGTAAAAATAATTGCGTTTAATAATACTTCTTCTATAGATATATTTTCTTGATTTATATCTTCTACAGTCACTGTAGCTACAATATCGAATTTTGCTTCTGCTTTACCTTTTAAATCATCATCTAAAGATTTAAGAAACTTGGTTGCATCAGAATCATCTCCTACTTGTATAAAACAAATACGCAGTTCTTCTGGCTTATCTAGTTTTTTTGTAGCATCTACAATTATTTTTACTACCGATCTTCTATCATCTGGTTCTCCATCGGTTACAACTAATATAATTTCACCGTTTTCTTTTAACTTGTTGTTTGCTTTTCTTTGAAAGTAATTATTAAAAGCGTCTTCTAAGACTCCTGCTAAGTCTGTAGTACCACCAGGTCTGTTTTCCTGAAATATTTGCCTTACAGTATTTACAGTCACATTTTCATAACGCTTAAACTTACCAGAAAAAGTGTAGACAATTATTCCATCTGGGTCGTATTGTTGACATTCACGAGCAAGAGCTTGTGTAGATTCTCGCATGACTTCCCAGCGACTTTTACCACCATCAAATCCTCCATTTGCAGGGTCTGCCATGCTGAAGCTCTTATCGATAATCAAAGTGTAGTCACGATTTTCAAATTTTTCAAACATAGAATCTGTCTTTGCTAAATTCATTTATCTTGAATGAAAGTTGATTAAAATGTTTATTTGTTGTGTGCGTATGTAAAAGTATATAGCGGTGTGCAGTTGAGTGAGATACAAAAACTTTCCTGAAATGATTTTACAGTAAGGACTTTGGTGTTCTCATCCAATCGATAACAGCTATATCTACACAGATAGTTTTATCCAAACTTTCTTTTTGGTATTAATTAATAATGTAAATTTATAAAAATTCTTGCATTGCCGCAGAAATAAATTAATTTCGTGTCACAAGGTTTTTATAATTGAAAACCTTGTAACAAAGTATCTTTTACTCTTTACCTCTTTACAATTACTTTATTTATCTTATTAAAATTGCTACTTTTTATTTATGCTTTGTATTTAAAAGTACTATGTCAACCAATGAGTTGTAAAGCTCTTTTTTGTTAAATTTGATGAATGATTTTTTACATAACAAATAAATTAAAGGGGACTGGGAGGAATTAAGAATGGGGATTTCACCCGCCCTATTCCTGGCATTGGGAACTGGGATTCTTTCCAATCGTCAATAACGGTAGCAGAAATTCGTCCCTACTTTTAAGAAGGATGGAGAGAAATTGCTGCGACCTGTTAAATATATATAAGTTATTCAACTACTGAAAAAGAATAAGTAAGTCGGTGAGAATAAATCAAACTAGGTTAAGTAATGTAAAAAATCTTGGTATTAGTTTGTAGTGAGGGCTTCAGCCCTCAAATGAGGACTAAAGTCCTTATTACAAACCTTTAATTATTTACGCCGTTCTACTTAATTTATAGTTATTTATAAGTTAGAAGTTACGATTCAAAACTTCTAACTCCTAACTTATAACTGGTTTAAGCTTCGATAACTACCCGCAAATTGCCCCGTTTTTTTGCAACGCGACAAGCAGTCGTAGTCCCAGAACGCTCGAATTCTAAATCGAGGATGGTGGGGCCGACTCGCAAATTATGAAATGACAGGCGATTAATCGATTCTGGCAAAGCGGGGTCGATGATTCGCAAGCAGTTATTTTGAGCGTCAGGTACCAAGTTGACCATCATTTGCAGTAGTTGGAAGATACTACCAGTAGCCCAAGCTTGGGGAGTACAGGCAACTGGATACTGCACAGGGGCATTATCACCGTTCCGTTCGTAGCCGCAGAAAAGTTCTGGAGGACGTTGGTAGGGCTGCTGACTAGTCATGTCGAATAAACCTTGGAAGAGTTCCAGGGCTTGATCGATTAGACCGAGCGATCGCAATCCCATTGCAATCAGAGCATTATCATGGGGCCAAACCGAACCAATGTGATAGCCCATCGGATTGTAAGCGGGTGACAAACTACTCAGGGTACGAATGCCCCAACCATTAAACATATCTGGTGCCCGCAAGCGTTCTGCAACACTATAGGCTCTTTCGTGTGTGAACAGACCCAAATGCAGACAATGACCAGGATTTGAGGTAATACTGTCTACTGGCTTGCCATCTCCATCCAAAGCTAAAGCGCAGAAATCCTGGTCTTCTGCCCAAAAATCTCGATTAAAACGAACCTTAAGATTTCTCGCTTCTTCTTGCCAACGATCTGCCAAATCAAGCCGCTTCTTCATCCTAGCTATTTCTGCTAGGCGTATTTTTGCAGCGTAGACGTAAGCTTGCACCTCACACAGGGCAATTGGGCCATTGGCTAGTTCTCCCTTGTGGTCTACAATACAATCGCCAGAATCTTTCCAACCTTGGTTAACAAGACCGCGTTTAGATTTACGGAAGTAACTAAGGTAACTGGTTTGTTTGATATTGCGATCAATCCACTCCATTGCTGCTAGAGCATTAGGCCAAAGTAGCTCTAGGAGTTCTTGATCGTGAGTCCAAGCATAATGTTCAGCATAGAGCATCAGCCAGAGGGGAGTGGCATCAACAGTACCGTAGTAGGGTGTATGGGGAATTTCTTGACAACGAGCCATTTCTCCCAAACGTAACTCGTGCAAAATTTTACCCGGTTCTTCTTCGCGCCATTCGTCGTCGATTTTACCTTGGTATGTCGCAAGTAATATCAGGGTTTCTTTAGCGATTTGCGAGTTTAACATCAGGGTTTGAGAAGCTGTAATCAGTGAATCTCGCCCAAATAGTGTGGAAAACCACGGCACTCCGGCGGAAACAGTCTTATGCTTCCCAAAAGATTGGCGCAACAAATACATATCTTGTTCAGCCCGCTCAATCACCCGATTGAAGGTACTCTTATCTGAGCTAATGCGGGTAATTTGTTGTACCCAGTTTTGCTCCTCCATCAACTCAGCCGCTTTCGCCTGTCCTAAAGTAATGGCGGCGCTCACAGTTGAACTGGACTGGTTGTTTTTCAACATATTTACCCGGTAGCCCAGCTTTTGAGTTTCGTGAGAAGCCAACTCTAGCTGCCAAACCGCAGTGTAACCTTTGAAAGAGTCTGGTTGCCGATGCTGGAATAAAATACGGGATTCCATCACCGAGCCATCCAGGCCTTGATAGGCGAGTGTTAGGGATTCTTCCCTTGAGGCTTGTGGCTCTTTCGGTACTGGTGAAATCCCATCGATGAGAGAAAATGTTCCTTCCTCATCTGCCGGTTCTACTAGGCGTAAAAGCCTACCTCGTTTTTCTCTGTCATAGCCCCGGACTTCAAATAAATCAAGAAAATCCGCATCAAAGCTGATGCTTAGTTCAAAATTGACAGTGGTTGTGCTGTAGTTGGATACTTCTATTTCTTCAAATAATGCTCCATTCAGCACAATTTCTCGGCGAATTCCGACAGTCTCGGCTTTCAGACGTTCGTCAATTCTGGGGTTGGTACACAAAACTGAGAGTGAAAACCCTTTTTCGGCAGTACTACTGAGGAGTACAGGCGATCGCCCTTCTATTTGCAACTCCAAGCGATTAAGAAATCTCGTATCACAACAAAACAGTCCCATGCTGGGATTGCCATCGTTGAGGGAACAGCCAGAAATGTTCCCGATAGTATCTGTCACAAAAAATAAATCATCATCTTTAACCGTCAGTGTCGGTTGTGGTCTTTGACTCACAACACAAGGCCACTCCGGTATTGGTAATTGTTCAGCAGGAATAAAAGTTTTTCCATCCAAAAAAATTTTTTCCTGGGTTATTAGCGTATCCGGTGTCATTAGTCCAAGTTCCGTGTACAGGTCTATATTTTTGTGGTCTTTGAAGTAGAGATCTTTAATCCTCACAACTTGCAGAAAAAAAGACTCTTTCTAAAACTTGTTTGAGCCATTCTAGCCAAAATAATTCTTACGTACTGCTGATAAAATAGCAGCCCTCAAATTCATGTAAGTAAATATTGATAAATTTATATTGTATAAGTCTAAACTCAATACTGAAAACTGATAATTTTGAGATAATTCCTTAGTTGTTGAACTTTTTCAACATACAAGGCATATAGTCTACTCAGCAAAAACGCGAAATTCCTAGTTTTGGTTGGGTAAAGACAGCATTTGTTCCCTAAGTTATTATAGGATTTTGTCTTGAATATCTTTGGTCTTTGATTAGACAAATTTATGATATTTAATTAACTAATTATGGGAAAATACGATCAATTTCCTTCTCCGTATGTGAATATGTAAAATAAATCCTCTGTACATCATACCCTGAGTATAGCCCTGTGAAAAAGATTCTGATTCTCACAGCTAATCCCAAAGACACGGATAATTTACGCCTAAATGAAGAAGTACGAGAAATTCAAATAGGCTTAGAACGGGCACGCAAAAGAGATCAGTTTGAAATTATCTCGCGGTGGGCGGTACGCCCTGATGATTTGCGACGGGCATTGTTGGACTATGAGCCGCAAATTGTCCATTTTTCGGGACATGGGGCAGGTACTCAAGGATTAATTCTGGAAGACAGCGCGGGAAAGATGCAACTAGTTAGCGCTCAATCTTTGGCGCGGTTGTTCAAGCTTTTCCAAAACAAAGTTGAGTGTGTATTATTAAACGCTTGCTATAGCGAGGTACAAGCAGAAGCAATTTGTCAACATATTGATTATGTCGTTGGGATGAACCAGGCAATTGGCGATCGCGCTGCAATTAAATTTGCCGTTGGCTTTTATGATGGATTGGGTGCTGGGCGATCGCTAGAAGATGCCTTTGAATCGGGTTGTATTGCGATGGATTTAGAAAGTATTCCAGAGTCAGCAACACCAATACTCAAAAAACGAGCTTCATCCCTGGAAAAAGTGCTGACAACGCCGCCAAGTCGCATTTTCATCAGCTACAAACGCAACGCCGAACCTGATGAAACAGTAGCGCTACAAGTCTTTCAAGCACTCAGTCAACAATATCAAGTATTTATCGATCAAGCGATGCTGGTGGGTACGCCTTGGGCCCAAAGGATTGAAGCTGAATTGCGTCGGGCAGATTTTTTGATTGTTTTTCTCTCAGAACGAGCTGTTCACAGCGAGATGGTGGAAGCCGAGATTGCCACAGCATATAGTCTGGCAAAAGAGCAGGGAGGACATCCCCTAATTTTGCCAGTACGTCTGGACTATCGAGAACCGTTTCAGTATCCATTGAGTGTTTATCTCAACGGCATCAACTGGGCATTGTGGTCAAGAAATGAAGACACAGCCGACTTGATTGAAGAGTTAAGACGGGCGATGTCTGACGACAAGCCGCTTTGCGTCTACGCAGATGGTACTCTTTCCATTAGTACAGAACAATCCAAAGCCGACTTGCTGCAAATTTCTCCACAACCATCTTTACCGCGCCCGTCTCCCTCTGCTCAACCAGTACTTCTGGAGATGCCA
This sequence comes from Nostoc sp. CHAB 5836, assembly GCF_020829445.1. GTDB lineage: Bacteria > Cyanobacteriota > Cyanobacteriia > Cyanobacteriales > Nostocaceae > Nostoc. Next base: position 5,435 of record NZ_JAIVFV010000105.1, read on the forward strand.
GAAGGGACAATGGACTCAGAATCTCAATTTTACATTGAGCGCCCCCAGGATGCGACGGCGATCGCCACAATCGAGCAACGAGGAGTCACTTTGACAATCAAGGGGCCGCGGCAAATGGGCAAAAGTTCGTTGCTGATCCGGGTGATTGATGCGGCGATGAAAGTCGGTAAACAGGTGGCATTCTTAGATTTTCAATTATTTGACCAAAATACTCTCACTAATGCAGACATTTTTTATCGGCAATTTTGCACAGTTTTAACCGAACAACTGGGAATACCTGATCGAACTGAAGAATTCTGGCAACAAGGTGCAGGTAACAATCAGCGTTGCAACCGCTATATGGAATCCTATTTGCTTAAAGAAGTCAGTGGTTCCTTGGTTCTGGCAATGGATGAAGTAGATCGGATGTTTGATACTGAATTTCGTTCCGACTTTTTTGGGATGTTACGCAGTTGGCACAATAACCGCGCTTTACCGACGAAGCGGATCTGGAAACAATTTGACCTGGCGCTGGTAACTGCTACTGAACCCTATCATCTGATTGCCAACCTGAATCAATCGCCCTTCAATGTTGGCGAAGTTCTGCTACTTGACGACTTTACACCAGAACAAGTTGCTGACTTGAATCACAGGCATGGTTTACCCTTGACGCGGTTGCAAGCAAGCCAACTGATGGCATTATTGCATGGTCATCCTTATTTAGTGCGGCGATCGCTGTATTTAGTTGCTAGCCAGCAGATTTCGCCAGAAGAACTGTTTGCTCAAGCAATTAGCGATCGTGGCCCCTTCGGCGATCACCTCCGCTATCATCTATTCCGCATCTACGAGAAAAAAGACCTAGTGCAAGGATTTCTCCAAGCAATTCGCAACAATACCTGTCCAGATGAGCGGATTGCGCGATTATTGAGTGCAGCTGGTTTAGTCCGGCGTGAAGGTCAGATAGTTGTGCCGCGCTGTCAACTTTATGCCGACTACTTCCGGGAGCATTTGCATGGCTGAACCCACTATTTACACCGTTGGCGGTACTGTCCAGGCAAATGAACGGGGATTATATATTCCCCGACAGGCAGATGCAGAACTACTAGCACTGTGTCGTGCTGCAACCTTTGCATACGTCCTCACACCCCGCCAGTTGGGAAAGTCCAGCCTGATGATTCGGACAGCAGAACAGTTGATTGAGGAAGGTGTGCAATGTGTAATTATCGATATCAGTGGAAATTTAGGTGTCAACTTAACTGCTGAAGAATGGTATAAAGGGTTGCTCTATGAAATTGCAAATCAACTATTACTAGATACGAATATTAACGAGTGGTGGCAGGTTCATAGTCATCTGGGCGTCACCCAGAGGCTAAATCTGTTTTTTCAGAATGTGTTGCTGGTTGAAGTCGCAGCACCAGTAGTAATTTTTGTTGATGAAATTGACACCACCCTCAGCCTAGATTTCACTGATGATTTTTACGCAACGATTCGTTATTTTCACGTCGCCCGGGCCACAAATCCCGAATTCCGTCGTCTTTCTTTTGTTTTGATTGGTGTTGCCACACCAGGCGATTTAATCCGCGATCCGAAGCGTACACCCTTCAATATCGGACAACGGGTAGATTTGACAGATTTTACCTTCGAGGAAGCGCAACCCCTAGCAGAAGGCTTAGGATTACCCATTGAGACTGGACAAAATGTGTTGCGATGGGTTTTGAAGTGGACAGGTGGACACCCGTATTTAAGTCAGCGTCTTTGTCGCATTCTCGCCGATCGCCATCAAGCCAATTGGTCGGAAGCCGAGGTTGATCGCGTTGTGGGCAGCACGTTCCTGGGTACTGCTAGCGAGCAAGACAATAACTTACAATTCGTGCGGGATATGCTGACAAAACGGGCACCACATCCGTTTCAACAAGAAATACTCGACACTTATCGTCACATCTACCGAGGTAAATCTCCAGTAATTGACGAGGAACAATCATTAGTCAAGTCTCACCTCAAGCTATCTGGAGTTGTGCGACGAGAAAACGCACAGCTGCTAGTACGGAACCGAATTTATCGTGAGGCTTTCAATTTACGCTGGATTCAGAAACATTTACCTAAAAGCTTGTGGCAACGCTTGAAACCCGCGATGCCTCTGATTATAAGCTTATTTGTCTTTTCAATTGCTATGGCGGCGATCGCAACTTATGCAGAATTTCAACGCCAAGAAGCTAATTTACAACGCCAGAAAGCGGAGCAGAGCGCTAAGAATGCTGAAAAGCAGACAGATTTTGCACAACAGCAACGGCGAGATGCAAACAAACAACGTAATATAGCATTAAAACACGCCAAAGCAGCTACGGATTATGCTAAGAGGGCAAAGGAGGAACGTCGGAAAACTTTGTTGGCTTTGCAGGAGACAGCACGACAACGCAAGATTGCAGTAGATGCCAAAAAAATTGTCGAACAACGCCGACAACAGGCAGAAACAGCCCAAAAAACCGAAGCAGAACAACGCCAAATTGCAATAGAAGCTAGAAAAGTTGCCGAACAACGCCGACAACAGGCAGAAACAGCCCAAAAAGCGGAAGCACAACAACGCCAAATTGCTCAGAAACAGACAGTCATAGCCCAGCAGCAAGCAAAGGCAGCAATTGCAAGAGGGTTGTCATCACAAGCTCTAGCTTTACGAGATGTTTTGCCTCAGCGCAGTCTGCTTCTAGGAGTTGAATCTGTAAAAACTGGTGCTTTCCCTCCGATAGAGAATTTTGCATTATTACGTGGATTGCTAGATGAAATTGGCGGTACTCCGTTGATTGGGCATGAAAAACCAGTGGTTGGTGTGGCCTTTAGCTCAAAAGGAAATTGGTTGGCGACAGGAAGCAAAGATGGAACGGTGCGTTTATGGGATAAGCTCAATCCTGATAAACCTGCGATTGTTTTACAGGGAAGTATAGGTGAGGTAAAAACTGTTGCTATTAGTCCCGATGGAAAATGGTTAGCGGCGATCGGTAAAAATACCAAGATTCAACTTTGGAATCTCACAAAACCCAACCCCACCATTACCCCTTTAGTCCTGCAAGGACATACAGCAACCATTAACGCATTATCCTTCAGTCCTGACAGCAAGTGGCTAGCAACAGCGAGTCAAGATACTACTGTCAGACTATGGGATCTAACAAACAATATTTTTGGTTCCAGACAGATTGTATTGCGGGAACATTCCTCCTCAGTGCGGCAAGTTATTTTCAGCTCTTCTGGACAATGGCTTGCTACAGGTGAACAGGACAGCATCAACCCACGACTGTGGAAAATGCAAGCAATTAGCCAGTCTACAAGACCGATTATTCTGAAAGCTAAAGAATATACTGAAAACAATATTTTGGGACTCACTTTCAGTCCTGATGAAAAACGACTAGCAGCCGCAATATCATACTCTGTTCAAGTTTGGGATTTAACGGCTAAAAACTTAGCTACCACCCCAGCCACGATCATAGGTATAAATAATGGGTGGATTCATTCCATTGCCTTTAGCCCTGATAGTCGTTGGTTAGCAACAGGTAGCGGTAACTTAAAGTTGTGGGATATGCGGAGTTTAGATTCTTCGCAGCCCAAATCCCCAAACTGTGAGACTGACACAAATCATTCGGTTTGTCGCTTTATTTTGCGGGGACATAGCGCTGCTATTGTTGGAGTAAATTTCAGCCCTGATGGAAAGCGGTTAGCAACAGCCAGTCAAGACGGAACAGCTAGGTTGTGGGATATCACTGATCCGTTGACATCATCTATCGTTCTTCAAGGACATGAAGGATGGGTCAATACCCTCACTTTCGATGGAAAGGGGCAATGGTTAGCAACTGCTAGCGAAGATACTCAAGCCCGATTATGGAAAGTTCCTAATGTTTTGAATGACCCAATTGTTTTGTCGGGTATTCAAGATGGGGTATTGGCAAATGCAATTAGCCCCGATCGCAAATGGATAGCAAGTGCTGGCGGCGATAACATTATCCGACTGTGGAACACCACCGATCTGCTGCGATCGCCCATCTTGCTAGTTGGACACAAAGATTACATAAGAAGTCTAGCATTTAGTGCTAATGGACACTGGTTAGTTTCAGCAAGTGACGATCAGACTGCTCAATTGTGGGATATGACTTCTGCCCATCCAAATCTCAATTCACGAGTTTTACGAGGACACACTCAATGGATTCACAGCATAGCAATTAGCCCAGACAGTCATTGGTTGGCGACAGGTAGTTGGGATACCACCATTCGTCTCTGGGATTTAACAGCAGCCGACCCTAGCGCCAATTCCCGAATTTTGCGAGGACATCGATCTGCAATTAGAAGTCTAGCGTTCAGTCGTGATGGCAAACGCTTAGTTAGTGGTAGTGGTGATAATCTTCACACTGTAGAAGATGTATTTGCTCTCGTGTGGGATATGACAGTTCCTGATCCCTCGGCTCACCCAATAATTCTGAAGGGACACCAGGATATTATTCATGATGTTGATATCAGTCCTAATAATCGTTGGGTAGCAACAGCAGGTTGGGATGGTAAAGCCATACTGTGGGATATTACTGCTAGTAATCCCTCAGCAAGTGCAAAGACTATTGAGTTTAATCCAGTTGATCGCGTTTCTCAAGTTGCCTTCAGTCCAGATGGTCAATGGTTAGCTGCTGGCTCTTGGAATTATCAAGTTAAGTTACAGGAGATGAATAATCTTGCCAAAAAACCGGATCTGCTGGCTGGACATCGCGGACGTGTTTTTGGTCTAGAATTCAGCCCCGATAGCCAATGGCTAGCAACCTCCAGTGAAGACCATACTATCCGCTTGTGGAATCCCACGGATATCACCGCTGCACCCATTGTGCTACGTGGACATGACGCTGGTGTTGGGCCTTTAGCCTTTAGCCCCGATAGTCGTTGGCTCCTCAGTGGTAGTAGTGATGCTCGTTTGTGGCGAGTGTATTTCAATAATGATGACTTGCTCAATATCGCTTGTCGGACAGCAGGACGCAACTTAACTTTGCAAGAGTGGCAACAAGCTTTTAACGATCAACCCTATAATCAAACCTGTCCAGACCAACCTTCCAGTCAACCAGAATCTTCTCGTGTGTCAACAGCTAATTCCTTTGGTGGTTTTATCTGGCGAAAATTTCAAGAGGCGATCGCTAGTTTAACACCCTAGTGGCGTGGCAAGCTTAAAATAGTGCATTAGCTTGACTCTTGTGGGATGGGCGTCTAGCCCGTCCGGTGCGGGCTTTTCGGCCCACACTACAAGAAAATTTATTGCAACATTTTAGCCTTGCCACGCCACTAGTTTAGGATGGTGGATTTCAGGTTTTTCTAAGACTGCGATCGCCAAGCAACAAACTAAGTTGTTCCACAAATAACCTTGCATATCTTGGGCGGGCGAGACGCTATTGGTGTCAACTTAACGTAAAACTGCTGTCTTGCAAGGAACTGAAGTTCCTTGCTAATAGCTGAAGTCATCTAAAAGATGACTAAATTCCTCAACAATCTTTAGTCTACTTCAGTAGACTTGAGCTATTAGCTTGGGAATTGATTCCCAAGGGGGTGATGAAGCCAACAATGAAGCTAAACAAGCTTAAGTCGACACCAATGGCGAGACGCCCACCCCACAAGAAATATACAATTTCAAATTATGCAAACTAGATGTGGTTTAGCTTATAGCGGTTCTCAATTCAGTGCGGTACAAGAACCCCACCCCCAACCCCCTAAGAGCAAGCGAAGAAGGGGCTTTCGATGTACCTCATGTGATTAGGAAACGCTATAACAGTGATAACAAAGGTAGTCGAGAATGTATATTGGGCGTAGTAGCCTATTAGTTGAAACATCATAATGCCAGCCAATGGATAAAAAAACTTGAGTTAATGTCGTGTGCAACCTTTACTCAAACTAAGACTTCAGATCCGTTCCCTAGTATGAAAGCTACAGTGTAGGAGTACCTTGAAGATGGGGAGTGCGATTCGTTAAATTTTGTAAATGAAACTGCACGCACTCCTCCTAGTTAGTAACAAAGTGTTGCGATTGCTTTGGCAGAAAATGCTTTTTAGCGTTCTTTACATATTGCAACTATCTATTTAACTTGAGAGTCCCTTGAAATTTGTACAATGCAGCTGTGACGCGGATTTTGTCGAGGTTGAGCGTTTAACAATAATTCATGAGCATTTCGACTTCTGTGCTGAGTGATCTGCTAAAGTCCCTACCCTACTTGCGGCCCCAGCTATATTTTAAGGCTTCATTAACGGCGCTCTCCCACGCGATGGAAGATCAAGTTTTGGCTGCGACTTTAGTCCAACCCCTTGTAATTGCTAGTTTTCAGCGAGAGCGATTCTACCGCCAAGAAGCTCATCGCTACCAGCGACTTGCTTTGCGGAGTAACCAAATATACGTATTGTCTGCTCCAGAAACGGATTTCATTAACAGTTCGGAACACTACGAAAAGGTCGCTTTTGAGCCAACGGATGGCTTAAGTCAAGAGTGGCATTTGGTAGTGATTGCTGACAATTATGCTACTTGTCTGGTTTGCCGGGAAAACCTTGGTTCCATTGCCAAAAACAAGCAACTACCCGAACTAAGCCCGAATCTTGATATAGACACAGCGCGAAGATTTGAGGGAATTTGGACATCGGAAAGGGGAGTTAGCCTGAAAGCAGCTGAATTGCTGTTAGATCGGATTTTGGTTTACAGACCAGAACTAGCAAGTAAAATTGAGGAGGCACGTCAGAGGTTTGGCATTGGGCAACTGCGAAACCACTCTGGAGCAGAACAGGTCAACGAATATGCTTGTGACATTGATACAGATCCTTTTGTGCAGCGCTTAGTAACTTATTTGCAAGCTAGTCAGTACAAATTGCACAAAGCCTACCGTTCCATTACGGCCCAAGCACGAAAAGAACGATTAGTCAACTCAATTAGCACTGCTATTCGGCGATCGCTCGATCCTCATGAAGTTCTCCAGGTGGCGGCACAAGAATTAGGGCAACACCTAGAAGCTTGTCGCTGTTTAATTTACCGCGCTCAAGCCACAGATAGCCAAGCCATAATTGAACACGAGTTTTTGACCCCTGGTGTTTTATCTGTTAGTGGTCAAACCTGGCAGTTAGAAAAAAATTCTCTATTTCGGGAGATAGTGCAACAAGGTGAAGGTGTTTGTGTGAGCGATACGCTCAGTGACCCTCGTGTTACCAATTCACGAGGACTTTCCTTGATCGCCAAAAAGTTTGCCATTCGTTCTTGGCTGATGGAACCAGTGTTTTATCAGGGGCGATTATTGGGCATTGTAGAGTTACACTATTGCCGGATGCCACCCCATGAATGCCAACCTGGGGAATTGGATCTGGTAGAAGCGATCGCTACCCAAGTTGGAGCAGCTCTGATCCAAGCCGAAGCTTACGCTAACCTAGAAGAACTTAACCAGCAGCTAGAAGCCCTAGACCGCACCCGCAGCAACCTTATAGCCATCACCGGACATGAACTGCGTACCCCCCTATCCACCATTCAAGTGTGCCTGGAAAGTCTTGCTAGTGAGCCGGATATGCCCTTGGAGTTGCAGCAAATCATGCTCAACACTGCTCTTTCTGACTCAGAGCGGATGCGAAAACTGGTACAAGATTTCCTCACACTTTCCAACTTGGAAAGTGGTCGGGTGGAATGGCATCCAGAATCCCTCACCTTACAAGAATGTGTGGATTTAGCACTCAGCCGAAATCGTACACGTTCCTCAACGGAAAAACCGCCCCAAATCAAGACGCAAATTGCCGAAAACCTACCTCTGGTTAGAGCTGACGGTGATTGGCTAGTAGAAGTACTGGCAAAACTGATGGACAATGCTTTTAAATTTACGCCACCCCAAGGAGAAATCACCATTAAAGCGATTTACAACAGCCGCCAAATGGTCGAGGTGACTGTAGCTGACACTGGACGCGGCATTGAACCGAATCGTTTAGAAATAGTTTTTGACCGCTTCTATCAAGAAGAGGGAGCGCTGCGCCGCACCACTGGCGGGACTGGACTTGGTTTAGCAATTTGCCGTCAAATTGTTAATGGCTGGGGTGGGGAAATTTGGGCAGAGTCAACTGGCAAAGACCAAGGTAGTCAGTTTCACTTCACCATCCCCATTGTTCAGAATAGCCAAGAGGAAAAGCGGACAAAAGTCAAGACTAGATAAGTTTTGGGCATTGGGGCAGTACAAATGACAAATGACAAAGGACAAAGGACAAATGACAAATGACAAATGACTAAAAACTGTTACAGTCTATGACGCGATCGCAATATGATCGTGGTTGCGGTGTTAGGATTCCCTAAAAACGTTGAGAGAATCATCTTTATGGCAGAAACACTCTCTGGAAAAACCCCACTATTTGCTGGCAGCACCGGTGGCTTGCTCAGGAAAGCAGAAGTGGAAGAAAAGTACGCTATCACTTGGACTAGCCCGAAAGAGCAAGTATTTGAACTGCCTACAGGTGGTGCTGCTACTATGCAAAAAGGCGAAAACCTGCTGTATATAGCTCGTAAAGAATATGGCATCGCTTTGGGCGGTCAGCAACTCCGGAAACTCAAAATCACAGACTACAAAATTTACCGGATTTTACCCAACGGAGAAACTACCTTAATTCACCCAGCCGATGGTGTCTTCCCCGAAAAGGTGAATGAAGGTCGTGAAAAAGTGCGTTATGTCCCACGCGGCATTGGGCAAAACCCCAATCCAGTACAACTCAAGTTCAGTGGTAAAGCTACCCACGACGCATAGGGACTAGGGACTGGGGATTGGGGACTGGGAATTGGGGACTGGGGAAATGAGGGAGATGAGGGAGATGAGGGAGATGAGGTAGCAGGGGGAAAATTCCTCTCCTCTGCACTCTTCCCTCTGCCTCTTCTGCCCAATTCTCCATACCCCAGACCCACTTGCCCTGCCCTTCTCTTCTTGGGCTGCACTTCGACTACGCTCACCAAGCGCGAACGCGAGTGCGATCGCACCAGAAGGGATGCCCTAGACTCCATGCCCCAGACTCCATGCCCGAAGGAATTTATGGTATTCCCCAATTTCTCCGAATTTTCTCAGCTAGCTCTACAAGGCAACTTCGTCCCGGTGTATCAAGAGTGGGTAGCTGACTTAGATACGCCCGTATCTGCTTGGTATAAAGTCTGCGCAGGTCAGCGCTATAGCTTTTTGTTGGAATCTATAGAAGGCGGGGAAAAGCTGGGGCGCTATAGTTTAGTGGGCTGCAATCCGGTGTGGGTTTTGGAAGCAAGGGGCGATCGCACCACTCAGAAAAACCGCGATGGTTCCCAGGTCGTTTTTGCAGGCGACCCTTTTACAGCTTTAGCCGAATGTTTAGCACCTTATCACCCAGTGAAGTTACCAGAGCTACCACCAGGAATTGGCGGTTTGTTTGGGTTCTGGGGCTATGAATTGATTAAGTGGATTGAGCCGCGTGTGCCCATTTATCCAGAAGATGAGCGAAATATCCCTGATGGGTTGTGGATGCAGGTAGACCACCTATTGATTTTTGACCAAGTGAAGCGGAAAATTTGGGCGATCGCTTATGCTGATTTACGTGACCCAAATGTAGATTTCAAAGAGGCATATCAACAAGCTGGCGATCGTGTGACCCAAATGCTCGACAAGCTATCTTTACCCCTATCGCCACAAAAAACCAGATTGGAATGGAAACCGCCAGGGAGCAGAGGAGCAGAGGAGCAGGGGAGCAGGGGAGCAGAGGAATATACCAGTAACTTTACCCGCCCTGATTTTTGTGCCCGTGTCCAAAAGGCCAAAGATTACATTAAAGCAGGTGATATTTTCCAAGTCGTAATTTCCCAGCGACTTTCAACAACATACACAGGTGACCCCTTCGCCCTTTACCGCTCCCTACGTCAGATAAATCCTTCGCCTTACATGGCTTACTTTAACTTCCAAGATTGGCAAATCATCGGTTCCAGTCCGGAAGTGATGGTGAAAGCCGAAACAGATTGTGATGGTGGAGTTATAGCAACGGTACGACCAATTGCTGGGACGCGTCCACGGGGTAAAACTACCAAGGAAGATGCAGCCTTCGCTGAGGATTTACTCCAAGACCCCAAGGAAATTGCCGAACACGTAATGCTTGTGGATTTAGGGCGGAATGATTTGGGGCGTGTTTGTCAAAGTGGTAGCGTCAAAGTTGATGAATTAATGGTAGTTGAGCGCTACTCCCATGTGATGCATATTGTTAGCAATGTTGTGGGTAAATTAGCATTTGGTAAAACAGCATGGGATTTACTGAAAGCTTCCTTCCCAGCAGGTACGGTAAGCGGCGCACCCAAGATTAAGGCGATGGAAATTATTCACGAGTTAGAGTCTACTCGCCGGGGTGTTTATTCCGGCGTGTATGGATATTACGATTTTGAAGGACAATTAAATACTGCGATCGCTATTCGCACAATGGTAGTGCATAATAATACGGTGAGCGTTCAAGCGGGTGCAGGCTTAGTAGCTGATTCTGAGCCAGAGAAAGAATACGAAGAGACGCTGAATAAAGCTAGAGGTCTATTAGAAGCGATTCGTTGTTTGCGTTGAACTGGGAACTAGTTGTCTTAAATTTCAAAACTAACTCACCGATCAAAATTAATAGGACAGAGCGCTAGAATCATCGAAAACTGAAACAGTCTTGCCTTAAAAACCAATACAGTTCAGTTAAGGCTAAAACTGTTTGCCAAAGTCAATTTTTTTAACGTAGACGCAAAGCGGCTTGCCGCAGGCTACCGCAAACGCGAGTGCGTCTCGTAAGAGTTGGACGCCAAGGACGCAAAAAAAGAGAAGAAAGAGAAGAAAGAAATGCTTAACTGAACTGTATTGGAACAGCCCCAAGCCTTCAAGGGTTAAGCAGCCAATCTTCAAAGCCCCTCTCCGTGTCGGAGAGGTGTTTGGGAGAGGTCTGCCGACTTGTGTATACACGGTAGCTTTTTAAGGGAAATTAAAGGGGATCTAAAAGTGCTTCAAGTTACAGGGAAACACTTTTCAAATAACCTCTGAGACCAAATCGTTCACAGTTACTCACATCAAGATTTCATGATGGTTCATTCTCAACGCATCGAACCCGCTCCAGGACAAGAATCAGTCTGGGATTACCCTCGTCCTCCTCGTCTAGAGGATACAAATAAACATATCCAAATAATCTTTAACGGAGTAATAATTGCAGATACTCACAACGCCAAACGTGTTTTAGAAACTAGTCATCCTCCTTCTTACTACATTCCCCCTGTGGATATCAAAATGGAATATTTGCGGCTGACACCGCAATCTAGCTTTTGCGAATGGAAGGGAAGTGCTAGTTACTACACCATCTGTGTTGCTGAGAAAGAAGTCCATAATGCTGCCTGGTTCTACCCCAACCCCACACCAGCCTTTGAATCGATGAAAGACTATGTAGCCGTTTACGCTCATGTCATGGATAAATGCTACGTCAATGGCGAAGAGGTGCAACCACAACCAGGTAACTTCTACGGCGGTTGGATCACCAGTGATGTTGTAGGGCCATTCAAAGGCGCTCCTGGAACTTGGGGATGGTGAGTCAATTATGAACCAATACGCTTGGGTTAAGCATTTCTTCCTTATCTTTGCGCCCAACTCTTACGAGACGCACTCGCCTTTGCGTCCTTCTCCCAGGGGGAGACGCTAACGCGTTGGCGTCAGGGGAAAATCCAGTTCCCTTCCCGATTTCGGGGAGGGTTAGGGTGGGGTTCTTTATTATGCAGCTTCATATTAAATTGGTATTAACCCAAGCCTATTGAATTATGAAGTAAGTATAGCTAACCCTGAAGTTCGTAGCGAATCGATTCAAAAATCAAAGCGGACTGCTGTAGCAGCTTTCGCTTCAAACATCAAATACGTCCCTCCTAACCCTTCGACAATGGTGCGTGTATTAGCAATCATCATTTTTTGATAAGTGTCCCCGTCGCTTCCTGGTTCCCCAAGTCCCTGAGTATAGAGCTTTCTGTCAGAAACTTTTACTTGACCTTCTGTGGCTACAGATTCAATCAAATTAGGGTTAATTGCCTCCTCAGCAAAAATTGTTGAAACTTTAGCTCGTTTAATCTTTGTAGCCAAATTTTTCACTCGTGCGGCTGTCAGTTTTTCGTTAGTGCTAATACCTTGCAATCCCCCTGCCAATGGAATGCCGTATGCTTTGGCGTAATAACTCAGTGCATCAGAGGTTGTAACTAACTTACGTTCTTTAGCAGGAATACTGGCAATTCTTGACTTAATCCAGCCATCTAGTTGAGTGAGTTCATTTCTGATTTTTTTGGTATTGCTGGTATAAGCTTCTGCATCACTAGATTCTAATTTTCTCAGGTTACTATTAATTACCTCCACCATTCTGATTGCATTTTTGGTATTGTGCCAAAGATGAGGGTCAGTTACATTCTTACCACCCGTCTGAAATTTTTGTGGCTTAGGCACTGCCAGTTGACCGACGGCTATTTTCGGTGCAGGGTTTTTAGTCGCTTGAATTAATTTGATCAGACTTGGTTCAAAATTGTAACCATTATAAAGAATAAGATTAGCTTGCTCTATGGCTTTACGATCTTCCGGTTTTGGTTTATAAAATTGGGGGTCGGCAGTAGGGGAAATTAAGCAGGTGAGGTTAACTGTATTCCCGGCAATCTGTCTGGTTAAGTCACACAGTACGCTTGTAGTCGCTACAACTTGGGGAAGATTCTCATTTACCTGGGTGCTAGTCTGAGTGAATGTAGTTCTTGCAGCTTGATTTACACACCCAACAAATCCAATTGTCAAGGCAACAAGAATAGCCTGGAAGAAATTATTCAAGGGTGATTTTTTTGACATCCTCAACTCCTACTGGATGTATAAAAAGATAATCATTATCAGCAAAGTATTAGTGAAATTTTTTTACGGGGAAAACATTAGTTAACTTCACCAGACAGGCTGAAAAACTGGTAGAGGTAGGAGCACAATAATAAAGGTGATGCTGGGAAGCTTGCAAGGAGTGTAGAGAACTCTTGCCGTCTGTTGAAGGGACTATGCAATTGTGTTTATATCCCACAAAGGTCGCAAATTGACTAAAATTATCAGGTTAAGCGATGGAACGTAGTGATACTGGGATTTATTGGGCATAAAGATTAATTTCGCAAACCGACTCGTGAATCTAAGGCAATTGTAGCTGTGGTTTTGCGAGGTGTGGACATATAGTTGTTACAAAATTGGCAAATTGGCGATTTTTTAGCCATCAATCTTTGTTACACTAATTTTCACCTAGTAAAGCCCTTTAAATAGCGCTCAGGGCATCATCTAAACCTCATCCAAGTTGAGAACCGTGGTTTTCGCCCTCACCCTAAATCCCTCTCCCAGATCTGGGAGAGGGACTTGGAAATTCTAGCTTCCCGAATCCCAGATATGGGATTCGGGGTTGGGGGATGAGGGCAAATCCTTATTCATTAGAGTTGAAGTACAGGTTTCAAGATCGACGTGGCTTAACTACTCTTTATTGCTAAAATTCAGGCTGTATGTGCCATAATTTTCATCCTCTAGTTTTTTCATCATTAAATAAGAGCCAAATCAAATATGTAGAAAAATTCCTCAAAGCTAATATTGGTGAAGATAAACAATGGTAATTTTAGTTATCCTCGTTAACAGCTTCATTTCGCTGATACTACTGTATGTGACTTGGCGGGTGTGGCAACTCAAGCAGCAGTTAGCATACATAGCAGATAGGTTAACCGCCTATGAAAGTTGTACCCATATAGCACTGAATAAAGCACCCGAAAATATTTATCTAAGCCAGCAGAATATTTATAACTTACGACAGAGAAATCAAGCACTACAAATTCAAATTCAACAAGTGCGGCAAATTATCAGTCTAGTTTTGCTAGGACGGCAAATCTGGCAGCGTTATTTTCCTAAACTAGAGTTAACATCTGGCAAAAGGTCTGTTGCAAAAAGCGGGTAAGGTTTGACGGACGCCTCTCACCCCTCGTAACTAATGAATTCAGTTAAAAATAAAGGTAATCCAGTTTATTAAATTTACCATAGTCTTCAATGCTGCTCGGCTAAGAGGATGTTTGAAAACTAAATTTATGGTGGGTTGAAAAGTAAGACAGAGGTCTCCCATTCTTATAGTGTGTGTATTTGTAGTTGTGACACACAATTTGTTAACAGTGACAAATAATTAGTTAATGTACACTTAAGGCGGCACCCGGATTTGAACCGGGGGTGGAGGTTTTGCAGACCTCTGCCTTACCACTTGGCTATGCCGCCACAAAGCGATTCCCTGAACTACTTTAGTGTTACTAAGGTATCTTAGTAGCCATAGGGCGCTAGTTAAACCATAATAGCATAGGATTGTGAGGTAGAGACAGTAGGGTTAACTGGATGGTTCTGGTAGTCGCTTGACCATAGCGCAAACAGACCTTAGTACAGCTTTGGATAAAATCGTGGCCAATTGAGAGTTGAAATTTAAACGCATAGGCGCTTCTCTACGAGACGCTGCGCGAACGCCTTCCCGCAGGGTAGGGGCGCAAAGGGAAGCGCAAAGGAACGCAAAGAGAATTGGCTACGAATTTATAAAATATTGTACTTAGCAGATTAAGAGAGTTATGAGTTTTAATTGGTCACTCCTAACTCCTCACTTATTACACTTTTACTTCATCGGCAAAATTACTCCAACGCACAAAGTGAAATGGGCCGGCAATAGAACCCCACAGACGTTCATCGGTGTCTAAATCTCTTCCCCGGTCGAGGCTGAAAAATTCTTTAGCGTCAATCTCAAATTCGTTATCCAGATAAGTATTTTTGCCGTCACGTACAACTATGCAGCCTTTACCAGGTTCAACTCTGCCTTTAAAGCTCTTACCTGTCCACTCTACAACCATGTTGCAACCTGACATTTTTTCCAATTGATCAACAGCCAACTCTTTGAGGCGTTCGGGGTCACGAGATGCGCCGTAAAATTTTTGTTCTTCTTTAAGTGTGTAGTGTTCAATAGCAATGTGGTTTTCTACCTGAATCAACTTCATGACCCGCATCCGGTAGGGTTGATTGAGCATAAAATCATAAGCTTGTTCGAGAAACAAACTTACCCCAGAGAACAATTCTAAAGGAAGGGGACGGATGCACACGCGGATATGGGCATAAAAAGGCGGATTTTCAAAAGCTTGTTCTTGATTGCTAAAGTCAGCTGCCATCCAACGGGCTAAGGTGGCGATATCTGTAGAATGAGTCATTAGAAGGTGATTAAGTAGTTGCTTAAAAATTATCTAGGATTATTTTGACACTCCCTAGACTCAAAAATCCAGGCTGCGATACCTTTGGTGGGCTTTGCCTACATGATTTTTTAATTAGATAGGACTTACGCAATAACTCTCTGAAACTCTTATTCCTTTGTGTCCTTTGCGCCCTACCCTGCGGGAAGCCGCTTTGCGTCTATGCGGTTCGTTTTTTCATTATTTTGCGTAAGTCCTATTAGATATACCATAGATGCTCTGACTGGAGAAAATCAGGATGCTCCAATACAAGTTAAGCTACTGGTTTCCAGCTTCTCCTTTGATGAATCGTAGAATTACTTCATGTAACTAACTTAAGGCAAAGTACCCATGCTCAAGCGCTTAATTGTGATCGTTACTGCTACTATACTCTTTAGCAGTTCCTTGACACTGGCACAGAGTAAGAAGCCCAAACCACCGGATAAATTTCCTCCCAATCCTCTAGAGATTACCACACCCGATCCACTGTCACCACGTTCGCCCAAGGAAAAAGAGCCGTTAACTCTCCAAGAACGGCAAAAGTTAGAACCAGCGTTAGATGCGTTAAACCAAGAAGCGGCGGCGAAACTGCAAGCAGGGGATAAGGTGGCAGCCTTTGAAATTTGGAACCGAGAATTGCGCTTGCGGCGCTTTTTAGGTTCATTAGCAGAGGTGCAAGCATTATCACGAGTTGGCGCGATCGCTTGGAAGCAAAACGACGGCGAACAAGTACAATATATAACGCAGCGATTGCAAACAATTCAAAAGCAGGGGCAATCTCAGAAAAAATCTGCCCAAATTGATCTAGAATTGTGGCGATCGCTAGGTCAAGCTTACCAAAATGTGCGATCGCCTAAACTAGCTATAGAAGCTTACGGCCAAGTTTTGCTAGTAGTACGACAGCAAAATGATCCAATAGTACTAGTAGAAACCCTCAAGACAATGGGAGAATTGCATTTGAGTTGGTTTGATTATTCCAAAGCCACCCCAATCTACGAAGAATTATTGAGTTTAGCTACATCCCTTGGTGAGCGTGTAAACGAGGTAACATATCTGCAAAGGCTGGCTGACATTTACGAGCAGACAAACCAACCGCAGCAATCGTTGAATGTACTTAATAAACTAGCAGCAATTTACGTCAGTGAAAATAATTTTACTGAAATACCAGAATTAAAGCTAGCGATCGCTTCAGATTACGAATCTCTAGCGAAGAAAGATCCTAACTTGCTGCTAGAAGCTTTTAAAAATTATCAAGAAGCTTATACGACTGCTTGGGAATTAAAGGAGTATGTTCGGGCTGGTGACGCTTTGCAAAAGTTAATTGCACTATATCGTTCTCAAGGACAAACAGATGAGGCTTTGCAAGCCAGCCAAATTCTTGTAGATGCACAGGCGCAAGCGGCTAACTTTTACGGAATGATGAAAGCTTATGACCAAATTGGGCAATTATATGTAGAACGTAAACAATATCCTCAAGCAGTAACAGCCTTTCAAAAAGGGTTAGAACTGGCGCAACAACTCAAACTTGAAGAAGCATACTTTACTGGGCAAATTCAAAAACTCTCGAAAGCAAATTTTTAACTGAAATTCCGGCGATCGACTAAGATAAAAATACCCCCGATGCCTACCCAAAAGGTGAAAAGCTATGTCAGAAACTACCCTAGCTACACCAGAAAATATTCAACTCCCACCCACCCAAGCGGAATTACCCGACGATGATGATACCCCGATGGAAAGCCCAAGACACAAAGCCCAGATGGATTTGCTGATTGATGCTTTGATACCTTGGTTGGAAGAACGAGAGGATGGATTTATCGGCGGTAATATGTTTGTTTATTACAGTCTGGCCCAGGTGCGAAACAAGGACTTTAAAGGGCCAGACTTTTTTGCTGTGTTGGGAGTCCCTAAAGGAGAACGTCGCAGTTGGGTGGTTTGGGAAGAAGGGAAAGCACCAGATGTAGTTATTGAGTTGCTTTCTGACAGCACAGCCCAAGCAGATAAAAATGAGAAAAAGCTAATTTATCAAAATCAAATGCGTGTTCCAGAATATTTTTGGTATGATCCTTTTAGCCCTAATGATTTGGCTGGTTTCTCTAATGAAAAAGGAGCTTATCAACCTATTGCATTCAATGCTAAAAATCAGTTAATAAGTCAATCTTTAGGGTTAGCATTGCAGTTGTGGCAGGGAAATTATAAAGGTATTGATGCTACTTGGTTACGCTGGGCAATTTTGGCAGGGGAATTACTACCAACTCCTGAAGAAAAAGAACGTCAAAGGGCAGAACAAGAAAGCCAAAGGGCAGACAAGGCGGAATTGCAGTTATTACAAACTGCACGCAACTTACTTGAATCTGGAATGACGGTAGAACAGGTAGCTAGGTTAACAGGTTTGAATGTATCTGAGATAGAAACGTAAGTAAGTCGGCGCAATTAAAGTTAACTGGCTAAGGCTGTCATTTGTCATTTGTCATTAGTAAGGGTTTTAAGCTTATTTACGTTTCGTAACATACTTGAGTTTTTCGCACCAACGTACTTAGTGCTATAGTAATCCTATTTAATTTATGAAAGTTACAACCCACAGCACAGATACCCTACTTCTTTACTTATTAACACACCGCTTTTGTTTTAAATTTTGCGACTACTCCCTTCCTCCACAACATTACTTATTTTCTCTCTTCCTCGATATTTGTAGGGGCGCACATCTGTGCATTGGTGTCAACTTAACGTAAAAGTTATGTCCCGCAAGGAACTGAAGTTCCTTACTAATAGCGAAAGTCATCTAAAAGATGACTAAATAATCGGAAAAATCTTTAGTCTACTTCAGTAGACTTTAGCTAAAAGCCAAAGAACTAAAGTTCAAGGCGGGTCAGGAAGCCAACAGATAAGCCATTTCTAGGCTTTTGTTGACACCGATGACATCTGTGCGCCACGACTACGATTTTTGTTACAAACATCATAATTTTCGTTACGATGTTGTAATTTTGTTACAAAAATAAGGAGTTTAATTACTACCACTACGATTTTTGTTACAAACATGATAATTTTATTTACATAAATACATTTTTTGTTACAAACATCATAATTTTCGTTGATATTGCTGAATATAAGTAGGTTGGCGCAAATAAAGCTAACTGGCTAAGGCTGTCATTTGTCCTTTGTCATTGGTCATTAGTAAAGGTTTTAAGCTTATTTACGTTTCGTAACATACTTGACTTTTTTCGCACCAACG
>NZ_JAIVFV010000106.1 GCF_020829445.1 Nostoc sp. CHAB 5836
TTTTTTCAAGGTTGCGGCTATTAGTTTTTTATGATCTATATTTTGAGTCATTCTTCTGTTTGCGATTTTTTATTCTCTGGAAATATCTAATTGGGTTTTTCGCCGGAAAATAAAACATAATCATCAATGGCGTTGGGCGATCGCTAGCATTTTTGCTTTGCAGGAATTTATCTGCTTTTTTGACATAATGCTCGTGAATACGTCGGGTGATCATATTCGTCACCAACATATAAGAGAGCATATTAGACTGGGAACCAAATTCTATCACAACATTCTTCCCAGATTCCAGACATTGCACAATTTTATCAATGTAATTCTGGGGGCAAATCCCTCGCATATACTTTAACTTTTCTAAGCGTAAAAGTTTGCGCTGTAAAGACGTAATTGAACCTGCATGTCCCGGCTTTTCGTCGCAAAACATTTTAATGTCGTCGCCAGTCATATTAAACAACTGAAGAATCCAAGATTTCCCAAGCTCATTGCACAGAATGCTAGCGTTATCTAATGCCGCATCCGATAGTCCCAAATCTCGACCGCATAACTTAATATCTTCAACTTCTATTTGCTCGTAGCTTAGATAAAGTTCTTGAGCATCACGCACACCCCGACGCTTTGTCGAATCCGGATCGAGAGTGTAGACCTCAACTTTACTAGGAAAAAGTTGCTTTAAACCCTTAACAGTACTGACGTTTTTACCTTCTGCAACTGCTTCCCAGCCATACTCAGAGTGCATATCAAAAATCAAGTTTACTGCCGCATTTTTACGGATAACGCCAGCTAAAAGTAGCCGTGTTAGAAAGGATTTACCAGTACCAGATTTCCCAAAAACCCCATTACTTCGTTCTACAAAGCGGTTCAAATCTATACAAACGGGCACATCCATATCCAAAGGCTTACCGATGGAAAAATTACGCCTTTGGGGGTCGTCTTCCCAACCAAACACCCGGCGAAAATCTTCAACATTTGCTTCGTACACTTGACTAAAGTGGCTAGGAATAGTTTTAACAGGCAACAATTCCATCGTAGTACTGGTTTGTGGCACAAATGAAGCCAAACCCGTCAGCGATGGGACAAAGGGATTTGCCGATTTGGCGTTTGTGGGAGAGAAAGATTCTTCAGATTCGGGAGTGAACATCAACATCGGCGCGAGGTTGATAGTACCATATGTACCACTTCCGGCTAAAACATCTCGTAAAAAAGTATCTTCCCAACTGGGCGGATTAGCAATAATTCGGGCATTAGCAGCTCCCAATGCTACATCTGTCAGCATACAAAAAAAGCGCGATCGCATCCCTTGGACAACGAGAAACTTACCTACCCGCATATCTTCTACAGAAATGTCAGGATGCAATCGTACTTCTAACCCTTCAGTCAGAGAACCTTGAATTACCGAACCTAATGGCTGTACCAAATTCATCTAGTTAATTACATGATTGTCATTTGTCATTGGTCATTGGTCATTGGTCATTGGTCATTTGTCATTGGTCATTGGTCATTTGTCATTTGTCATTGGTCATTGGTCATTGGTCATTCTCCCCTTATTGGCCCAAGCCCCATGCTCCATAACTCATTATCTAGTCAATTTGAATTGAAGTTGGCGCACTTCCCGATGATGCAGTTGTACTAATTAAAGGTTTGCGGAATTGGGCGTAAAGGCGATCGCGCCAGGTAAAGAATGGTTCATAATCTATATTCTCTGCAAAGATTGGCAATCCTTTACCTCTAATAGAAGCTGGTAAATCTAGATAGGGGCCAGGGGGGAACTTGAGCAATATCGATAAGCCAGCCACCGCTAAGTCAGCTAAAGTCGGCTCATCTCCTGTTAAATAAGGACTATCTGCCAATAATAATGTTAACGCTTGTAAGTCTTGTTTTAAGGATGCGATCGCTGACTGGATCACATCTGGGCTGTAACCTACGCCAAAACCGAACACTGTCAGTAAATCACTAGGTACTCCTTCAACCAGACTTTTAAATATATCTGGTGTGGAGGTGGGTAATAAAGACTTGCGGAAATTTTGATCTTGACTTATGGCAGCAAATAGTGCTTTGCGACCTTTAATGCCTATGGACTCATCCGCCCATTCTTCTATCAATAAAGTTAAACCCAGTTGTTTGGGATCTTGGGGTATTATTGGGCGATCGGGATACTCCAAGTCTAAATACTTAGCTATTTCCGTAGAATCCGCAATATATCTATTACGATCCTTTAATACTGGGACTTGTCTTTGACCAGTCAGCCGGAACAGTTCTACTTGTCCAATCCCAGGTGTAACCTCTATTTTGCGGTAATCTAGTCCTTTAAAATCTAGAATTAGGCGCACTTTCTCCGAGTATTGAGATAGTTCCCATTGGTATAATTCCAGCATATTCTATACCTTGTAACTGGCTAACTTCTTAACTTTAACAATTGTATCTTTAGTTAAAGTAATTTTTCTTGCCATTAAACCACGTCGTTCTTGAAACCTGTAGTTCAACCCTTTTCAAAAAGATTTACCCTCATCCTCCAACCCCTTCCAATACTGCGTAGGTTTTTAATATTTGTAGGTTGGGTTGAGCGCAATGAGAAACCCAACAAACCACGCTCTTCGGTTGGGTTTCGTTCCTCAAACGCCACGTGCTTCAAGTCGGGGAACCCGCCCAACGCAGTGGCTCCCCAACCTACACATTTTTTAAGGGGGGTTAGGTTTTGGAGCTTTTGGTGTTAGCAATAATACTTTTCAAACAACCTCTAAGGGCACAGCAATGTTCCCTAGCCCGTGGTGTATTTACCTGAAAATAGCTGTAAAATCTCAAATAATTAAATCCCGATTGGTGTGATGGAGAAAGTTTGCTCAATTTACATTCAATATATGCTACATATATTTAATCCTTGTCAAGAGTGAGCCGCAGCTATAGATTATATCTCACCAAAACAAAATCTTCTTCTGGGAAAAAATCTAACTTTTCTCTTTGGTTAGACTTTCTGTATAGCAAAATGTTATAAATCTTTATGTAATGTGTGGACAAAAAGAAAAACAAAATTTATGAAGACAAATTACAGCAAATTGCTGACCACGTTGGCAGGCATAGCGGGATTTACTAGTTTCAGCGTCCTCACTACTTTACCATCTGATGCGAAATCAGCACTAAATCCTAACCCCAGTATTTTCAACGAAGCCCCCTATAACCAGAGCCAAGGTCTTCAAATCGATGCTCAACACACACCTGGTGAGGCCGCTTCCCAAATAGAAAAGAGCAATACCAAAGGCAAACAAGTAGCGCAGAAGAGTGGTGGAACACTAAATCCCAGACCAAGTATTTTCAACGAGCCTCCCTATAACCGTGGTAGTGCTACACCCACTGAACCTGCACCCCGCACCCCAGAGACTACCCCGGAAACTAAACCTACCACATCACCAACAGTAGTACCATCCACAGACACACCTACTCCAACTCCACCAGGGCCAGGCGCAAGGGACAATCAAGGCAAAAACTTGTTAGTATTGGCAGAGTCAAACGCTTCCTTTACCACCTTAACCAAGGCTTTGAAAGCAGCAGGTTTGACCGGGACTTTGCAAGGCAAAGATAACTTAACTATTTTTGCACCCACAGATGCTGCTTTTGCTAAGTTGCCACCAGATGCTCTGCAAGAATTGTTAAAACCAGACAACAAAGAAGTATTGATCAAAATCTTAACTTACCACGTAGTGCCTGGTAAGGTATTGTCCCCGGACTTGAAGTCTGGCGAAGTTAAAAGCCTTGAAGGCGGCACAATCAACGTTAAAGTTGATCCTGCTACCGGTGTAACTGTTAATGATGCTAAAGTAACGCAGGCAGATATCACAGGTAGCAACGGTGTAATTCACGCAATTGATCAGGTTATTTTGCCTCCTGACTTGTAGTTGTTGGGTATCAGTACAATGGGTAGCATACTAGGTTAGCACCAAATATTAATAGGAGAAAATCCCGTTCAGATGTTAATTTTGGACGGTTTTTTTAATGGTGAGTTAAATTACAACCCCGCCTAAAAACTGTCCTCAGCGTTCGAGCCTTCCTTTGTAAGTGGGTAACAAATCAAACTATGTTACAATCTGTAACAATAATTAAGAATTTGTAGTACGAGGCTCCAGCCCTTACTACAAACCTTTAATTATTCACGCTCAGTGACTTAAATAATAAGTCTTTACATGACAGCCTAGCAGACAGAAATAATTTCATGTATCGTTAGAGTAATTTCAACAAGAAACGGGAGAAAGTTATGACAACCATAACCCAAATGAAATGTGCCTGTCCGACTTGCCTGTGTATTGTTTCAGTCGAGGATGCTATTAAAGAAGACGGCAAATACTTTTGCTCTCAAGGCTGTGCGGAAGGTCACAAAACTATCAAAGGCTGTAGTCACAACGGCTGCGGCTGTTGAGTATTACAGAGTTGCTGTTCGCCCTTGGCATCTCCCCTTCTCTAGGAAACGCTCCTTCTCATTGGGAGAATTTCACATTGCGATGTGAGTCTGACACCCTAAGCGTTCTGGAAGAATGGTTTGGAAGTCAGGAAGTTATACAGAATAGACAAATTAAATATGCGTTATCCAAAACTCTTGTAGAGACCTAGCACTGCTACGTCTCTACAAGAGTTTTCACTTTTATGTCTAATATCAACGACCGAAGTTCACATGACTCGGAAACTGACACTCCGACTTGTTGCGATCGCGCACAGGAGTAATATAATTCGCAGTCAGCAACGCTGTAGGCGTTGTCTTTACTGAGTACTCAGCACTTTTTTAGTTACAGGCTAGACATAACATCCCGTGCAACTGCTAAAGTCTGCTCAATATCCTCTTCAGTGTGAGCAAAAGACGTAAACCCAGCTTCAAACTGAGAAGGTGCTAAGTAAACACCACGCTCTAACATTCCGCGATGGAAGCGTCCAAATTTGGCTGTATCTGACTTTTTCGCATCTTCGTAGTTATGAACTGGGCCAGAGGTAAAGAATAAGCCGAACATCGCGCTGATTTGACCGCCGCAAGCCGCATTACCTGTTTCTTTGGCAATTTGTAGTAAACCATCTTCTAGCTTTTTAGTAATCCGCTCAAGATACTCGTAAGTACCTGGCTTTTGCAGCAATTCTAAAGTCTTAATACCAGCAGTCATTGCCAAAGGATTACCAGAAAGAGTCCCAGCTTGATACACGGGGCCGGCGGGCGCAACCATTGACATAATATCACGGCGACCACCATAGGCTCCTACTGGCAAACCACCACCAATAACCTTACCCAAGGTTGTTAAATCGGGAGTGACGCCAAATTTTTCCTGAGCGCCACCGTAAGCAATGCGGAAGCCTGTCATCACCTCGTCAAATACCAATAATGCTCCATGATCGTGAGTCAGTTCCCGTAAGCCTTCTAGAAATCCAGCATCAGGCGGAATAAACCCAGCATTACCGACCACTGGCTCAAGAATGACGCCAGCAATCTCGTCGCGGTTTTCTTCAAACAAGGCTTTGACGGCTTCCAGGTCATTGAAAGGTGCAGTTAGAGTAGTGCTAGTTGCGGCTTTCGGAACTCCTGGTGAGTCTGGCAAGCCAAGTGTGGCAACACCAGAACCCGCCTTCACTAGAAACGTATCGGCGTGTCCGTGGTAACAGCCTTCAAATTTGATGATTTTATCTCGGTTAGTGAAAGCCCGCATCAGCCGCAAAACTCCCATACAGGCTTCAGTTCCAGAGTTGACAAATCTGACCATTTCGACACTAGGAACGGCATCGATGACCATTTCTGCCAAAACATTTTCTAGGACTGAAGGAGCGCCAAAACTGCTGCCTTTTTCTAATGCCTCATGCAACGCTGCAATTACTTCTGGATGAGCATGACCGCAAATAGCTGGGCCCCATGTACCTACATAGTCTATGTATTGATTGCCATCTACATCCCAAATGTATGCACCTTTAACACGATCAAAAACAATGGGTTGTCCGCCCACAGATTTAAAGGCACGAACTGGAGAACTTACTCCTCCTGGCATCAGGTTTTGAGCAGCAGCGAAGACTTCTTGTGATTTTGTTGTTTTAATTGTGGTATTTACCAAGGTTCTCTCCCAACAGTAGGCGATAAAAAGCTATATCTTAGGATAGGGTCAAAAGTTGCTTAGAACTTCTATCGTATAAAAATAGATAAATTAGAAAAATAACAAATATGTTATATAAGTCGAATAAAGACTTGCCTTTAGATATTCAAACTCGATTATCTGAAGCATACCAGGATCTTTACCGAGCAGCTTTTAATTCAGCGATTCATTGGTACGGCGAAGCCTCAAAAGCTCACAAAGTCGCGTTAAGTGCTGTTAAGATACAGTCTGCTATGGAACGGAATGCTCTTGTTTAGGGCTAGTAGTCTGCCATATCAACTTTGCTAGGTATCTAAAAATTTGACAAAATCAAAAAACTTTTCCCTACTCCCCACCCTCACCCAGCAATTTTGGGTTGATCGCGGTTTGCAGTTGAATACAGCACAAACCTAACCCCCAACCGCTTTCCTACTAGGGTTGGGGAGCAAGACTCAAAGCCTCTCTCCTTGTAGGAGAGAGGAATGGAAGTGAGGTCAAAACTGTACTGTACCCAAGCCAGAAGAGCTATAGTACTGTGTCAAGCAAAGTTTGAAGGGTAAGGAAACGAAACGCAAAAGACGCAAAGGAAGAAGGAAAAGAGAGAAATAAAAAGTTGATTTACCAAGGAAAGTTGGGTTGATGCAGCAGGGCTATTTCATTCTCATCTAGCCCGCCTCAGAATGAATTCACCAGTCTAATAGCGAAAGTAGTCTAAAGACTACTGAGAAAAGGTTATAGTCCGTTTTGACGGACTTTAGCTATGAGCCAGGAACTTCAGTTCCGGGCGGCTTACGTCTAGAATGAAATAGCTCTGGTTGATGGAGTACTAGATAAGATAGTTCAATTCAAAAAAACATACCACCTGCCCTATTGTGAATGCTATTGTGAATCCATGAATTATTCTCATTAGAGCAAACAATCTGGTATGTCTTCTAACGATCCGCACTCATTACATTACGCCATTCCTGTTAAGGAAATTCGCTACGATGAACGGGGTCTAGTACCTGCAATTATCCAAGATTATTTGGATGGGACTGTCCTGATGATGGCGTGGATGAATCAGGAGTCGTTACAAAAAACTTTGGAAACTGAAGAAACTTGGTTTTGGAGCCGTTCCCGGCAAGAATTATGGCACAAGGGGGCGACTTCTGGACATATTCAAAAAGTGCAAAGTATCCGTTATGACTGTGATAGTGATGCGCTGCTCATAGGGGTAGAGCAATTAGGAGATGTTGCCTGCCATACTGGAGAACGCAGTTGCTTTCACCAAATAGAAGGGAATATTGCCCCACCACCAGGGGATACATTGTCGCAATTATTTCAGGTAATATGCGATCGCCGCGATCATCCGATTGAAAGTTCTTATACCTGTAAACTATTTGCAGGTGGCGATAACAAAATTTTGAAAAAGATCGGTGAGGAAACTGCTGAGGTGGTAATGGCCTTTAAGGATGATGAAGCAGATGCGATCGCTGGTGAAGTGGCTGATTTGCTGTATCATACTTTGGTTGCCTTAGCTCACCATCAAGTTGATCTAAAATCTGTGTATCGCAAGCTCCAAGAACGTCGTCAATAGAGGATAAAACAAGTCATCTTACCTCCAGGAGTTTGTTACCAAAATAGTAAAATTATTGGTTGCAGCTAAAACTAAAGAAGCAATTACTGAAATCGCCGTCGCTAGCAACAAAGTGCGGCGGCGTCCCCAGTGTCCAGAATCAGCCAAATAACCACCTACAATCCGCCCGATAACGCCGGAAATCGAAGCACTACCCAAGGCTACCCCAACGCTGGTTGCAGAGAAACCAAGTTGATTGACAAAAAAGATGGGGGCGTAAAACAGGGTAAAGCCGATGCCAACTTGCGAGAAGAATCTACCTATTGCCAAAATCTAGACTTGAGGATGTATCGAGGGTAGCCACGATGATAACTCACCTTGAGAAGCTAATAGGACTTACACAACTGGCATATTATTTTTAGTTTGTAGTGAGGACTTTAGTCCTCAAAATCAGGACTTTAGTCCTCACTACAAACTAAAAGCTTTTATTTTTTGTGACACTTGCGTAAGTCCTAGCTAATTTCATCCGGGAAAATGTCATAGTTTGGTGACATTTTGGTAATTCTTATCATTGACTGCTATTTTTCTCACTCATTCCACAAGGTTTCCACAGGTATTTTCGCAGTTTTCCACAGGTACTCTACGGACTAATGCACTTCTTACCGTCTGGCTGGGGATTGTTAATTAACAGTGGCAAGGAACTTCTAAGACTGAGTTTTTGTAAAGTAAAGTAACAGATAATAGACTCAAAGGCTTATTCTTTCGTTCGTATTTATTTTTTATACAATCGTTTTTAACATTTCGCAGCATTGACAAACCCACCCCCTCTTGGCGCACAATGATGCGGCTTGCTTTTGTAATCCGTTCAACCGTTGGCATCAAATGTGTAAAAAATCTTACCACCAGATGTGGGCGCAGATTGTCGGACTAGCAAAAGAGCGTGTGAGGTAGGCTAATTGCCGCTTCACCGCAAGCAACTTGTCCCTCTTGATTGTCCTCATAGGAGGAAAATCTCATGAAAGCAACGGTTAGCATCTTTACAGAAATTCCCGAAACACTTCACGAATCCTTAAAAAACTACTTAGAAACCCATCCTGACTGGGATGAAAACAGAGTATTGACGGCGGCGCTATCATTGTTTTTACTCCAAAATGGAGATAGCGATCGCCGTGCGGCCCGAGTCTATCTGGAAACTTTGTTTTACCACTCCTCCGTAGAAATGCCCAGGAGCGATTCACCTGCAACAGCTAATCTACTAGACACCCCATAGGTACTGGTACGAAGGGCGTTATTTTCGCTCATGCCCTAATATGGGCATGAGCTAATGGTGATCGACCATTTTGAAGCAAAATTACAACAAAAAAGATCAGTAGATTCTGATCTGGAAAAAGATTGCAATAATTTGTTTCTCCTGTTGCTAAAACTAGTAGTTTATCAAGTTTAAATTGACGGGAAGCAAGTTGGTAGTAAGGACTGAAGTCCTTATTTTTTAAGCACTTATGAGGAATATCTACCTATTCTGATTGTCTAAATTTGTCTTTTAGTAAAACCAAAGAAATTCACTAATCACTCCTCCAAGAGTCAACAGTCAAGAGTTAAAAACTCTAGACTATAAACTCAGGACTTGCCTTCCAACTGCTGGGAGTGACTAGGAGATTCAAACTTATACCCTACGCCACGTACAGTTTGAATTAATGCAGGCTGACTAGCATCAATTTCAATCTTCTTGCGAATTTGGCCGATATGGACATCTACAACCCTTTGGTCGCCGACATATTCGTAGTCCCACACCTCTTGAATTAGTTCTGCACGTCGCCAAACTCGACCTGGATGACTGGCTAAAAAATGCAACAAGTCAAATTCCAAAGCAGTTAAGAGTACTGGTTGGCTATTAAGTGCTACCTCCCGTCGCACTGGATCAATCATCAGTTTTTCAAATACCAAGCGTTTCTGCTCGGCTGTAGTTATCACTCGCTGACGCCTCAAAATAGCTCCAACTCTGACTTCTAGCTCTCCTAGCCCAAAAGGCTTGGTGAGATAGTCGTCAGCACCTTTAGCAAAGCCGCGAATTTTGTCAGCTTCGTCAGCACGGCTAGTTAACATCAAAACAAAAACACCATTACGACTTTGCATCTCTTGGCAGAGGTTAAACCCAGTTACATCTGGTAAATTCACATCTAGAATCACCAAATCAGGGTTAAATTGCTCAAATAGAGTCAAGGCTGTCTTTCCGTCTTCGGCAGCCTCCACCTGATAGTTCTGCTTAATCAAAAACCGTTGGATTAAATTGCGAACCGCAGGGTCGTCGTCAACTACAAGAATCTTGGCAGGAGCCATGACCATTTCTTTGCACAAAAAATCGTAAGATTAACAAGAGGGTTGCGTAAAAACGCAGTTGCCACTTTGGGACTAACTAAGAATCTACATGGCTAGGGTATAAGAATCCTGATTATTCAAAAATAAATACTCTAATCATGATTGTGGGCGATGAGAACGCAAAATTGCTGTTAGGCACAGTATATAAGCGCTCTGACTTTAGCCGCTACAGTTCTTGACACTAAAGCACCTTCTTGATCCCAGTTAGGTGGTAACCTAAAACGTTTCAATTTTAAATCGATATGTGGATATATACCACAAGCGATTATTCAGTATAATTAAAAAAGCTCTGTTAGGGCACAGTAAGTTGCCAAACCTGAAACAGTAAAGTTGATTTCTTCATAAACACTATGGATTTTAGGTACTCTCCGTTCAGATTCTAGATTAAAGCGAGAACTTGACAACGACATGAGGGTATACACTGAGTTATGGCGATATGTTAAAGTGACTATAGTTGAAATTACAAAGTCGATCAAACTAACACGTGCTACTATCCTGGTAGGGCATAAAATAGATCGAGACTTGACTTTCGATCAAAATAAAACCTAAAGCTGTTTTTTCTTCTACAAAAGACTGCCGCTGACTGAGGCTGAAGTAACAAACTCCCATGAGCGATCAAAATCCCTACGAAAAACTTGGGGTATCAGAAGACGCTAGCTTCGATGAAATTCAAGACGCTCGGAATCGCCTATTCGAACAACATAGTGGCGATGCCAAGTATTTAGAAGTAATTGAAGCGGCTTACGATGCGATTTTAATGGATCGCTTACGGATGCGCCAGGAAGGTAAAATTAAAGTCCCTGAGCGCATTCGGTTCCCAGAGTTGCGAGTGCAATCGCCTCCTAAAGAAAGTCCAATCCCTCGTGAGCAGTCACCTGCATGGCTGCAACGGATGCTCGATCAACCAACCCCTGCGGATATTCTTTTACCAGGAGCTTGGTTTCTTGGTTTGAGTTCTATTAGCCTGTTTTATCCAGAGGGAGGCGATCAGGTTTTGCAGCTAGCATTGGTGGTTGGGGTAGGCACCAGTATTTACTTTCTCAATCGCAAGGAAGGAAAATTTGGCCGAGCAGTTCTGTTCACCCTGGTCAGTTTAATAATTGGCTTAATCGCTGGGGGACTAGTTGCTACGTGGCTGATACCACAAATATCATTCCTCAATCTGTCATCGAATCAGTTTTCTACTGTGCTGACATTTATATTGTTATGGTTGGTTAGTAGCTTTCTACGCTAAATCCATACCTATAAGCAAGTTTCTATAAATTGGTCATTGGTCATTGGTCACTTGTAATTTGTCATTAGTAAAGATTTTAAGCCTATTTATGTTTCGTAACATAGGTTGATTTTTTCGCGCCAACTTACTTATTTTAATTTTCACAGGACTTACGCAAAAATTCCTAAAAAGCTTAATTTCTCGAACCGCCTTCTCTTCTTAGGCTGACGCCAACGCGGAGCGTAAGAAGAGAAGAGCGCCGAGAATTCGTAGAATGTGCGTAAGTTCTATTTCAACCTGAATGAACATTCAGGTTAGGGACTTCCAAATGGGGACACCAGTCACTGCTGCTTTCTCAAAGCCGACAGTACGCCGGATCATTGCCTGAAATACGGGGATGCCTCCATTCAACAAATCCTGACGCAGTGTTTCACCTTCCTTGCTGAGATAGGGAGAAACAATACCTCATTTAGCCATCACCGGAAAAATTAGGGTGACTGACCATCAATAACATTTAGAAAATCTTCAGCCGTGATAATTGGGCAAGAAAAATTATCTTTTAGACTGAGTAAATCGCGATCACCCGTCACGAGATAATCAGCCTCACTGACCACAGCCAAAAGTAAAAAAGGCACATCAAACGGATCACGACATTCAGGAATTACAGGCAAGCGGTCGGGCATCGCTACAGCTTCACAAAAGAGTATGTAATCCGATAGTAAATCTTCTTGCTCAGTTGATGTGAGCTTAAACTTTGGATAAGCCAGCACTCGGATTAACTCAGTCGTTGTCGCTTTAGAAACCAGGGGAGTGAAGAGATCGTCCTGCCATGCCAAACGAAGCTTAGATACTCTGCTCCCAAATATCAGCGCCGAGATGATGATATTAGTATCAATTACCACCCGTGGACAAACCATTACGACTGACGCGCCCAAGCCACTGCATCAGCAACATCCTGCTCACTCAGCCCTAAATCCGCGAGCTTAGATCGAACTGCATCAGCGCGATGAATTTTTACAGGAGTCAGAATAATTTGCCTGCCCTCCAACCTTACCTCAAAATACTCAGCCTCTCCGATTTCACGAGTAATACTTTTAGGCAGCGTTAGTTGATTCTTAGAAGTTAACTTGGCGAGCATGACTTGCCTCCTAGCATTTGCCATCAAAAGTAAGGAATCCTTACTTGAGCATATACATCCTACCTTACTAAATCTAAGCGTAATAAATAACCCCACCCTAACCCTCCCCGAAATCGGGGAGGGAACTGGATTTTTCCCTCTTTGCTCTTCGTTCGGCGACTTTGGGGAGCCAGTGCGATCTTCTCCCAACTCTTACGAGACGCTCCGCGTTCACGTAGTGTCTCGTAAGAGTTGGCGCTAGCCTCTCCCCTTGGGAGAAGGGGAGAGGCCAAAGGCGATAGCGCAGCGTTAGCTCCCCAAGTAGAGCATTTGGCGTGTGGGGTCAAATTCTATGCAACTTCACAAAGAATTGGGATTAACCCAAGGGTATTGCCTTATTACCTGATATCTTCCACCATTCTCAATAACCGCCTCAGAATGAATTTGAGCTTAATAGCTCGACAGCAGTGCTAAAATCCTTAACAATTAAGTCAGGGTGGTAAAGTTCTAATTGGGTGCGATCGCGAATCCCACATTCCACAGCCATCACTTTAATACCATAATTTTTCGCAGCAGTGATATCGGCTTCCGTATCTCCCACCATCCAGGTATCAGCAGCCGGGGGTAGTTCTTCTAATGCTCTTGCCATTAATAAGGGCTTATCTTCAATATCGCGGGTTTTAACGTAGTCGTTACTAAGACAATAACAACGATTTTCCGGAAAAAATCTGCTTAAATCGGATTTTTTCAAGGCATAATCTAGTTCTCGAACTCGGCGCATGGTCATAACTGCTAAATCAATTCCAGCTTGTTGAACTTTTAACAGTGCATCCACAGCGCCTGCTGCAAGAGTATCATACTCGAAGTAAGGTTGTGTATGTATTGTTTGCCGCCTTAACTGGTCGAATTCTTGCGCTTGGGCCTCGTCTAAGCCAGAATTCAAGGCAATTTGTTTTTCGGGAACACGCGATCGCTTTAACTGCCAAAATTCCGCTTTCGGAAGTTCTTGCACTACTTGGTCTGGGCGACGGGTTTTCTCCAAGCAAAATTGATAAACTCGGTAGTACCGTTCGGAAACGTCAATAATTGGGCCGTCGAAGTCAGTAATCAGTCTTAGCATCGGCGGGAATGTTAATTTTTATTAAAATTATCTCAGATCTATGGCTGTTTTTTGAGACTATCAAGTTTAGCTAAGTACAGATGCAGCATAAAATCGTGGTGAATTGAGGGTTGAAATTTAAACGCAAAGGGGAGGCAGCGCGTTGCGGGGGTTCCCCCCGTTGTAGCGACTGCCGTCGCGCAAAGGGAAGCGCAAAGGAACGCAAAGAGAATTCGCTACGAATTAATGAAATGTTGTACTCAGGCATCATTGCAGGGTACCACGTTTGATTTGTTCGCTTTCGATAGCTTCAAATAAAGCGCGAAAGTTACCTTCGCCAAAACCTTTAGCTTGAAAACGACGTTCAATAAACTCAAAGAAAAATGTCGGCTGTTCAAAAATGGGCTGGGTGAAAATTTGCAGTAGTAGGGGCGCGGTTTGTTGTGCCCCTACGGGAGTGTATTCTTGCCAATCCACCAGAATTTCCTGTTGAGCGATCGCTTCCAGTTCTAAGGGTGATAGGGTGAGTCCTGGACGCTGTTTTAGCTGCGAGTAGTAACTTTGAGGAACCGAGAGTAAGGATAAACCACTGGCACGAAATTTAGCGATCGCACTCACAAGATTAGTTGTCCGCAAGGCAATATGTTGAATTCCCGGTCCCCGATTGACATCCAGAAATTCCTGAATTTGAGAATTTTGGGAAGCTGGTTCATTAATTGGCAATTGGACGCTACCGTTGCGTGAAACCATCACCTGGCTGTGTAAAGCAGAACGATTGGTTTTAATTTTAAATGCTTGTTGAGGTTGAAAATCTAAGATATTTTCGTACCAAGTAACGGCACTATCCAATTCACCAACTGCTACGTTTAGCACTATGTGATCTATGGCGGTAAAAGTGTTGTCATTTGTCCTTTGTCCTTTGTCCTTTCTGTTAGTTACAAATGACGACGGACAAATGACCAATGACCTTTCTATTAATGTATGAGTCAGTCCACCCCAGGCGGCAATTTTGCCACATTTGAGGAATGTCGTACCTATCTGGCGTTCTTGGATGGGTTGTAGGATGGTAGCACCGTTTTTTTGAGCCAGTGCGATCGCGCTTTCAACGTCTTCCACAGCAAAGGCGACATCTGCCACACCAGGTGGATATTGACGCAGAAACTCAGCTACTGGACTTGTAGGCAACAGTGGTGAAGACACAAAAAAGCAGACAGCACCATTTTTCACCACTTCTGTACAAGTGTGAAATGAACTGGTGCGATCGGTTACTGCTTGAAAACCAAGATGGTATACAAACCAATCTCGCCATACTTTGGCGTCTTCTACATAGAAATGAATATGATCAATTTTCATAGATACAGAAAATCCAGCATAACAGTTTATATATCTGTAAATTTTGCCTTTTTTGCTAGATTTTCACGTCCTTCCTAAGCAAGAATTATGTAGGCGTACTCCCACATTAAAAAAACAGATGACTATCAGGTTGGATATTAATTTCCATTGGCACAGCTTCCGGTTCGGCAGAAAGGGCAAAGAAAATCGCATTGGCAGCAGTTTCAGGACTGAGCATTTTTTTCCGGTCTACTTTTAGGTTGACGTTATCCCAGAAAGGAGAATCTACCCCACCAAAGTAGAATAGCGTGAACTTGATACCAAAACGCTTTAGTTCCTCTGCCATGCACTTGCTAAAACCGACAACACCAAACTTGGAAGCAGAATAAGCCGATGCCATCCCCATCGAATGCTTGCCCAGAATTCCTACTACATTACAGATGTGACCAGACTTGCGCTTTTGCATCTCTTCAGCAGCCGCCTGAGTGGTGTAAAAGCTGCCTTTTAAGTTGACATCTAGCATCTTGTCTAAATCAGCAGGTTCCAGGCTGTTGTAGGGCTTGAGTATACCAGCACCAGCTGCATTCACTAAAATATCGATTTGACCAAACTCAGCAATAGTCTTTTTAATCAAAGTATCTACCTGTTGGGGGTCAGTAATATCCGTGGGAACGCTCAAAACTTGCTCTGGTAAATCATTTGCCAGTGTTGTTAAACGAACCACATCTCTCGCAGCCAGTACCAACCGGACTCCTGTGGGCGCAAGTTTATGTGTTAAAGCTGAACCAATACCACCAGTAGCACCGACAATAACAGCAACTTTTTCTTCCATCGTATTATTTACATTTATTTACATCTTTTTACATAATACTGAATTACAGGCTCAGGTTGTATGTAAGTAGGTCGGCGCAATTAAAGCTAACTGGCTAAGGCTGTCATTTGTCATTGGTCATTTGTCATTTGTCATT
This sequence comes from Nostoc sp. CHAB 5836, assembly GCF_020829445.1. Classification (GTDB taxonomy): domain Bacteria; phylum Cyanobacteriota; class Cyanobacteriia; order Cyanobacteriales; family Nostocaceae; genus Nostoc. The sequence goes on from NZ_JAIVFV010000106.1 coordinate 15,744, forward strand.
TGTCATTTGTCATTAGTAAGGGTTTTAAGCTTATTTACGTTTCGTAACATACTTGGTTTTTTTGCACCAATGTACTTAGACTTCCAGAAAGTATTTACTTGCAGAGTAGCGCTGTTACCTCATATTCCTTGCCACTTGCCTTTAATCTAAATGCGGGAGATGATTCTAGATAATTGGTAAAATTGGAACCTAACTTTAGTTTCTTAATAATTGAATTAGGAGATTCTCCGGTTATTTTCTGTATCTCTGTACCTAGCTTGGACACAGATAATTTCGTATTGGGAGAATTTATTTGGCTATGGTGAATTATTTCCAAGAGGAATTTATCTAATGTTTCTCCATTAGAAATTTGCGCAAAATCTTCTTTTTTTACTTCTTGAATAGATTCGGGAAATGAGTTATCTAAAACTGGGATTATTTGCTCAATTTCTGGTTGTTTTGGATTCTCTTTAATATTAATGTCACATCTTTCTTGAAATAAAGTCGCAATTGCCACTAAGCTGTTTAAGCGAGCATTGATTGATTCCTGTTCAGTTGTAATTAAATCTTGAATTGTATTAACTACTTTTTCCAAGGATGGAACTTCTGTTGCCATTGCTAAGGAATAATGAGTAATTTTACTAGTATTTCGATTGTCTATATGCAAATTTTGCCCTTGTCTACGTACCCAATAGACCATTAATCCCTGGTTTTGGAGTTGGTTACAAAGGTGGATCAAAATTCCATCACTAGAACAGACTAATATTTCTTTAACTGTTGGATAAAAGCGTAAAACACAAGAACCAAATGCGATCATTTTTGCATCAGCACCGTCCTTGCCTCCAGGTACATGAACAAGTTGATAGCCACGGCTATACAGTTCAACATCTTGCTTTCCAATGCTGGGGTTTCTCCAGTTAGCAAATGCTATTTTAACTTGGAGAGGATACTCACAGACACTGGCTAAAAATAGTTCTGAATTAATATCTAGTTTTAAGTTTTCTGCATCCAAAAGTAGAAGTGAGATTCCTGTATCTAATTGATGTTTAATTTCAGCTTTTTGTTGAAATTTTTGGATAAATTGGCTAAAGACAGGAGATTCTAGGCAATCAGGCGATAATATAGTTTGTAGCAGTTCTTCAGCTAATATAAAATTAAAAGACCTAAGACTTTTGTCTTTAACTTTTTCTTCTGATAGGTTTTTTGGTAAAAAAAGCTCTCTAGCTTCACGTATAGATACTTGAGTGTGCCCGTTGCTGTTAGCAATCAAGTCAGTTTCCAAGGAATGAGAGAATACAGGCTCAAGGAATTGTTTACCACAATTTTTGCAGAGGTAATTCTGCTTGTCATTCCGACGACCATTTTTACGATATGAAGTAGATTCGCACCGGGGACATTTCATCTTATGATTCAGGTGGTCTAGAGCAGATACTTTTCTTTAAGTATACAGTATAAAAAGGTACTGTCAATATTAGTTAGATTGTATTGCTCAACACAAGAAAGACTCAAAGCAAGCGGAAATTAAATTCAACATCATTTCTATCTCGTCGCACTGTCAGCAGCAGATGCGATTACAAACTTAGTACAACATTTCATTAGTTCGTAGCGAATTCTCTTTGCGTTCCTTTGCGCTTCCCTTTGCGGCCCTACCCTGCGGGAAGGCGAAGCGCCTATGCGTTTAAATTTCAACCCTCAATTCACCACGATTTTATGCAAAGCTGTACTTAGGACTTACGCAAAATCATGAAAAAACGAACCGCCAAGTACGCCAAGTACGCCAAGAAAGAAGAGTTGCAGAGAGTTTTTGCGTAAGTCAGGAAAGTGATTTTTTGTAACAATATCATCTAAAAAGTCTAAATGGTTGCCTGGAATTTGACGTAACTGTTCTGGTGTACCTTGAATTTGTAAGCGGCCTTGTTCTAGCAGTACAATCCAATCGGCTCGCCGGATAACTTTCGGACGGTGACTAATCAAAATAGTCGTTTTACCCCGACGAGAATAAAGTAATCTATCCAGGACTTCTGCTTCACTTACCGGGTCGAGTGCGCCCGTAGATTCATCTAAAATGAGAATAGGTGGCTCAGTAACTATTGCCCTTGCGATCGCTAACCTTTGCCGTTGTCCGCCAGAAAGATTCGCACCAAATTCTCCCAAAACAGTTTGATATTTATCTGGTAATTTGCTGATAAACTCGTCAGCACCAGCGATTTGACACGCTTTGACAATATCTTCAAAACTGATGTTAGCATAGCTGAAGCGAAAGTTTTCAATAATTGAACGACTCCAGAAGTGCGGTTCTTGAGGTACTAACACCACCTGTTGGCGCAGACATTCCAAAGAGAGGTCTTGCTGGTTATAAATACCATAGCGAATATTACCAGACTCGACTTTATATAAACCAGTAATCACTTTAGCTAGAGTACTTTTACCACATCCAGATTTACCAATCAAAGCAATGACTTGACCGCCAGAAAGAGTTAGAGAAAAATCTTGTAACAGGTCAACTCTACCTGCATGGTGAAAGTTGACTTGAGTGCAAGTAATATCTGCATTACCGTGAATTTCTGCCCAAGGCTTTTTAAAATCATTTTCGTCTTCTGGGGTAGCGTCAATAACTTCTGTTAAACGTTGAATAACTATTTGGGCAGTGATAAACTCATCTACTAAGCCGATGGCAGCACCTAAGAAGCCAATAAAATTGCCACTCATACCGTTATACGCGATCAATTGACCGATTGTTAAGGTGCGATTAATTACTAAATAGCTACCCATCCAGAGGATGCCAATACTAATGAAAGTGGAAAGAATGCCAGTAAGTGTACTGCTATAAAGTCCCAGTTTCATCAGATTCCAGTTCAAGTTGGCAAGACGACCATAATTGCTTTGGTATTCTTCCCAAGCTTGGGGAGTGGCTTGGGTGGTTTTTAATATTTGGACGCCGCGAAATGTTTCCACCAAAAAGCCTTGATTTTCTGTACCAGAAACAATCATATTGCGGGTTTTCTGGCGTATTGCCGGTAAGAAAAGCAAGTTAACACCTGTGACAATAATAAATGCAACTATAGAAGCTAGAGTTAATTCCCAACTGTAAAAGAGCATAAAGCCCAAGGAAACTACAGCAACAAAAAATTGACTGGGTAATCCGAGGACAATTTGGGAAACTAAGTTATTGATGGCGTTGACATCAGCAATGCGGCTGACTACTTCTCCACTCCGCCGTCCTTCAAAGTATGACAGGGGTAAATGTAAGAGTTTGTGTCCGTATTCTAGAATTAATCCTAATTGGAATTTTTGACCAAAGTGACCAATGAGGTGAGATTGGACTAAACTAATGGCACTTCTAATTAAATTCATGGCAATCACGCCAATTGCCACAGTGGTTAGTAGTTGGGTATCTCCCCGTACTAACACATCATCGGTTAGTAGTTGCATCATGAAGGGAGATGTTAAAGAAAGCAGTCCAATGACGATGTTAATGGCGATCGCTTGGGCGAGAATAAAGCGATAGGGCCAAACCCGTTGCAAATATTTTCCCAGACCGCCAATTTTATCTGATTCTTGTTGATAAAAACGACTGTCGTCTGGGGTCAGCAGTAACATCACGCCATTACCCCAACCTGCAACTAACTCTTGACGAGTCAGGTAACGGATACCAACACCAGGGTCGGCGACGACGTATTTTTTGCCTTTTTGTCCGTATAAAACTACCCAGTGGTAGCCTTTCCAGTGGATAATAGCTGGTAAGGGAGCTTGCTGTAATTGGTCGAGTAGTTGGAAATTGACTTTGACTTGGCGAGCATTGAATCCTACCACTTCTGCACCTCGCTTCAATCCCAGCAAGGATGTTCCTCTCGATCCAGTACCTACGGCTTCGCGGACGCGGTTAATGGCAAATGTGCGTCCGTAGTGTTTGGCAATGGTCGCTAGACTTGCTGCACCGCAGTCTTCTTCACTGTGTTGGAGGACTATTTGATATTTCATTTTCAGGTGCAATTAATTATGGGTGAAAAAATACAGTCGGGTCATTTGACCCGACTTGATTGAGCGTTTAGCTTGTCATCTCAGACTTTTGATTGTTAGATTCTAGCTGCATAGCGATTCTCAAAATATTGCTACACATCAATTCCTCTATCTTTAAGTCAACATCTGTACCGAGCAAAGTTTCAGATAATTTATATTAGCCTCTTTTTAAGCAGTGACACGGTAGTACACATCATATCTTGATCCACTTCCAGATACTCGTACAATACTACCATTAGTTAGTCCTGAGACGGTAAAACTACCCAGAGGGTCGTCATTACCCAAGTCTTCATCAAAAAGAGCCACCACTGTAGAAGACCCAAATGTTCGCCCTCGGTTGACAGTTCTAGCCTGTCCTGTTGAAAAGCTTTTCGCACCCCAAATCTTCCTACCGCCGATTGTGATATATGTGTCGTCCTTGCCGATGAAATCTGCATCAGCCTTAATAGCTTGAATCTTCTCTATCAACACAAATTTGCCTCCTTCAATGACAGAGGCTTCTTCGGGTGTTAAGTCAGTCAAAAATTGTTCTTGAGTAATAACAGCAGCGTTAGTATTAGAAATCATGTTTAACATGGTTTTTATCCTTGATTCTAATTGACTGAAATTTCTGTAAAGAATTTTTTTCAAATCAACTTGTCACTGGAGTTTCGACTAATTTCAATGCTGAAACCTCAAAAGTATTACTAGACATTAAGTACAGTTAATTCACTCCATTTCTAGTCTATTTGGCACAGCGAACTCTCAAAGCTTTGCTGGTACTTGTATAAAGTAAATTGACTGAAGTTTTAATCGAAACTTCTATATTTATAAACAATCATACTACATAGCAACCAAACGGGTAATGGTTGCTTTATATATTGAAATAAAAATAGAGATAGTATGATGGCGATCGCATCATAGCGCGTTGCCAACTCTACGGCTTATCGGACGCGGTTAAGAGCAAATGTGCGTCCATAATTTTGGTAATAGTTGCAAGACTTGCTGTACCGCAGTCTTCTTTTCTGTAAAGCCTCTCTCCTCTTAGGAGAGAGGAATGGAAGTGAGGTCAAAGTGTATTGCATTCAAACGAGAAGCGCTATAGTACCGCAAGGCGGAAGTCACGCATTCACACATAATTGTATTCCAAGCTCTTGCGTCATTTGAAATGAGAGGCTCATTGACATAGGAGTGAAATTAAATATGCGTTACCCAGAACCCTTGTAGAGACGTAGCAGTGCTACGTCAAAACAATTCTTTTTGAGAGATGTCTATTTTATCGTTGTTGAAGTGCAAACTTCATCTCTGTCAACTCTAATTCTCCTCCCGTCGTAGTTAATACTAAATTAATGCCTAAAACACTTTTTTCTTTAGTTGTATAGTTAGTTGGAAGTATTTGATTAGTCAAATCAAACTTAATAGAACTTCCAGATTTCGGACTTTTATACAAAACGCGAGTTGGCCGTTCGCCAATTAAGAATGATGAGATAGCTACTTCTGCTGGTGCTTTTTTGACCTCACCTTTGAAAGCTAAAGCCACAAGCCTAAATTGCTTTTGAGTATTAGATGTATTAATTCTAATGATACATCTACGTCTTCGTGATTGTGCGTTTACAGTTATCTTAGTTGCAAGTGTAAACTGACTTGTTGTCCGATCATAATTTATATTACAGTCCTTATTAACAGAAAACTGCGGCTGGTTTTCTATTGAAGTCGCAAAGCTAGATGAATTGCCATCATAACAAGATAAAGAAAGTAAGCACATTAATATGAAAAAATTCCGTGCATCACTTAATCTCAACATTATTTGTTCTCCATCAACATAAATTTAGAATCTTCAAACATTCATCAAACAGCAATATTGGCGTTAGTCGTCAGAATCCAACTGAATTGGATTCTGATCATAAGTGGTGAAAGGCCACAGGGGGGCTAAGAATCTCTTAAAGTCCCCCAATTTATCGGGGGATTTAGGGGGATCTAAAAAGTTAGGAGACTAAACCAGTAGTTTGAAAACACGCCCTAGCACCAAGGGGGTTTCCACGCCACTCTACTGTATTGCTCTATGAGACGCTATGCGTGCTTGCTTGGACATAGGAGTATGCTTTGAATTCAAAATTCAAATCTTCTTCAATCCCACAAAAATAAGCAAATTAGCAAGGTCTTAGGTTGATACGAAATATTACACTCCCAGCATTGAGATCGGCTGAATCAACAACAATAAAACTTCCTAGTGAGGATTGTGCAATCAGATTAATACCTAATTGTCCTTGTCCACCACATGAAGCAGATCCAACAATCAGATCATCTTGCTCCTGAAAAAGAGGATTGCTAGCTACAAACTGGGTAGTTTTAGGGGGAGCCGAGGCTATACCAAGACCACCACCAGTAAAGATATAGCCTCTGCTTAAGCTCGTACCTCTACTTCCCGAATCAACATCAGTACTTCCTTGGTATAGTATCTGTACATTTTGAACGTTGAAGCCACTGGGAATAATAGTATTAATACGTAAAATACACCTTTGACGCTGACCATTAGATGCATTCATGTTATTCAAGATGATCGATAAGCTTCTACCGTCAGGTCCAAGAAGCTGACCTTCAACAATACATCCACCAGACCCAATTACCCTTTCAAAAAAAATACTAGGGGAATGTTGAGCCAAAGCCTTGTTGGCAATCATGTTTATTCCAACAATTGTCGATACAGATAGCAATACACCAATTTGTTTAAAGTTCATATGGATTGTACTCATGTGATTAGAGTTATTTTTTGATGAAAAATGCAGTCAGATGCATCTTTGCAAACTACTCAACTAGTGCAGGCAAAATCGCTAGAAGCACTAAGAGGATGTTTGAAAAGTCGCAAAGTATACTACGAACCCCGCTTCCATTCCTCTCTCCGAAAGGTCAAGAGGCTTTGAAACCCCTATTCACTTCAACAGTTATCAGTTAATTTTTCCGTTGGGAGTTAGAGTCCCCCATTTTTCTCGCATGGAGTGTTTCAGTCGGGGTCAAATCCTCGACTGAAACTGTGATAACTGATAACTGTTCACTGATTTAAGGGTTGGGGGGTTAGGTTTTGGAGCTTTTGGTGTTAGCAACAATACTTTTCAAACAACCTCTAATGTCGATGCTGAAAGCTCAAAAGTATTACTAGAGATGAAGTAGAGTTAATTCATTCCATTTTTAACGTAGTTGACACAGCAAAATCTCCAAGCCTTACTAGGATTTAAGTAAGTCAGGGTTAAAAAATCCACTTATGTGGCGAAACTGAAAATCAGGGAACAGGTTAGAATTAGGTCACTACAACTTTGTATCAACAATACTACTATACGGTAACTAGGCAGTTGATTACTGTGTAACATATTGAAATAAACATAGGGGTAAGTAACTGTGCAGAATTATTTACACATGAGTTTCTAGTCTGGCTCAGGGTTGTATATCTTAATTGAGTGTTGTAAATATTTATTAATTTTATACCCATATATACTCATGAACGGTAATATGGGTAGATGAAATGATCAGATTACGCCAAAAAAACAGGGATAAGTTACAAAACAGCGCATCGTTGGTGGAAAGCTGGACAACTAAAAGGTTATCAGATTCCAACGACAGGGACTATTATTATTGAGTCTGGTGATCCAGTA
>NZ_JAIVFV010000107.1 GCF_020829445.1 Nostoc sp. CHAB 5836
CTGCAACCGGCGCTGAATAGGCGATCGCAATCCAGGGGCGCATACCTAAGCGGTAGGATAGTTCCCATTCCCGACCTAAGTAGCAGAATACGCCAATCAGGAAGTGGAAGATTACCAATTGGTAAGGACCCCCGTTGTACAACCACTCATCTAGAGATGCTGCTTCCCAAATTGGGTAGAAGTGCAAGCCGATGGCGTTGGAGGAAGGTACTACTGCACCGGAGATGATGTTGTTTCCGTAAATCAAGGAACCTGCAACTGGTTCACGGATGCCATCGATGTCTACTGGAGGTGCAGCGATGAAGGCGATTACGAAGCAAGCGGTGGCCGCTAGCAAGGTGGGGATCATCACTACCCCGAACCAACCGATGTAAATCCGGTTGTTGGTACTGGTGATCCATTCGCAGAATCGATCCCATACGTTGGCGCTTGAGCGCTGTTGTAAGGTTGTTGTCATTGTTTTATAAATGCGGTTATTTGGAGATGAATCAGGCTCTTTTGTCTTTGCCTGTAAAACTACTTTACACTGCTTTACAATTTTTAATCAACTTTTATTACTTCAGTAAAGCTGATCTAAAATATCAGTTTTTCTTATTTAAAAGTAAGCAAGAAGGTCAGGATAGACCGAGGCTCTGTTTTGTATAACAGTATATTGCCTACTGATCTGGGAATAATAGCTTTGTAGATTACCGCTATTCCAAAGAAAATTAACCCTCAGCTAACCACTGAGGGCTTTTTTTGTTTGGCAAAATGGCATATCTCTCAAGTGAACGGTTGCTACGGTATTTGAGTAGGATACATTCCATGCGAAAAAGTACTGACTTGCATTACCCCTGGTAGTTTGCCAGGGGTTTTTATTGGAACTTTTACTGAAATATTGCACCATTCTCAATAAGACAAGACTAGCGAATTAATAAGCGATGGCGATTTTTATTCGACTAGAGAAGTGTCAATATAGGCTTATATGGAAGTGAAAAAATCAAGTGCAACGAATTAACGATGACAGAAGCTAAAAACGTAGTTGGTGGAAACCTAGAGGTCTGCTGCACTTCTCCCGTGACTGGATTTTACCGCGACGGTTTTTGTCGCACAGGTGGTCAGGATTTCGGGTCGCATGTCGTATGTGCGGAAATGACCTTAGAATTCTTAGAGTTCACCAAATCGCGGGGGAACGACCTAAGCACACCTGTTCCTGATTTTAATTTTCCTGGACTGAAGCCTGGCGATCGCTGGTGTTTGTGCGCTTCTCGCTGGGAAGAAGCTCTCGATGCTGGCGTTGCTCCACCTGTCATCCTCTCTGCAACCCATGCTAGAGCTTTGGAAGTGGTTTCCCTAGACGAATTGAAAAAACATCCCCTAACTTCTTCTTGATTGGGCATTGGGGACTGAATTCTTCCCAACTCCCAACTCCCAACTCCCAACTCCCAACTCCCAACTCCCAACTCCCAACTCCTCAATTCAAAATCAACTCACTGCAACTTCGGCAGGTAGTTTTAATACATTGGCAACCATAGCAATCAATTTAGCGGGGTCTATTGGCTTAGATAAATGCTGCTGAAATCCTGCTGAAAGTGCTTCTAAGCGGTCTTCCTCTCGCGTGTAAGCTGTTAAAGCGATCGCTGGGATAGATCCACCTTTTTCTGGTTCTAAAGAGCGCAGTTTGCGAATCAGCGTATAACCATCTTGCTCCGACATACCGATGTCGCTAATCAAGATATCTGCTTTTGCTTGTTCAAGTACTGCTAGGGCTTCATCAACTGATGCTACCGCAGTGGCGATCGCTCCATACTCCTCAAACATGAAACTAAGAAAGTTACGGGTGTCTGCCTCATCATCTACAACTAAAACCCTTAATCCAGCAAGCGGTGTCGATGGCACGGGAGATGAAATTTCTTCTGTTGCTCCTTCTCTATTTCCCCTATTATCTTGTAGCAGTGGTAGTCTGACAGTAAAGGTTGCTCCTTCTCCAGTGCCTAAACTTTGGGCAAAGATTGTACCCTTGTGCAGTTCTACTAAATGACGGACGATCGCTAGTCCTAGCCCTAATCCATTGTGCGATCGCGTTGTGGTGCTGTCTGCTTGCCGGAAACGCTCAAATACTTTGGGCAAAAACTCGGAACTGATGCCAATGCCTGTATCGATAACTTCAATTTGGGCGTATTTGGGAGTTGTTTGTTGTTCTTCATCACAGACTACCGACAGATTCACTTCTACCCTGCCACCCTTGGGGGTAAACTTAATGGCATTGGTTAGTAGATTCCAAACAACTTGCTGTAACCTGGCTGGATCGCCATAAACTGACCCGACCGAAGCATCCAAAACAGTATTTAACTTAATATCTTTTGGTTCTGCTAGGGGACGCACTGCCTCTAAGGCGGACTCCATCACGGAGATCAGATTCACCGCAGATACATTTAACCGCAACTGACCACGGATAATCCGGGATACATCTAAGATATCCTCAATTAGTTGCATCTGAGATGTAGCGTTCCGTTCAATCGCTTCTAGGGCCCGATGAGTGGCTTTTTCGTCAAGTTTCTTAGAGCGGAGGATTTTTGACCAGCCCAGCATTGAGGTTAGGGGTGTGCGGAGTTCGTGGGAGAGAACGGCGAGAAATTCATCTTTCATCCGATTTGCTGCTTCTGCTTCGACCCTTGCTGTCTGTTCTCGAATTACTTGAGCGCGGACTTCTTCTGCTTGTTTGCGTTCAGTAATATCTTCGAGAGTGCCGACATATCCCAGCAATTCTCCTTGACCGGAAAGCATCGGTGATGAGCGAACCTGAACCCAACGGACGATGCCATAAGCAGTTTGAAAGCGAAACTCTTCAGAGTAGTCGCGACCTTCACGAATATAATTAGACCAAGTAGCAACTGCTCGTTCTCTATCTTCTGGATGAACAGATTCTAGCCATCTTTTTTCTAAACTCTCTGCCGCTTTCAAGCCACAAATTATTTGATAACGGGGATTAGTATACCTACAGCCGCCTTCAGTATCAATTTCAAAAATGCCAACGGGTGAACAGGTACTTAGCGATCGCAATCGTTCTTCACTTTGCTTGAGTTCTGCATTCACTGCTACCAACTGCGCTGCTTGTTCCTTGACGGCTTCTGTTTTCTTAAATAGTTCTACGAATACTGTGACTTTAGAAGTCAAGATATTGGGGTCTAATGGTTTGAGCAAATAATCAACTGCACCCAAGGCATAGCCTTTAAACAGCATTTGGTCGCTGCTGCTAAAGGCGGTGAGAAAGATAATTGGAGTGTGACGCGATCGCCCCCGATTGCGAATCAAGGTAGCGGTTTCAAAGCCATCCATCCCTGGCATTTGCACATCTAGCAAAATCACCGCAAAGTCTTGATGCAGCAGACACCTCAAAGCTTCTTCCCCAGAAGTGGCTCTCACGAGATTCTCCCCCAGTTTTTCTAGGATTGCTTCTAGTGCCAGCAAATTTTCTACTTTATCATCTACTAGGAGGATGTTTACTTTGGGTTCCATCTGCATCGATTTATTTCCGTGATGAGTGACAAAGCTTGACCATCTCGGAAGCAATGTCTGAGAGTGTCAAAATCCAGTCTACTGTAACAGCAGAAATTGCTGCCTGTGGCATAATATTGCTCTTTGCTGTGGCAGGTTCTTGTACAATAGTAGTTCCTCCCCGCGCTTTTATTTTCTTAAGACCTTGCATACCATCTTGGTTTGCTCCTGTTAATATTACACCAATCACTTGCTCAGTATAGATATCGGCTGCCGACTCAAACAACACATCGATAGATGGTCTGGCGTAGGAAACAGGCTCATCAGTCGAAAGAGCAAAGTGACCAAGTTCAACCAGCAAGTGATAATCTGCTGGAGCTAAGTAGATGTGTCCTGGTAGTATTTCGTCTTTGTCTTCCACTTCTCGAATCGGCAACAAAGTGGATTTTTGTAATAACTTCTGGAGTGTGTCGTTAGATTCCTTGTGACGGTGTTGCACGATCGCGATCGGCACTACGAACTCTGCTGGTAACTTCCCCAGGATAATTTTTAATGCTGACAATCCGCCCAAAGAAGTACCAATTACCACAATTTTAAATGCCATTTGTTTAATCCTCACATCTGTATAATGTGGGTTTCAATCTTAGAGGATGTTTTAACCCAATACGGTTCACAAAAGGGCTGAAACTCTTTTTTACGAACCACAGAGGCACAGAGAACACAGAGAGAAGAGAGAAGGAGGAAATGCTTAACCCAAGTGTATTGTGTTTTAACCCACGTTCCGCACCCTGGGGTGTCACATAGTGTAACTACTAAGTTTTTGTAACTACTGTAGTTTTAAATTATGCTTGTACATCTTCATATTTAAGTTATTTTAGTGGTTTTATGTATATTAACTAGCTTTCTTTCTGTCTAAAAATCAGTAAAAACTCCCAATCCCCTATTCCCCTGCTTGTTGTTTCAGCAAATTTACTAAACTATCAGATAACCACAAACCAGCGTCACGCAAAGCTTGAATACCAGGAGATATGCTGGGGATCAATCCACGTCTTTTTGCTAATATCAGCAAACCTCCTGTCCCAATAGTCGTAACACCTAAAGCTTGTCCACAGCGTCGTGCTGCCCTATCATCAACAATGGCCGCATAGTCTGAATTTTTTAGTGCCAAACTTAATACCTGTGATTCTCCCTTTCCCAAATCCCAAGCTGCTACAACAGGAGCAATAGTATTAACTTCTACTGTTTGTATCCAAGAGATACTGCGTAATTGTGTTGTTGCAACATCATCTTTTGTTGTGACTTCTTCAAAAACACCTAATGGAACTAAAATTTCTGTGAATAATTGTGGAATTAATTGCGCTTGTTGACTTTTCAAAAGCACAATCAAAGGTGAAGAGTTAATAATTGCACGATTAATCGACATTTGCCAATTCCTCAGCTAACTCTTGGGCAGTATATTGCATAAAATCTACTTGGTAGCGTGATAATACATTAATAAATTCAGCCCGAGATAGCCCAGCTATTTCTGCTGCTTTAGCTTGTGATATTTCACCTAATTCATACCATTTAGCTGCTGCTGCAATTCGCATTTCTTGGATGAATTCTTCAGGATTTTTGCGGAGTGCTGAAAACACTGTTTCTGGTAATTGTATTGGTACTGTTCGCATAAGCTTTTCCTCAGTTTATCAGGTTTAACGAATAATCGGAAAGTAAAGTTCTGTATTGATTATATCAAATGCAATTTGATAATTACCGTTAGCACCTTTAACAAGTTCCGTGGGTTTAAGTCCCCCGGATAAATAAAAAAAGCAAGTTTTGTGTTGGGGCTATATTTCGACTTCGCTGAATTTATACAAAATTTATTTTTCTGCCCACATTTTAGTTATTGATGTATCAAAAAAAGTCTTAGATCCGGTCATATAAATTGATTTTTTATGGCTTGTGAGAAATCCCGGCTTACCTTGATTCGCTTCTATACCAACTGCTGAATATTATTAGGACTTACGCAATAACTCTCTAAAACCTTGTTCCTTTTTGTCCAACTCTTACGAGACGCACTCGCGTTTGCAGTTCGTTTTTTCATGATTTTGCGTAAGTCCTGATTATATAATTTTGTCAGTTACATTACAATTAACAATTTGATCATTGTGAAAAACTTGACAGACAAATACTAGGTTTAGGGTTTTGAAATTATTCATTAATGCCAGAAGCGATACATTATGAAAATATTTTTTTGCTAAAAAACTAACTTTTAAAACTTTAATTAGTATTGCTTTGACAATTCATAAAAATTTACTTAAGCTAAGAGATAGGTTAAGCAAATCAACAAACGACAGCGATTTGGTTTAGCTACATCATAAATTGCTGTTGCACATTATTGGCATGAGGAAAATAATCGCAACAAAAGTCGTTCGCTAAAGGCAAGTTTACTAAATTTGTCTACAAAAAGCTAAGACATGATTAAGCGTATTGCACCGCGCACATATTGAACAGATTCCGGTCAATTATGAATGGATACTTGTAGTGATGTTAGTGAATATCCATCAATTATTGAAGTTTGACTAGCGATTTTGGATTAAGGTCTTTTGGTTTATATCTCAATACAGTTCAGTTAAGGCTAAAACTCTTTGCCAAAGTCATTTTTTTAACGTAGACGCTTCGGCTTGCCGCAGGCTACCGCCATCGCGTAGCGCCTCCCCCTGGGAGAAGGACGCCTTCGCGCAGCGTCTCGTCAGAGAAGGACGCAAAGAAAGAGAACAGAGAGAAGAAAGAAATGCTTAACCCAACTGTATTGATTTATATCTCGTCAGGGACGGAATAAATCTAAAATCCAAAATTGGCAGTTCAAGATTGATTGACCAAAGTGCGGTAGATATGTCCAGGAGAAGACGATGCTTGAGTATTTTACATCTTTGAACGACCACAATTTACCCTATCCAGATACGATTCATCCCATCGTTGTCCACTTCGTAATTGCGATGGTATTGTTTTCCTTTTCCTGTGATATAATTGGCTATTTTACTGGTAAATCCAGTCTTTTTGAAGTGAGTTGGTGGAATATGTTGGTTGCCACCATCGCTATCTTCGTTGCGATCATTTTTGGTCAATTTGAAGCGGGTTTAGCACAACCTTACAGCCTAGCTAAATCGGTGCTGAATTTGCATACGCTGATTGGTTGGTCGCTTTCGGGAATCATTACGGCGATTACAGCTTGGCGCTATGTAATTCGTGCCCGCAACCCGCAAAAAGTACCGATTTATTATTTGGGAGCTGGACTAGTTTTGACCCTAATAGTTGGCTTGCAGGTATATCTCGGAGATGAACTTGTTTGGGTGTATGGATTGCATACTGTACCAGTAGTGGAAGCTGTAAAGGATGGTCTGTTGCGATGAACTCAGAATTAATTGACCAATTGAGCGCCTCTCTAGGGGCAAACGGATTACCTTACACGATTCCTATTCATCCCAACTTAGTTCATCTGACAATAGGTTTGTTCATCATTGGAATCACCTTTGATATCGTTGGTGTTTTGTTTCCCTTTGAAAAATGGGTCTTCAAATTTTTAGCAATTACTGTGGAACGTGACAAATTATTTGATGTTGGCTGGTACAACATACTAGCTGCCAGCATCATTACATTTTTCACGGTGGCAGCAGGCTTTTACGAAATGCTGTTGGCCACACCACCAGCTGATATGAAGAGTGCCTGGGGATTGCAGGCAATGGAAACTATGCTTTGGCATGGTGTGGGTGGTGTGTTCTTATTAGCGCTGATTGTTGGCATGACCATCTGGAGAGGATGGCAGCGCTTCGTTTGGGCCAAACAAGAATATAAACAGACAGATAGAGAAGTGCAATGGATCTATCTGTTAGCAGGCATAGCAATCATGTTGATTATGTACGTCCACGGGACACTAGGGGCGCAAATGGCTACCGAGTTTGGCGTACACAATACAGCAGATAATTTGTTGCGATCGCACCAAGACCTAAACACAACACTCAAATAAGTCAATTGTCATTTGTCATTTGTCAATTGTCCTTTGTCATTTGTTTAAAGTTACTAACCACCGACCAATGACCAATGACCAATGACCAATGACCAATGACCAATGACCAATGACCAATGACCAATGACCAATGACCAATGACCAATGACCAATGACCAATGACCAATGACCAATGACCAATGACCATGAAAATCCAGAAGATTTTAAATATTTTGACGCTGCTTACAGGCGCGATCGCAGTGACTATTACCAGTCTCTGGATCGGGAAGCAGGCTTACTCTTGGCTTCCGCCGCAAGCAGCAGCCGAATCCCTACTAATTGATGATTTGATTAGCTTCTTAGTAACCCTCGGTGCCTTCATCTTCTTGGGAGTCACAAGTACTCTGATGTATTCTGTAATCTTCCATCGGGCAGTCAAAGATGACTTCACTGACGGCCCTCCAATTGAAGGTAATATCACCCTAGAAGTTGTCTGGACAGCAATTCCAATTATGTTAGTTTTGTGGATTGCTGGCTACAGCTACCAAGTTTACGAACAAATGGGAATTCAAGGCCCATCCGAAGTAGTTCACCTGCATAATCCGATGGTAATGGAATCAGCTTATGCACCAGCTAACGCCTTAGCAGAACCCGTTGAGAAAATCGACGTATTAGCTAAACAGTGGGCGTGGGTTTTTCATTACCCCGAAAGAGATATTACCAGTACAGAATTGCATTTACCGAGCGATCGCCGGATACGTTTAGCGCTGCGATCGCAAGACGTACTCCACGGCTTCTATATACCTGCATTCCGCCTCAAGCAGGACATTATTCCCAACCATGCGATGGACTTTGAATTTACTCCCATTCGCCCCGGCAAATACCGATTGACCGATTCCCAATATAGCGGTACATACTTTGCCACCATGCAAGCCAATGTGGTTGTCGAATCTCCTGAAGATTATCAGCAATGGCTAGCCCAAGCTGCAACCCAAAAGCCATCCCTAGCAAATAATCAGGCAGCTTCTGAGTATGCCCAAACGTCCAATCAATCAGTCCAAACTGGTTGGGTTACAGTTCCACCTGCTGCACCTTTTCTAGTCAATTCACCTGGTTGAAAGGAAACTAACCATGACTAATGTTCCTATTGAAGGCATCCTTCTCCCGAATGAGAAGCTTAACCACGAATCTCCAAGTAATTGGAAAGAATACTTCAGCTTTAGTACTGACCACAAGGTAATTGGTATCCAGTATCTCGTTACCTCATTTTTCTTCTTTCTCGTCGGCGGTATCTTTGCGATGGTGATGCGGGGAGAACTGATGACACCCGAATCAGATTTAGTCGATCGCACCGTCTACAACGGTATGTTCACCATGCACGGCACTGTGATGCTGTTTTTGTGGACATTTCCTTCACTAGTTGGTTTTGCTAATTATCTAGTGCCCCTGATGATTGGGGCGCGAGATATGGCATTTCCTCGCCTCAACGCCGTCGCCTTTTGGATGGTGCCAGTAGTCGGAATTATCATGATGGGCAGCTTCTTTATTCCTGGTGGCCCAGCCCAAGCCGGTTGGTGGTCTTACCCACCAGTCAGTCTTCAGAATCCCACAGGTAACTTAATTAATGGTCAAGTTCTCTGGCTGTTAGCGGTGGCAATATCCGGCGTATCTTCAATTATGGGGGCAGTGAACTTTGTCACCACAATCGTCAAGATGCGGGCCCCAGGAATGGGCTTCTTTCGGATGCCCCTATTTGTTTGGGCAGTATTTAGCGCCCAGATTATCCAACTATTTGGACTACCTGCACTGACAGCTGGTGCGGTGATGCTGCTACTCGACCTCACAGCTGGTACTGCCTTTTTCGACCCTGCTAGGGGTGGGAACCCAGTTATGTTCCAGCATTACTTCTGGTTCTACTCCCACCCCGCCGTTTACGTGATTATTTTGCCCATCTTTGGCATTTTCTCAGAAATCTTCCCAGTTTATTCACGTAAACCCCTATTTGGTTACAAAGTAGTTGCCATTTCATCCATTTTGATTGCCGTAGTTAGCGGTATCGTTTGGGTACACCATATGTACGTCAGTGGTACTCCGGGCTGGATGCGGTTGATTTTCATGCTGACGACGATGTTTGTATCTGTCCCCACAGGAATTAAAGTATTTGCTTGGGTAGCAACAATTTGGGGCGGTAAACTGCGGCTGAATACCCCCATGCTGTTTGCCTTGGGCGGATTAGTCATGTTTGTCTTCGCGGGTATCACAGGCATCATGCTTTCCTCCGTGCCAGTTGATGTCCACGTTAACAATACCTACTTTGTAGTCGGACACTTCCACTACGTCCTTTACGGCACCGTGACAATGGGCTTATTTGCCGCCATCTATCACTGGTTCCCCAAAATGACCGGGCGGATGTACTCCGAAAGCTGGGGTAAAATCCACTTCTGGTTAGCCTTCATCGGCACCAACCTCAACTTTTTGCCCATGCATCCCTTAGGATTGCAAGGGATGTTACGCCGAGTCGCTTCCTACGCCCCAGAGTATCAATTCTGGAATATCATCGCCAGCCTCGGTGGATTCCTCTTAGGAATGTCCACCCTACCCTTCATATTCAACATGGTGATTTCTTGGATGCAAGGCGACAAAGCACCCAATAACCCTTGGCGGGCGATCGGACTAGAATGGTTAATTTCTTCACCCCCCCCAGTAGAAAACTTTGAAGAAACTCCCATCATCATCTCCGAACCCTACGGCTATGGCAAATCAGAACCCTTAACAGCCAACCTCCCAGAATAAAGCCAAATATCGGGAAGACGCAAAAACCCTCCGCGTACCTCCGCGCTTCCCTTTGCGTACCTTTGCGTTTCAAACTCCCCCTCAAAAACCAACATGGACACCTACATCAATTCCCACCAATTACCCCACACAGCCGCAGAACACACCCACAACGAAGAAGGCAACAAAATGTTTGGCTTCATCGTCTTCCTCCTCTCAGAAAGCGTCATCTTCTTAAGTTTTTTCGCCGGATATGCCATCTACAAAACAACAACCCCTAACTGGCTACCAGCCGGTGTTTCTGGACTAGAAATAAAAGAACCGGCAATCAACACAGTAATTCTTGTTGCTAGTAGCTTTGTAATTTACTTAGCAGAACGCGCCCTTCAACGCCACAATTTAGTGAAATTTCGCCTATTTCTCTTGGCAACAATGGCGATGGGAACTTACTTTTTAGTTGGACAGGCGATTGAATGGAACGGCCTCGCCTTTGGTTTCACTTCCGGGGTATTTGGTGGAACGTTCTATTTGCTTACAGGCTTTCACGGTTTGCACGTCTTCACCGGTATTCTGTTACAGTTGATAATTTTGGTACGTTCGTTCTTACCTGGCAACTACGATACAGGTCACTTTGGTGTCAATGCAACTTCATTGTTCTGGCACTTCGTCGATGTTATCTGGATTATTTTGTTTATCCTTATCTATATTTGGCAGTAGAGATTGATCGGATAAAAACCAATACGGTTCACAAAAGGGCTGAAACTCTTTTTTTACGAACCACAGAGGCGCAGAGAACACAGAGAGAAGGAGGAAATGCTTAACCCAACTGTATTGGGATAAAAACCCAGATAATTTATCTGGGTTGGTGTATGGGGTATTGTTAATTACTTCTATGCCCCATACACCATTTACTTTGTTATTCTGGTTGATGCGAGTGATTGCTATTTCATCTGTTGTTAACCAAACAGGCAGCTTTAAACTCAAACTTGCGTAAGGGTAGTCCAACTCAGGAATCGCTCAAAAAATTGTGCAAGAATACAGAGGGCAAATCACTGTAAGAACTATACTTGGGTCAAGGCTCAACCTTTCAAATTAACCTTACCTTCAAACTTTGACACCTCTTGATGAGATAAAAATTGATCACTAGTGTGATAATTTCTTCGCCATTGTTCGAGCTTATCTATAGATATTGATTTAGATGTGACATTCACACCATTTCCTCGCCAAGCAACTTCTGGATCTGTTGTGAAAACCCCGCATTCTAATTGATCTAGCCTCATATTCCAATATTCGCTAAATCGACCTTTTAAAGTAATAACTTGCTCAAATACCTTGTTTCTATGTTTATTTCTTCTTTTTCGTTCTGTTGCTCCAGTTGCTTCTGTATCAATAAACTTAGTTTCAATTAAAAAGAGACTACCTTTAAAGGTTAGGAAGACAAAATCACATTTCCCTAAATCTGTATAATCTGAAATTGGAGATTTTTCAAATAACAGCAATTCAGCGCATGAGGGAAACAACTCTTTAATATTCAGAAATAAATAAGCTTGTAATAGAAGTTCCTTATCATAGGGAAACAAGATAACTCCTTCAAAAAACTTTTGAATGTCCTCCTGAGTTTGGGGTTGAATTTTTTTACAGTATGAAACAAATTTATGTAGCTCGTTTACGATCATCAAGTTTTAACTCCTTCCCCCGTTCGCATCCTCAAGGGCCTTGGCATAAAAAGATACCATTTACTCAAGGAAAATATCATCCGCGTTAGTAACTAAAAAACCGATTTGAATCCTTAACACTTAAGAAAATTTACTGTTGACAGTTCAGTAAAACCATTTCTAAGGTACTTTTCACTCTTGGCCTCAGCTACCAGTCAGCGATTTTATATGAGCATGAAAACTGGCGTTTTGCAAAGCTTGAACAGTGATTCTAGAATCCTGTACGCAAAATTGCCAACCCAGGCGTACAAGTTTCCGAGAATTTTCAGTTTGAATAATTCCAATTACTGGCATTTTTGCCTTTTCTTTATCTACTGACTGTTCTTGCAAAATTGTTTTCAAGTGATGTAGGTAATCGATATTACCTGCTTGCTGCGGATTTAATTCCACCATCACCATTTGTACTGTTTCCACTGGTTCTACATCTTCAAGAATAAACTGAGTTTGCTCGTCGCGTCGATCTACTTTTCCCCAAATAATCAATCTAGTATCAACTTGGAGTAGGGAACTAATGCGTTCATAGGTTTTAGGAAAAACTACAGCTTCTGATTGTGTTGTGAGGTCTTCTACTTGTAAGATTGCCATCTGAACGCCTTTTTTAGTAACCACTTTTTTGACGTTATTCAACATCACAACTGCACAAAGTCTTGTTTCTTCCCTTTGTTCTCCCAGTTGGGAAAGGTTAATTGGAGTCAAAAGTGGTGCTATTTGCCGCAAGGATTTCAGTGGATGATCTGACACATAAAAGCCTAATAATTCTTTCTCCATCTGCAACTTTTTCTGTGGGGGTAAATCCATCACAGGTTTAGATTTGGGAGCAATTTCAAAGCCATTATTTGCTTTTTTATTCTGAGTAGGAGAAAATGCGTCGCCTAATAAATCCAAAAGATTCCCTTGACCACTAGCTCTGTCTTTAGCGCGAGATTGTGCCCAATCGTACACTAATTCTAAGTCGTTAATTAACTGTTGGCGGTTGGGTTCAAGTTTGTCAAAGGCTCCGCAGTAAATCAGCGACTCCAGAGTGCGGCGGTTAACAGCACGTAAATCCACGCGATCGCAAAAATCAGCCAGGGATTTAAACTCTCCTGTCTCATTTCTCGCCTCCAAAATACAAGCGATCGCATTTTGTCCTACGTTACGCACCGCCGAAAATCCAAACAAAATCTTTCCTGCCGTTGGGGTAAAATCAACACCTGAACGATTAATATCTGGCGGATCTATGGAAATACCCATATTTGTACAGTTAGTAATATATCTCTGTACCTTATCCGTATCACCACTGTTAGCCGTTAACAGTGCCGCCATATATTCCAATGGGTAATTAGCTTTTAAATAAGCTGTTTGATAAGTTACATAACCATAGGCAGTCGAATGGGATTTATTGAAACAATTGGAAGCTATTAAGCCGTTTTTTATCGCAAAATTATGGTAATCTTCAACCCCAATGTCATAGACATTTTGTTTGCCTAAATATTTGCGTGTGGCTATTTTGATCATCATATCCTACCCCCAAAAAGTTTTTGCGGAATTAATTAATTGATAAAAATTTGTAATTTTGTAGTCTTGTTATTACCTTTAATATAAAATTATAACACTAGAAAACACTGCTATACTTTTACACAAAACTAGCCAAGATATATCAAAACTTTAGTAAAGTATTCACTACACAGTTGATAGCTATATATTTGCTGTTTTAAAAACTTAATTAAACACATTTCAATAAATATTAATCCCCTTGTCAAATATCTAGGGAGTGAAACATGGGGGGACGGCAAGGAGCAATTATTGAATAAATCTCTCCTTTGTCTCTTCCCCATGCCCAATACCCAATCTTGACCAATATGTACTAAAATCAATGACTTGAGTCACAAAGAGAGCAATCATGGCATCCATCCGCGAGTTGCACCAACAGCTGGTTAAGAAAGAACGTTCTGCCGTCGAAATTACCCAAGAAGCTTTAGAGCGCATTCAAGCATTAGAACCGAAATTGCACAGCTTTTTATGTGTCACCGCAGAACGGGCATTAGAGCAGGCAGGTGCTGTGGATGCCAAAATTGCTGCGGGAGAAGAAATTGGGCTGCTAGCAGGGATTCCTGTGGGTATCAAGGACAATTTGTGTACCAAGGGAGTTACTACCACCTGCGCCTCCCGGATTTTGTCAAATTTCGTGCCACCTTATGAATCAACGGCGACGCAAAAACTGGCAGATGCTGGGGCGGTAATGGTAGGCAAAACCAACTTGGATGAGTTTGCAATGGGTAGTTCTACAGAAAACTCTGCTTACCAAGTTACGGCTAATCCTTGGGATTTGTCACGAGTTCCAGGTGGTTCTTCAGGGGGGTCTGCGGCGGCGGTGTCGTCCCAAGAATGTGTAGTTGCTCTCGGTTCTGATACTGGGGGTTCGATTCGCCAACCTGCATCTTTCTGCGGTGTGGTGGGGATGAAACCGACTTATGGTTTGGTTTCCCGTTATGGTTTGGTGGCTTATGCTTCGTCTTTGGATCAAATTGGGCCATTGGCGAATACAGTGGAAGATGCCGCAATATTATTAAGTGCGATCGCAGGTTACGATCCCAAAGACTCCACCAGCCTGAAAGTTGCCATTCCCAACTACGCTGCTAGCTTAAAACCAAACTTCAAACCTAGACGTCAGCTAAGAATTGGTATCATTAAAGAAACTTTTGGTGAAGGTTTAGATTCTGTTGTGGAAGAAGCTGTTACCAAAGCAGTAGATCAACTACAAAGTTTGGGAGCGGAAATTCAAATAATCTCCTGTCCCCGCTTTCGGTACGGCTTACCCACCTACTACATCATCGCTCCATCAGAGGCATCAGCAAACCTGGCTCGTTACGATGGCGTTAAATATGGGTATCGCGCTCCTGATGCAGATAATCTGCTATCGATGTACACTCGTACCCGTGCCGCTGGTTTTGGTAGAGAAGTCAAACGCCGAATTATGATTGGCACTTATGCCCTCTCGGCTGGCTATTATGACGCCTACTACCTAAAAGCGCAAAAAGTCCGCACCTTGATTAAGGAAGACTTTCAAAAAGCTTTTCAATTAGTTGATGTGTTGGTTTGTCCCACATCTCCTACTACAGCATTCAAAGCAGGGGAAAAAACTACTGACCCCTTGAGTATGTATTTAACTGACTTGATGACTATTCCTGTGAATCTTGCTGGTTTACCTAGTTTAAGTTTGCCGTGTGGTTTTGATGATCAAGGGCTACCCATAGGATTACAGATGATTGGCAATGTGCTGCGAGAAGACCAACTATTTCAGGTAGCTTATGCCTATGAGCAATCCACTACTTGGCATCTGCGTAAACCGCAAATATCTTGAAAATTGTCATTTGTAATTGGTCATTTGTCATTGGTTATTAATTCTTCCTCGCCACTCGCCACTCCTTCTACTTTTTAGTTTACTTGTTAGAGAGCATTTATAAAGTAAACCTTAAATTGTCGGGTGCGTTATCGCTCTCGTGTACGGCACCTGGAGATATAATGCCCTGCGGCTAAATTAGACTTTCTCAAACCCTCAAATTCCTACACAGCCGTAACACACCCTACTTAATATTTACTTTATAAATAGGCTCTTAGTCTGATTACTGACTATTGACTGTTGATTATTTTCTTCTGGTGTCAGGGATTGAATTGTAAGTCGTGGATTAAGTGTATAAAGAAGACCAGCAGATGCACCGACTAATAATAAAATATAGGTCAGAACAAGAGGTATATATCTATTTTGTTTGTTGTCTGAATTCTTCGGAGCATTATTGAAGTCTTGGCGGACAACATTAGTTATAAGGCTGTATGATAAAGCATTTCCATCCAACCCTAATGCATCTCCATAGCGACGGATGAATCCTTGAAGAAAAATAGGCTCAGGCAATTCTTCAAATCGTTCTTCTTCTAAAGCTTGCAAAACACCTGCTCGAATCAGTGTTTGAGCAGCTATTTTTTCTATGGGGATAGATTTTTCTTGTCTTACTTGTCGTAAGTGTGTGGTTATTTCTTTTAGCTGCTCTACTTGAGCTTGATTTAAGAGTGTCACAGTCTTCTCCTCTATGAGCTAATTCTACTATTCATTGAGAAGACTTGAATCGGCATACGTAAATTTACGGAATATTTGTTTTGAGGAAAATATAAATGCGATCGCCACTTTTCCTCCAGCAAAAACTGCCCTCTACCTTCTGGGTATGAAACATTACTATACTTTTATCTTTACGTCTTATATCTTTAGATATAAAATTAAGGTTGAAATTTGGTAAACCTAACCTAAGAAGGGTCGATTCCCAATAGACATAGGAGTGAAAACGAATCTCAAACCCTTATCCTGTCTAGGTGAAGACCTAATTTCTGCCAGATGTCTAATAGATGTCCTGCCATATTTATTGCAGAATGCAACTGAGGTCAGATGACGGAACCTTTAAATCAAGTCAAAGAGTGGGAACAACGTCGTGATGAAGCAAACCGCTACTACCAAAGGGGGAAATTTCAAGAATCTCTGGATCTTGCAACCAAAAATTTAGACTTGGTTAGAGCAATTCCAGATCGAGCCAGAGAAGGTTATACATTAAACGACCTCGGTTTAGCTCACCTCAGCTGCTGGCAACTTCAAAGAGCATTAGAGCGCTTTCATCAGGCGCTTTCGGTTGCTGTTGAAATTGGCAACGCGCCAGTAGAAGCAACTGCACTTAGCAATCTGGGTTCTACCTACAGCCGTCTTGGACGCTTTTCGCAAGCGTTGGAATATTTTGACAAAGCACTGCCAATATTTAGGCGATCGCAAGATACTCAAAGTGAAGTTTCTACTCTTAATGATGTAGCCCTAATTTATACCCGCTTAGGAGAACCGAAACGGGCACTGTTGCTACAACACCAAATTTTGAGGATGCGGCGATTGTTAGGTGACTTTTCTGGTGAAGCAACAACGCTAAATGGCATTGGGTTCGCCTACAATGTCTTAGGCAAGTTTGAGCAAGCTTTAGAATTTTTTCAAGCGGCACTCCCAATTCAACGAGCTGTCAAAAATATAATTGGTGAAGCAACCACTTTGAACAATATTGCTTCTGTCTATCATGATTTAGGACAGCCAAAACAAGCGCTGTTGCTCTACTATCAAGTTCTTTTGACACGTCGAGCAATCAGCGATCGCTCTGGTGAGGCCACAACCCTTCATAACATTGGTTTTACCTATCGCACCCTGGCAGAGCATCGGCAAGCAATGAAGTTCTATAAGCAAGCCATTGAGATTTATCAACAACTGGGCGATGGACTCGGAGAAATTTCTACTTTGCTGAATATGGGAAACCTTTACGCCGCCACAAAACGCAAAAAATTGGCGCGATCGTGCTACCAAAATGCCCAAGAGTTAGCAGAGCAAATCGAACATCAGCTACTTCTGGAAAAAGTACAGCAATTCATAGATTCTCTGTAGGTAACTCTAAGTAATAGGATAGAGCTTAGTAAGTAGGTCGGCGTAATTAAAGATAACTGGCTAAGGTTGTCATTTGTCCTTTGTCATTTGTCCTGAGACGTAACTTTTGAGCTATTGACAAAAAGGAATTCGATGAAAGCTTACGAAATTCAAAGCAACGCCGGAATTGATGCCTTGGCATTAGTCGATCGCCCTGAACCAAAAGCCGCAGCTGGACAAGTTCTGATTCAAGTTAAAGCAACATCCCTAAATTACCGTGATCTACTTGTCGCCGAGGGAGCTTACGGTGCTGGACAGAAATATCCGTTAATTCCCCTGTCTGACGGTGCAGGGGAAGTTGTAGCGGTGGGGGAAGGTGTGACACGGGTGAAAATAGGCGATCGCGTGGCTGGTATTTTCTTCCAAGACTGGATTTATGGCTCTTTAACCAAAGAGAAAATGAAATCCGATCTCGGAGGCGGTATCGATGGAATGCTAGCTGAGTATGTCGTATTACACCAAGATGGTTTAGTGATATTACCTGAATACTTATCCTATATTGAAGGTGCAACTTTGCCCTGTGCAGCAGTCACAGCTTGGCACGGACTGGTAACAAAAGGCAATATTGGTGCAGGTGATAGTGTTTTATTACTCGGTACTGGAGGAGTTTCAATTTTTGCTCTCCAGTTTGCCAAGATACATGGTGCTAAAGCGATTATTGCTTCCAGCAGTGATCAGAAGTTGGCGCGAGCGAAACAGCTTGGTGCTGATGAGACAATCAACTACAAAACAACACCAGATTGGGAAAAGCAAGTTTACCAATTGACTAATCGCACGGGTGTAGATCATGTAGTTGAGGTAGGCGGTGCAGGTACTCTGCCAAAATCACTACAAGCTGTCCGCATTGGGGGACGTATTAGCTTGATTGGCGTATTATCAGGCAGAGGAAATGAGATTGACCCCATGCCAATACTTTTTAAGAGTTTAACAGTTCAGGGAATTTATGTTGGTAGTCGGGAAATGTTTGAGGCGATGAATCAGGCGATGCAACAGCATCAAATCAAACCAGTTATTGATCGAGTTTTCCCATTTACTGAAGCACGGGAAGCTTATCATTACCTCAAAAGTGCAGCTCACTTCGGTAAAGTTGTAATGACGCTAACGTAATTCGTAATAAGTAGATCGGCGCAATTAAAGTTAACTGGCTAAGGCTGTCATTTGTCATTGGTCATTTGTCATTTGTCATTCTCTGCTTGTATGAAACCACCCTACTTAAAAAGGGGGTAAATAGAAGGAAAAGCCCCCCTTTTTAAGGAGGGTTGGGGGGATCTCCGAGAGCCAAACATACTAACCGAACCGTATTGGGTTGGGTTGAGCAAGGAAACCTAACCTACGTAGATATTGAATTTTAGCCTTAACCCAAGGATTGAATTTCTCCCTGAATATTGCCACGGGCAGATGGTTCGGCGAACTCTAACATTAAAGGCGTAAAGTAAATACGCGATCGCTGTAAAAATCCTTCTAAAACCTGCCGACGACTTGTGATATAATCTGCTTCTGCCACCCAGCCATATTCCTGGCGAATAGCATGGGCGTATTCTTCATACTGCACTGGGTTACTAGCGAAAATCGCTAAATCTGCATCAAGTAGAACTTGGCTATCATAGTCATTCACCGCAGCTTTGTGATCTTTAGTGTTCAGAATAAGATGGGTGACAGTAGTTATGGTACTTTCTGGAATATCCAAATTACTCAGCAATTCAAAAGCATAGTCTGCACTTCGTTCTTCATTATTTTGAGCTTCAGTGTCATACACTACATCGTGAAACCAGGAAGCTAGTTGAACAGCAGCTAGGTTGTTGGTGTAGCCTTGCAAAATCTGAATTGTGCTGAAGACGCGATCGATATGTTTTAGTGTATGGTAGTACCGACCAGGGGTAGAGTAAGCTGCAACCAAGCAATTAAAGGCTTTCTCACCAGTTACCTGGTCAACACCAAAGGGTTTGAGTGTGTGTTGCCAGTTATAAAATAAAATATCCATAAAGTTTTTTGTAGGTATAGAGGCAGTATACCCATTCTTCATATTGCAAAAAACAGGTACATCCTCTTAAAACAGTTATCAGTTATCAGTTATCAGTTATCAGTCAGCAAGGGCGTATAGTGGGGGATAAAGAAGTGCCACCAACGCCTGACACCTGTACGGCGTAGGCAAAAACTTGCGGGATAAATAGAGATCACTGTTTACTGTTTACTGTTAAAAAGGAGCTTGCAGCAAACCATCTGAGATAGCAGTTTAATTTTTAATTTAGGGACTTCCAGGAATTAAATTATTCAATTTTGGAGCGAAGATGATCATTAGACATCTCCGAAAAAGAATCTCAAACGCTTACTCTGTCTAGGTGAAAACCTAATTTCCGGAGATTTTTACGAACCACAGAGGCGCAGAGAACACGGAGAGAAGGAGAAGGAGGAAATGCTTAACCCAAGTGTATTGTTCTAGATGTGGTGACAGCTAAATGAAAGCGTCAGAATAGAAGACACAGGCTTTGGACAAAAAGCCTTGCCTTAATTAAGGAGTTTACTATCAGTGGTATTACAAGTACAAACAAGCACCTACGAAGCTAAAACCCAAGAAATTGCTAAACAACTTCTAGCAGCAACGCAGGAAAATCGTTCGTTTTTTTCTTCCCTGCGGGATCAAATGCGCTGGGATGATAAATTACTAGCTTGGGCGATGAGTAATCCTGGATTGCGGGTGCAACTATTTCGCTTTATAGATACCCTACCTGCTTTGCACAGTAAATCAGAAATTGCCTCACATTTACAAGAATATTTAGGAGATGAATCTGTAGAATTACCGGCAGCTTTGAAGGGAATACTCAACTTTGCTAACCCTGACTCTATGCCAGGACAAGTTGCTGCGACAACTGTTGGTACAGCCGTTGAAACTCTTGCTCATAAATATATTTCTGGGGAAAATATTAAACAAGTCATCAAAACAGTCGAACGACTGCGAAAAGAAAAAATGGCTTTCACTATCGACTTACTTGGTGAGGCGGTAATTACTGAAGCCGAAGCGCAGTCTTATCTAGAACGCTATCTAGAATTAATGCAACAATTGGTAGAAGCATCGAAGAATTGGTCAGCGATTGGGGCTATTGATGAGGCTGATGGCGAAAGGATTCCAAAAGTTCAGGTTTCTGTGAAGTTAACAGCGTTTTATTCTCAATTTGACCCATTAGATGCTAAAGGTAGTGAAGAGCGAGTTAGCGATCGCATTCGGATTCTCTTGCGTCGTGCTAAAGAGTTAGGCGCAGCTGTCCATTTTGATATGGAACAGTATGCCTATAAAGATATAACTCTCAGCATTCTGAAAAAACTGTTACTAGAAGAAGAATTTCGGCAACGCACAGATATTGGGATGACAATTCAAGCATATCTGCGTGACAGTGAGCAAGATACCAAAGACCTGATTTCGTGGTTAAAACAGCGCGGTTATCCTCTGACAGTCCGCTTGGTGAAAGGCGCATATTGGGATCAGGAAACGATCAAAGCAGCCCAAAAGCATTGGCCACAGCCAGTTTACAACGACAAAGCTGCAACTGATGCTAACTTTGAAACCATCACTCAGTTATTGCTAGAAAATCATCAATATGTGTATTCTGCCATTGGTAGCCATAATGTGCGATCGCACTCTCGCGCCATTGCTATAGCTGAAAGTTTAAATGTCCCTCGCCGTCGCTTTGAATTGCAAGTCCTCTATGGGATGGGTGATAAAGTTGCAAAAGCATTAGTTGACAGGGGTTATCGGGTGAGAGTTTACTGTCCCTATGGTGAATTATTACCGGGGATGGCGTATTTAATTCGGCGATTATTGGAAAATACAGCTAATAGTTCTTTTTTACGGCAAAATCTCGAAAATCGACCCATTGAAGAATTATTAGCGCCGCCAATTGTCAAAGATGAAAACAACTCTTTAACTCCCAACTCCCAACTCCCAACTCCCAATTCTCCACTCCTAACTCCTAACTCCCCACTCCTAACTCCTAACTCCCCACTCCTAACTCCTAACTCTCATTTCCTCAGTGCGGCTGATACCGATTATGCTGAGGAAGAGATGAGAACCAAGGCGGCGCAAGCTTTCCAAAGCGTTCGCCAACAGTTGGGTAAAACTTATTTACCACTGATTAATGGCGAATATGTTAATACGCCGGAATTTGTTGATTCTCAAAATCCTTCTAATTTCAGTGAGGTAGTTGGTAAAGTTGGGTTGATTAGCGTTGAACAAGCAGAACAGGCGATGGAAGCTGCTAAGGTGGCGTTTCCTGGATGGAGGAAAACACCAGCGAAACAACGCGCTGATATTTTGCGGAAAGCGGGTGATTTGATGGAAGAACGCCGCGCTGAACTTTCAGTTTGGATAGTTTTGGAAGTTGGGAAACCAGTTAAGGAAGCTGATGGAGAGGTTTCGGAAGCGATAGACTTTTGTCGATACTACGCTGATGAGATCGAACGGTTAGACAAAGGTTTTAATTACGACATTCCAGGCGAAACTAATCGTTATATTTACCAGCCACGGGGTATTGTTGTGGTAATTTCTCCCTGGAATTTCCCGCTAGCGATCGCTTGCGGAATGACTGTTGCAGCTTTGGTTTCAGGGAATTGCACTCTCCTCAAACCTGCGGAAACATCTTCTGTAATTACGGCAAAACTCACAGAAATCTTGATCGAAGCTGGTTTTCCCAAAGGTGTATTTCAATATGTACCTGGCAAGGGTTCGCAAGTCGGCGCTTATTTGGTAAATCATCCAGATACTCATGTAATAGCTTTTACAGGTTCCCAGGAAGTAGGTTGTAAAATTTACGCAGAAGCGGCCATCTTAAAACCTGGACAAAAGCACATGAAGCGGGTGATTGCTGAAATGGGTGGCAAAAATGCCATCATCGTCGATGAAAGTGCTGATTTAGACCAAGCTGTTGTGGGCGTAGTCCAGTCGGCTTTTGGTTACAGTGGACAAAAATGTTCTGCCGCCTCCAGGGTGATTGTGCTGCAACCGATTTATGATATCTTTGTGCAACGATTGGTAGAAGCGACAAAATCGTTAAATATTGGGGAAGCAGAGTTACCGAGTACACAAGTTGGGCCGGTAATTGATGCTAATGCCCGCGATCGCATCCGCGAGTATATTGAGAAGGGAAAGGCAGAAGCGCAATTAGCATTAGAACTACCAGCACCCGAACAAGGATATTTTATCGGCCCTGTGATTTTTAGTGAAGTATCGCCAAATGCGGTAATTTCCCAACAAGAAATTTTTGGCCCTGTGCTGGCGGTAATTCGGGTGAAAGATTTCCAGGAAGCGTTAGCAGTCGCCAACGGGACAAACTACGCCTTAACTGGAGGGCTTTATTCTCGAACACCTTCGCACATTCAACAGGCGCAAACAGAATTTGAAGTCGGGAATTTGTACATTAACCGTAATATTACCGGAGCGATCGTTGGACGGCAACCCTTTGGTGGATTCAAACTTTCTGGAGTCGGTTCTAAAGCCGGCGGCCCTGATTACCTACTGCAATTCTTAGAACCACGCGCGGTTACAGAAAATATTCAGCGCCAAGGTTTTGCACCAATTGAAGGTGCAGAGTGAAGTACCCCTTTTTGCTTCGCTGAAAAAGGGGCTTCCAATTTCAACTACAACAACGACGGTTTTATTCGTCTTTTGGGTTTCCCGTCTCAACCGCAGTCGCCTCTACTAGCCATCTAGCTTT
>NZ_JAIVFV010000108.1 GCF_020829445.1 Nostoc sp. CHAB 5836
AACGCACCGAAGAAATCCTCGCTAACTACAACCAAGAAAAAGTCGCAAAGTCTTCTAAAAGCTTGGATTCACCCTACGAAAAAGCTCTCTACTTAGCTCAATATTTAAAGCAACGCTACTCCCTTCCTTCTTCCTTCTTCTTCAACGTCCCACAATTGTTAAAGTATTACCTGTAATTGTAAAATAAGGTGCATCGTAGAAATTAGTTCCCGTAAACTTGGCACCTAGCGTTAACCATTTATTCGTAGATCTAATTGCAACACCTACATCGCCACCTGTCTGAGGTAATGCAATTATTCGTGGTTCAATTTTCCCTACCTGTGCTACGTTAGGTTCTTGCGTCCATAAATGGACAATGATTGAAGTACTGCCACTTACTAAAGATACTCCATTATCAACAGCAATAATTAGGAAAAAATTACCATAACTAGTAAATTCAAATGCTTTACCAGAATTATTTCTAGGTGCGCCGCTAGTACAAAGGATGTTGCCTGAAATAATTGATGAGCCGCCCCCATTGCCCCCACCGAATTGAAACCATCTACCCACATTGTCTGCTGAGGCTACAATGCTTGGGAGATTTTCGTTATCGGTTGCTGATTGTTTATAGAGATACCATGATGGAAATCCAGTACCATTGTCGCCAGCTACTAAAAACATCTTATCTACCCTTTTAGGGTTGGATGTATTGTTAAGTGCTTTTAAAGCATTAATATCGTGAACAGATAAAGCAGTATGAATAAAAGCCATGCTTAATAAGGAAGAAGTGAGTAGGAAGACCGAAGTTGGTTAAAGAAGTCGGAAGTACATTGACCAAGGAAGGAAGACCGAAGTTGGATGAGTAATAAGTAATAAGTAATAAGTAATGGGTATTTACTCATTACTACTTATTTAATAGGGAGAGATGTGGTGAGAAATCCGGGTCAAACCCAAGAACCGCCCGTCGCCAGAAGAAAGAGAATCATCCGTCTGACTTCGTTGACATCCGAAGTTTGTTAATTTCATCCTTCATCCCTCTTCCTTCTTCCTTATTTTTGTAAAACGTTACCATTAGTATCGACTAAAATTGAACTATTGCTATCTGTTAAGATACTATCAAAATTTAAATTATCAGTACTTGGTAGAGGAAGGCTAAAATTAAGGTAAGCATTACCTCCAATACCTGTATTTGTAACTGTTGCTGGTTCCCCAGGCTCTAAAACAGTTATCTCAGGATTCACCTCAATATTTGGTGGTTCTAACCCATGCTCTCGCTCATAAATACAAGGTGGTGAAGCATGAGATATGGAGGTAACGGTATCTTGATACAAATAAGCGATCGCAACTTCATAGCTGCCAGAACTAAAAATACTAATGCCGCTTACAGTGGTTGGGGTGAAACTAACAGGGGTAAATAATCCAAAATTATTGGCAATTGTTGGCAAGCTAGAAGCGCTTGAAGTAGCCATTGACCCAACTAATATAGACTCAGGGGACTCTTTGGTAATAGGCACATCAAAAATAGAAATGTCTTCTCCACCCACAGGACGTACATAAACCCTTACTTTTGTGGCATTTAAACCATCTGACATAAGAGCAATTACGTCTGGGTAATTAGAGCGAACAGTGGTTGGGTGGGTAATTGAAAGTGAAAGTAGTAAAGAGCTAGATAATGCGATCGGACTACTCCAATCGGTGGCAATACCTGGCCCGTTGAGCGTACTAATTAACGCTCTAAGGGCTGCGGTTTCCGTAGGTACGCTATTGGCAACAAAGCAAGTGCCGTTATTTGTGATAATTACTTTCTGGTTAGGAGTGTTCGCCTTTGCCCCTGGAACCAGCTGTTTACCAAGTTTCCGAAATTTGTAAGAAGCAACTGAACCCGAACCCACGCTTGCAACTAAATCCAATCCCGAACCATTAGCCAAAATCCGCCGCCGCTCATCTGTGGCAACTATATAATTGCCCAATAAGTCTGCTACGGGGTCATATTCAGAGAAGTTTGCAGTTATGCGGGGGTAAACTTTAGCGATCGCACCCTGAGCTACGCTACCATCTACGTCGGCATCATCAAAAGCCATCTGCACTTGCAAGATGTAGCCATAGTTGGGAGGCAAGTCTTTGGACAGAAGTAGGTTGGTAACGCGATCGCCTTGATAAGTAACTGTTCCCCCTGTACTCATTTGGGTGGTATCCAGCGCTCCGGTGAGCGTGTTCACATATCCTAAAAAAGTCAGTTGCAACAAGCCTTTAAAGTCATCCGCTCCCACGTCTTCAGGGTCGGTTGCCACACTCATCCGAACTCGCTTCCCTTGGGGAACTGTAAAGTTTGTATCATTGACAATCCAAAATTTCACGGGTTCTGATAACTCGCCACTAGAATTGTAATCGGGAAAAATAATGGCTGAGGTGTCAGTAATCTTTTTCAAGTCAACATCAGCCCCGCCCTCAGCAATTGTGCTGGCAATGTAGGGATTGAAATTCTGCGGTAGGCAGGGAACCCAATCAATCGCACGACTAGACCATTCTACAATTTGATTGGTTGATTCCACCAATCGCCGCATCCCATTAATTCGGTTAGTGTTTGGCAATGAATCGGGAGTTGCAACTACTCTTCTTAGCTGAAAATGAATATCTACAAAAAGTGCGATCGCCACAGGCAATGTAGTCAGCGTTATTCCATCGGCTTCATAGCCCAAATATGTCGCCACCACGCACCCATTTTCAGGGACGGTATCGTTCGACATCACAATCCCAATTTGATGAATATCGCTAGCAGTCTTCCGAATTGCACTAGGGAGAGTAATTTCCAATCCTTGTCCTGCTGTAATTGCAATATCCGTCAAGGGAGAAAATAAAGTTATGCCTGCACGATTGCGGCAGTATATCCAAATGCTCTTCGTCCCAGCACTATAAACAGTTGTAGAACCAGAGATAACGGTAATAGTAGGGGCGGGTGGGGTAATAGTAGAAGCGTATTGCGATCGCATTTATTTTCTAAGGATGATAGCTCATGGCTAAAATGTTGCCATTATTTTTTATTTTCAAAGGTCTAGCTCTTAACCTACGAGAAGGTTTAATTAAACCTTCTTTTGTGATATCCAAAATTTCAATATGTGGCATTGAAATTGGTGTATTTCCTTCATAAATAATTTTGTAGATTTTATTGCCAACTAAATTATGTTTTAAGCAAATTTCATTTATTCTTTCTACTACGTATGGAATGTAATGCGACCCGGTTATTCTTTCAACCCATGCACGGCTACCAACAAAACTCCAGGTATATATAGAAAAAGAATCTTCATAATACCTTAATGAATTTGCTAGAAAAGAGCAAAATATCGCTTCTTTAGGCAATATTAACGGCGTTACCGGCCCTTGTCCGATTAAAAGATTTTTGCCAAAAAAGTAATCCAGCCAAGAATCTCGATTTAACTCCTTTACTCCATTAGGTGTGTGTAAATGATAAATTATTGTACTTTGATAATCAGGTAGGCTAGAACTATTTATTGGAAAAGTTGATTGATAATTAATAGTTTCCATAACATAGCAATCTTTCCATTGGCATACCAGAAACCTGCCAGTAATGGTTGTTTTCCCTACTGGTGGGCTACCGGAAGTAATTTCGTATTTGTAGCTAAATGCATTTCCCCGGCTATCACTCCCATTTATACTTGTTACAAAATGATGTGATGCTGTTAAATTGTCGTCAGCATACAAGTACGCTAAGGACTCTACAAAAGTAGACTCATTTTCAACCAAATTATTATCTAATATTGAATAGTTAATCATCTTAATAATAGGCCGGTAATAATCAGGAAAAATAAAAACGGCTGCTTCTTGCTTTTCTTTTACAAACTCTACACTTTGCCATTGACCACGCCCTAAATAAATAGGTGCTGGGTAAAGTCCGGGGATGTTATCTATTAAAGCTATCCCTGATAAATCTATACTTTTTCGGGATACGCCATTGTTAACAATGGCGTAATAAGCACTTTTGCTGTCATGGAGCGTCATTACGAATTACGAATTACGAATTACGGATTATTTTAATTGCTCCCAAACCGCTAGGAACGTGAGTTGCCTGAATCGGCTCAAAATATGGCATTGATGTTGCCTCTAAAAATAAGTTGGCTACTTTAGCGATCGCATCCCAAGTGAACTCCCATTTCTGTGGTGATAATACTTCACGGGCTGGGCTAAAACTATGCCCTGCCCAATCAATGCGATCGCAGTAAGCGATATCTGGGAGGTAGAAGCTGGCGATGGATAAATAAGGGCTAGAGAAACTAAGCTCTATTTCTGCGGTAATCAGTAATTCTTGCCCTAGATTAAGGGAGTAAGCTGCATCGCCGTAAATTGTCACCGTGTCTTCTTCTTGGCTAAAATTACCAACCCCAATGCCAGGAGTAAAAATTAACCCATCGCTACTAATACTAGTGGCGTTCATTCGGTCAAGTGCGATCGCGTAATTATTTCCCACCGCAGGGGGTGCGGTAACAGCAGCAATAACCACTGCACTTGTGGGAAGTGCTGAATTTTTTTGATACAAGTGAATTTCTGTATCAGACTGCCAAAAAGTATCAGGAGTAGATGCGATCGCACTTTCGACTTTCCCCCAAAGCGCAATCTGCTGAATCTGTGCTGATACAACCTGGCGGTAATATTTACCAGTAGCAGTAGGCGCTCCCAAGGGGAGAGTATCTAGTTCCCATCCTGGATTTTCCTGCCAATGCCCGTAGCAATTTACTCGAAGTATGGCCCCAGTCCCTCGGTCATTCTCTTGCCAAATAGTAAAAGCAGGAGCAAGTTTAGCTCGTGTGCCGACCAAGGGTAAATTAGTGCTTGTTAAGCGAAACATTTTTAATCAGGAAGAGGCAAGAAACGAGTTTGGATTGACTCAGACCGGGAAAGCTTAAGTATAAACCTGGCTTTCAAAAACAAGCTCGATTTTGTCGAAAATATTGAACCCGTTTACGTTGATTGGGGCTGACGGCGTGACCTTAGTTAGAACAGCCTTTGGAATAATGTAGCCAAAAATGTTAATGTCTTCCCCGGTTGTGCTGCCGTTAATCAATCCGCTAATATTGTTGTCACGCTCATTCTGCAAGGATGCAAGATTCATATCGGTTGCGCCAACCAGTGAGAAGGTAACAGTTTTCTTGGTAATAGGAATCTTATTAATGACTCCATTCCGGTTGATATTTACATCCAAGCTTTCACCATCACCGAAGGAGATGGCATCTTGCTTAAAGGCAAATCCCCTCAGTTGGAAAAAGGTAACGTCTAATGACATAGTTTTATTTAAATAACTATGACTAAATTACGCCGTCTATATAAATATTTTTTAGTTTTGCACTTTCAGCAAAATAAGGTAAATCTAGCGAGCGTGTCAGCACGTTTTGTGCGGGACGCACTCGCGTTCGGGGAAGTCACGCATTCACGCATTCACGCATTCACGCATTCAAAAATTTACCAAGCCCATAAATAAATTTAGGGACTTGTAGTAAGGACGCCGTGCAATACTGCGTAGGTTTTGGAATTTCTTGGTTGAGGCAGGCTGTTCAATAGCCGGGGGAGCATCGGTTTAACTTTGTTAGCCACTGTAGCCAACTTAGAACTAAAGCAATGACAACTGCACGGTTGCAAGGGCTGGCGAGCGGGAAAGTTGCGTTTTTGGCTGGTTTCTGCGATCGCTATTCTGTCACTATTCTGGCTCAACTAACTCATAAAGAAGCGATCGCACCTTCTCTTGCCAATCGGGAATAGCTTGAATTTTTGCCAGTACAGATGCTTCAATTCTTAAGCTCAACTTTGCATCTCGTGGCTCTGGTCTATCTGTAGCGAATTTTCCCTGCTTGTTTCGCGGTTGCTGCATACTTGTCTCAAATAGTTTCTCCATCCTATGCTAAAGCCGTGTCCCCGTGGCATAAAAGTTTTTGATGATCACCAGCAAAACTCAGGGATTTTTTGATGAAAACTCCCTTCTTATCCATGTCCCCACGGGTTATAATTAAAGCATGAGGGAAAAAGTTCACCCCCTCAAATAAGGAGGTTAATTGACAGATCCATCTCATAAGGCTAACGGAAAAGACGAGGCAGAAATGCCTGCTATCCGGCTCTTTCGACACGAAGAGAATAACTGGGTTGAAACTAATCCAGTAACCGGAGAGAAAGAGATTGTTGATAGAGAGGACATCCTAGATGACCTGGATATCAAGAAAGAAAACGAAGATAGCTAATCCGTAGCCTTAGCCCCCAACTAGCCCTTGGGGGCAATCCTTGTTAAATTTTAGCTCAAGTGAAACACAGTTATGTCAATAATTCACCCCATTAGATACCGAATCATTGATCGTAAAATCACACCTGAAAAGTCTTACTGGCATTTTATTAGAAGCAAAGGTTTTTATAATCCATTAAATCTGCCGAACGAAAGCGACATTGAATTTATGTTTGGTACAACAAAACAGGAGGTTGCTCTAGAATTATTTCGGATCAACGGTGGAAAACCAGGATATTACTTAGTCGATCTCCGCAACAAAGAATATTATTACTGTGGAACCGATCCAGAGGATATTAAAGCACAACTGCGATCGCTCGGTATTGGGCGCGAAGATCCAATGGAAAGCCAATGATTAAATCCCCAAAGAAAGGGTATCCGATCGCTACGCCTACGCACCTATTTAGCTGAAAATGTCAGACTGAATGCTTAACTCACTTTCTAGAAACGCTTTCTCTTGCTTGAGAACCTGCACAGACTGAACAACGGCATCCCGATCGCACCTCTTCTTAGCTAGCCGTTCTGTAGATACCTCCAAATCTTTGGACAACTTATCTAAGCGTTGTTTTAAGGAAGAATCTTTGTGAGCAATTGGCACGTAAACATCAATCATATTCCGAATTAATCGTTGCTCCGAGATGCGGTGCTTGAAGTCATAACGATCGTGTGAACCTTTGAGCCAGAGGTCAACGGTTTCTCCGTCTGAGGATAGCCAGACTTTGCAGTAAATTAGCATTCCCCCGAATTCACCAATGATTGTCGGGTCGCTGATAGTGGTTTTGTCTTTTTGATGTGTTTTCTGAACCAGTGCCTCAATAACCTTGAGTAAGTGAGCGTCTGCCAACTTTTGCGCCTGTTTAACAGTAAGTGGGTTGACTGGCCCGTATTCTCCCTCTACTTCTGGAATACAAGTTGCTTTCTTCACACCTTGGTAGACGCGATTATCGACAGTGCAAACAAACCTTTCTGGGGTTGCATTCTGTAAATGCTTTCTGGCTAATTCTACATCAGCAGAACACTCTTCTAACTTACGGTTAACATAGCGGATGCTATCTTTGATTGTTGGGATGCTATCATTAGCAGTGCCAATATTTAATCGGTTAATTTCTCGCATCAACAAACTGGCTTGGCTTTCTTCCTTCTCCAACTCACTTTTTAGCTCCATGTACCGCTTAAAGCGAACATCACCGGTAGCGTGAGCCGACATCATCATAAATAACAGCAAAGTGTCGTCATCTTCTACTACCCGCCGCACCGAAAGATCGCCACGGAGAATTTGTTCACGAGACTTGAGCTTAGTTTCCAGGATTCCCATTTGGGCAGCATCAGCGCCGAAGTTACCCTTTTGCCCTTTGGTTAGGTATTGGTAAACAATCACTTCTGAGTTTTCGTTACCCGATCGCACTGCTCGACCTAACCTTTGTTCGTACTGGTCAGGGCGACGCGGAATATCAACAAAATGAACTACCTTAACCTTTTTCTGGACATTCACCCCAATCCCTAAAGGTTCAGTTGAGCCGAATAGAATTCGGATATTACCCTCGTTAACCTCGCCAAACAGTTTGTTTTTGGACTCATCTTCTGAGTGTTCTTGGATGAACGCGATTTCTTCTTTAGGTACACCTTTGGCGATTAAGCGATCGCGCATCCATTCGTAAAGGCAGATTTTAGAACTACCTCTAGGCGTACCCCAATCCAAAAACACCAGTTGAGTTGATCGTTGCTTTTTAGTTTTGCGCCACCAACTGTAGATAATTGCTACGCACTGACTAATTTTGTCATTCTTCTGAAATGGTTCTTCTGGGTCGATTAACTGGGGAGCGATCATCAGCTTTCGGGCATCGGTCAATGTCCACAAGTGATTGTCAACTTTGCTGCCCCATTTGAAACCGAGTGCGATCGCTTCTGCAATATCCTTGATGGGTTGTCCAGTGCTGGGGTTAGTTAAGCGTTTGCCTTTGATTTTTTTGTTTTGCTCACTCTTAGTTGCTGGGGCAATTAAACATCCGTCTGTGTCTCTGTCTTCAAATTTATAAGGCTGATCAGAGTCAATATATTGGTTACGCGTCGCAATCCATTTCATCTGTTTTATTTGAAATTTACTCAACGGCGTACTTACTTGAACTACTCTATGACTAGGACGATTAAACTCTGCCTGTCCTGCCACATCATCAAACCGCTTGATGTGGCAGACACTCAAGTACATCTGTAACAGCTCTGGTACGTTGACAAATTCGGCAAACCGTTCTGAAGTGCGGATGTCGCCACATCCGCCAGATAGAATCCATCTGGTAAGGTCGTAATCTCTCTATCCAAGCCTCACTCATCCCAGTGGCGCGGAGGATATCTTTGAATCCCAGTGGTGCAGTATTATCCCAATTGGGTAAAACCAACCGATTGAATTTGTGATTGTAGATGCGCTCAAGTTCTAAGCCGCGATCGCCTTCTTTGCACCATTCACCCCAAAGTTTCCGCAGTTCCTCTTGTTTGAGTAGTGCCTCTCGCCTAAATCCGGGATTAGGGATATACGGTGCTTTGAAGTGCATTGCCATCGTGAATAACCCCGACTCTATCTTGTCGCCCACTGCCGGAATGATTTCTACCTTATCTTTTTTGACGTAACTGTAACCATAGGTTATTTGGTTAGCTTCGGAATTACCATTACTAAGAGCTAAATCCCAAGTACCGCTAACAAGCGAGAAAAAGAACGTGGCATCGACATCAAACACCTGTTTGCAAAATTGGTTGTAGTAACGGGTAGGTATCCAAGTTACGCCGATCGCAATGTCAATATCTGCGATCGCAATGGTCAAGGGGAGAATTTTCTTTAATGCGATCGCTTCTTCTTTGAATGAGGGGTCAAATTCTATGGCTTGTTCTGCATTTTCTAGCTTTGAAAGGATGTCGCCAGAAAGGAATCGGTGGGAATTGACTACATTGAATAGTTGCATGGTTTTTAATTTTTGACAATCAAGCCCGACCCAGTGACGGTAAACTAATTCTAGTTTTTGCAGAATTTCCAGAGCGCGTTGCTTGTCCATCCCAGACTTCTCGGCAATCTCATCCAGTCTGACTTCTCCATACCACCCCATGCACCAAGAGAAGGCATTGGTTAGGCGAGTATCCAAGTCTGCTTCAAAGAACTGTTGCCCCTTAAGTTCTTGTGGCGGGTGGTTAATCCGTTCGCGGAAGATATCAGACTTGTTACCTGCTGAATCTGTCAGCTGACTCAGATAAATTTCCAAACGCACATCTGGCCAGAGGCTATCGTAGTAGCTATTGCAATTGACCAAAAGCCCAAACTCCAGAACAAAGGAATCATAGAATTGATTGAGTTTTAATCGAATGCGATCGCACTCTTCATCACCCTGATGCTTGGCTTCTGCCTCTAATAATTCTTCTACAATAAAAGCTCCCGCCAGAAGTCGCCGCATAAGTTCTTGCTGTTCTAGTGGGGCGGAAATTGGTTGAAATGTGCCAGGAAGTATGGGAATGCGGCAAGTAATGCCTCTCACATCAGAATGCACATCTAGTCGCCCTTCACAATACTTCCGTTCGACTTCCCACTGCAGACCTGCATGGGCATTTTTAAATGAGATACCCAACTGATTTTCATGAAAGCAAAATACCCCACTGCGAAACCTCTCAGTCCAAACAAGATCATCGTCTTTTAAAATGATCGGATTCTCTAAGAATTCTACATTTGGCGTAAATGCTGCAATCCCAAAAGTCTTATTTTTCTTCCTCTTCTTCCTGCCTACAACCTGATTCGTACTGCCTGCCGAACTAATAGCTCGTTCAAGTGCTGCAATTTCTTCATGGCGTCGCAATCGAACTTTTTTAAAGTTGCGATCTCCTCCTTTAGTTGAGCTAATTGAGCTAGAATTGAGTCTGATGCACCCTGGACACCTGAAACCTGATAGTTGTCATTGGTACTGACTGCTATTAGGCACTCTGAGCCTTTTGTTTCTTGGATTACTTCAATTGGCTCATTTCCATATTTATTACAAAGTTTTGTAACTTGAGATAACCAGAATTCAAATGATTCTTGAGGGATTTCATTGAATTCTTGGCGTTGCCACTGCCAGGTAAACTCTCCAGAAAATAATACGAACTTTTTTGATTCGAGCATTTTCTGAAGATTCTGACAAATTACATCAGTTGAGTCAAAATCCTCACAAATAACAGTGAGGTATTTGTCTTTTTGATAGGTTGATTTTAGGTGCATAAAATAGCCTTGGTGCTAAACTAATAAACAAGTAGATGACGTCGATGATTATTTAAACTGCGATCGCAATCATGGGCGATCGCAGTTTTTGTTGTTTAATAAATCGCTTGTCCAACATCTTGAGAATCGGCATCAACAATATTTACGAAGGAAGAAGGAAGAAGGAAGAAGGAAGAAGGAAGAAGGAAGAAGGAAGAAGGAAGAAGGAAGAAGGAAGAAGGAAGAAGGAAGATTAGAACTAAAGTGATTAATGATACTTCTTACTTCTTCCCCCTTCCTCCTAACTTCTTCCTTATTGGATAAGGTAATCCGTAATGTGC
Organism: Nostoc sp. CHAB 5836; assembly: GCF_020829445.1. Lineage (GTDB taxonomy): Bacteria > Cyanobacteriota > Cyanobacteriia > Cyanobacteriales > Nostocaceae > Nostoc. Next base: position 10,808 of record NZ_JAIVFV010000108.1, read on the forward strand.
AGCACAATCTGGGCCGTAGCCTGCAAAAAGCGATCGCTGATCAGTCAATGTCTTTTTGCAAAAGCAACAGTTACCAGTTGTATGCCCGTGTTCTTGGGCGTAACGGGTGGGGTCAGAAGCTAAACGCCGCAATTGAGCTTCTAGTCCGGGCAATGGATTGTATTTATTCAGGGTTAACAACCCAGTAACTTCAATCCGGGCATACCATCCCGAATTGCGCTCTAGGGGTGAAACGTAAATCGCACCAGGGTATTTGCCTCCACTGGTGCGATACAATTGATACTGACTAAATCGTATTTTAGGGTATTTAAGTTTTGCGGATGCTCGGTCAAACAACCGCAAAATACTTAAGTACCCTTCTACTTTCCCTCTAACGCATCTAAGTCAAATCCCGACTCCTCCTCGTCGTCAAACTTTGGTTTCTGTGACTCGTCAGCGAATACTGGTTCAGATTCCTCTTTTAATTCATCAGCAAATACGGGGGAATCATCATCAAATATTGGGGCAGATTGTCCTGGGGATTCCAGCATTCCCAAGTCTTGCAACTGTTTGGCGTACTCATCTCGCTGCGCCTGCAAGAGTTCATTCTCTTTCTTGTGGGCAGCAATATCAAACTCTGCTAGCTCAAGAAAGTCTTCCAACTTCTGCGCTTGTTGTAGCGCAGCATCTTTTTTAGCCTCAATCTCACAGTAGTCATTTTGCATCTTGACCATTTCAGCCTTTATATCAGTAAGCATTTGAGTGAGACTTTCGGAGGATTCCACTAATTCATTTCGTTGGGCGATTAGTTCTTCGTTTTCGCGTCTGAGTTTGTCTGAATCTCTTGAAATCCTCTCTGCTTTGAGCCTTTCTACAATGCATGAAGCAATATTTTCCGCTAATGGGTCAACCTTGGTGTTGAGAAGATCCGAAATCGCATCCAACAATTTATTTGGTGCAGCAGGCGGTGTGCTTGCTGCTTCTTTTGTTGCCGACGAACCATAGCGACGACGGGAAGGTGTTTTGTCTACAGGCTCATCTGAGCTTAACTCGTAAGCATCGAAGGTTTTACAGCTTTGCACCCAGCTTTGCGCTCTTTGCCAAAGGTCTTCGGTATAAACTGCATAGTAAAGTTTGGGGTTTTTGTTTGCCTGCTTGAACCCTGCACCCATTACCTTGGCAACAAACTTAATCGCATTATCGCCGTCCATCTGGCAGTCCGGGGGGAAATGAATTTCAATCCCGGACTGTTTAGGGTTTTGTCTGAGAATGAATGCATAAACGGAGTTGGACTTGAATTTTTCAGCAGGAATTACAGTAGCCATATCATTGTCCTCTTGTTGTTGATTTGAATTTTCGATTTCGCAGGTATACTCACTCAATCCTGATTCACTAGTCATTTTTCTAACCTCTTGATGTTTTGGCTTAAGCAATGAATGAAGCAATGCCCTAAGTTCACCCAGCACATCTTGGTTAGGTCGTGCTTGCAGCGCGAAACTAGTTGTGGGGTTCCCATTTTTACCGCGCAGCTTACTGGCCTTCGCTTCACCAATCAGGTATTGAGGATTAGTTAGATACCAATTGCTCAAATAAGCTGGTGCGCCGTCGTAGCCAACAATGTGGCTTTTCCCCACCCCTAGCCATTCGGCAGAACCCGTAACACCCAATTCCTTTCGACTACGCTCAAGGCAAGCCCTGCGACGAAGCAGAATCAAATCGGTGGTAACTTCCGTCCCGCCATCGTGCGTCCCTTGGTTAGGTAATCGCACTGCTCCCAAAAATTCACATTTACAATGAACCCACTCCCGAAACTGGATGTAATCTGGAGTTCGTGCATCCAAGGTACTAACACTGGTGAGGAACGCCAGCAGTCCCCCTGGCGCGAGATGTGCTATTGCAGCCACAAAGAATTGGGCATGAAGCCCAATAGTCAAGCGTTTTCCCTCAACTTCCATTGTGGAAACGCCATTGGTAAACGGAACGTTACCAATGGCTAAATCGAAGTCAGCAGGGTAAGCCCATTTGAGAAAATCCTTGTGGTAGATATTCGCTCCAGGGTGAGCAAGTTTGGCGATCGCACTTGAGATGCAGTCCTTCTCTACCCCGCTGTAGGATAAATTCAGGTGCTTGGGCATCTCGATGTAGAAGTTTCCAATGCCGCAACCAGGGTCGAGAACAATGTCGTTTTCTCTAAGAATTGGTGTCACGGCTTCCCACATTGCTTGCCTCACACCGGGGGCAGTGTAGTGAGCGTTGAGCATCCCGGCATTTTGCAGAGATGTCCATTCGTGGCAATCTAAAAGGCTTTGCAGTTCGGCACGACCTTCTTTTAACCACTGAGGTTTGTCGGCATCAGTAAACACGCCACACTCTTTGAGAATGCCACCGCCAGGGAACTGCATTAAAAAAGCCCTCTCATCATCTGAAAGGACTTTTTTGCGGAGTAGTTTTAGGACTGCGATCGCATTTTCTAAGTATTGTTTTTTACTCACATTCCGTCCAGTAGAGCCTTCTCTCCGATTCAGGTAAATATTTAGCCATGTTCAAAGACTCCAAGATTTCCAATATGTACAGTTTCTAATTCTTTATCTGCCTTGCTGAAATTTTTCTCAGGAACCCCAATTTTTGCCTTGAAGTAATTCAGCATCAGTTTGACATTATGCCGTTTTGAGAGCATTCCGCCATTAGAATCTATGACTCTGTGCAACCAATCAGGGTTGGTTTTATGCCAGTCGATTCCGCTCAATTTCTTGAGTAACTTCTCATGGGAATTGTGATTCCCGGAGAGTTTTGCTGTTTCTCCCAGGTACTTGCCAAGTTCGCCCAAAGCGTGAAGCGTAACTCCATGAGCAGCAACTGTATGCTCTCGCACTGAAGATGGAGTGCGATCATCATCCAGTAATTCACCCCAAGGTGCGATCGCATCTGTCAAACCGAGCCAGAAAGTTTGGCAGAATTTGAAATCGGCTTCATCCCCTAGCGCTGGCTTCATTTTGATGGTTGCGTCGTAGAGATGCTTGTATACAAACAACTTCTCTGATTTAGGGGGAAGTGTGGCTTTTTCTTTCTCGGTGAATTGGTCGTTGAATAATGGGATGGTTGCTAGGACAGAGTTGGTGAAAACTGCGATCGCAATAGCAAGGTATCGCGGTTAATCCAATGTTTCATTTTTTCGCAAGTCGCAAGATAGCCACAACCATCCTTCTTTTTGTTGGGGGTTTAATTTGCCCTCGCCATTCCAAACCCAGAGTACAAACTCAGTAGATACGGGGTTGTCAAATATTTCCATTGTTTTGATTATTTAATGACAATTACATGACCTGAGCCAACATCAATCACCCTTCCAATAGGGCATTGAGATTGCACATAAGCTACAAATTCTTTGCGTTTGTAGTATTTTTGATAAGTACCAATACTGGTAATACCTGATTCCTTAGCATCGGTTCTTACAGCCAGTACCAAGGCTTTTGTACAGAGTGAGAACGCGAATTGTAAAGTGCGATCGCGGTCAACATCACTTTCAATTACATTCAGCACGTAAATTAAACTGGTCACTGGATAAGTAGTATCCAATAGCTCAAATTTAGGTCGATAGTAGGGGTCAAATCCTACTGCGTTATATTCTGGGGGCAACCGCTCAATATCTTGGGCGTGACCGCATCCGATATCAAGCCAATTTGCTTGTTTTGGTAAATGTCCAGAGGCAACAGCATTTCTCATTGGGAGCGATAAAGTAGGTCGCTTGATAGCAGTTTTCCATCTGGGTGTTCCCCAATTCTTGGGATTTAACCAATCCCGTGAATCAGATTCTTGAGTAAGTAACGAATCCCATAGAGTAGTCATTATTTTTGCTGAGTTTGCATGAAAAAAGCGATCGCACTCACAGCGATCGCTTTAAAAGTTGACTGTTGAGCTATCCTTAACTGGTTGCTCCTCCCACCAGAGGTTAGGTTTGTCCCTAACAATTTCCAGCAGTTGTTCTACGTAAACCGCTCTTAGCCTTGCCGCATCCTCAAGGCGATCGCTACTAAAGTGCGGAACATATTGAGGATCTCCCGGACGCGGGAGAATCAACGCATAAAGGGAAGGATGAGATAATTCACGGGAATACCAGGCTCCCAATGCTTCCCTGATTTGGGAAATAACCCCTGACCGAACCCTATTTCCAAAGCCACGCCGTTGCGTGAAACCATCCCATGTGGGCGGTTATCCTTTTTCTGTAGCAGGAAAGGTTTACTTTGTAGTAAAGATCCCACTCCACTAACTTGCCAATTTCGACTTTCAAATTGAAATTGCATGCACAGATAGAATGTTTTTTCCATGATTAACTCTCCAAAATTGATTGTGCGCCTACACTCCAGAGAAATTCGTTGTCAAAAATCATGAGTTCGGCATCCTCACAACTCTCGAATCTCGCCGCATCCATAGGCAATCGCACCCACGTAAGTCCAGTAATAAGTTGGTTCCCAATGGCTACTTGAGTAACCTTGCAGTAGTAAGATGAATCTTCATGATCCATTCTGATTACATACTTTTTCGGTTTTTCTCTAAGAATCTGATGCCGATGATCCTTATCTGTGCCACCCAAGAGAGCTAACACATCGGTAGCGCAAGCAGTACACCAACTGCCAGAGCGGATGTGAAGTGGTGGATCTGCCATGTCAGTTTCGTACTTGACACAGCAAGTCGCGGTTTCCAAGTAACCGCGTCCACGACAAATATCGCAGTATGCTGCTTGAGAGTCTGCGATCGCAAGATATTTTCTAGACATTTTGGTTAACGACGCGGGAATGACAGTTTCCGCGTTGATGTCCAAAATCCCCCTAAGAGTCGGGGGATTATTCTATTTGCGCTTAACATTAGCCATCTGAACACCAGCGATTAGCGATCGCACCTTGCTAGCATCCTTTCTCGCTTGATTATGGCGTTTCTTGTTCGCCACAGGATCGTTATCCTGACGGCATCGGTAGGTATACTTTCCGCCATTATTAGCGGTTCCCTTGCGGGAATTCAATGGACGTTTTCGCTTAATGGCACTGTCAACATCTAGTCCCGCCGCGCCCTCAAATGCTTTTAGTTGGTTAATCTCGTTATTAGTCAGCATGATTCCCTCGCAAGGGAACCACTCACCATCAATTTTCCCTAAGATTGGCACTTCCAAGCCTGTTTTTGTATGCCTACGAAATACCTGATTAGGCAGGTATCTGTAGAAAACCACCCGATACTCAACGAACGTAGATGTTTCCTTGGTGTACTGTCCCATAGCAATGCTACGGGAAGTTTTCACCCCTTTGGTACGCTGTTTTTTGGGAGTTAGTGGCTCCCGTGCGTCAATCGACATATCTGCATTCATCCCCGCAGTATGCCGCACGACAATGCGCTGCTGAATCCGTCCATCAGCAGCTTTTAATCCAGTGTTATTCATTGTGGTTAAATTTCTAATCTGGGGTGTTTCACCCCAGGATGGGCAATCAAACAGATACCTTAGTTTTTTGGCTATAGCGCTTCTCAATAACAGCCATAGCAGCGTCAAAATCTAGATACCCTTCTTCAATCCCACGCGCTTCTAGCGACTCGTTATGACGCTTCAATAGCTCGTTAGCTTGCTTTTCTACAAAGTATTCCTTGGTTGGGTGATGAGAAAACTGAACGGTTTTATCCGTCGTTTCAAGGTGTTTGTGCTTATGGCGAACGCCATTGAGCATCTTTTCCACAGATGCCATGACTTTAGCAGACAGCACCGTAAGCGATCGCACTGGATGAGCTTTGATTTTTCTCTCAGCTTCAGTTAACGCAATTTCCAGCCTTTTAACCTCCACTTCTTTTAGCTTGACTGCTTTGGAGTCTTCTAAAGTCTTGAGTACCTCAATGGCCGCCTTTTTGGTGCGCTCAACGGTGTTACGCTCAACTATGAGCGCGTCATACTCGCACCAAGCATCGTAATCTACAACGATTTCGTCATCGACTACAACTAATTTGCCAAGTCTCACTCGCTGCGACATTGGGCGATCGCCAAGTCTCAACTCTTGGTAAAATACGCCTTTACCGTTGATCGTTACCACTGTGTTTGTTTTCTCATCACCCTTTGTAATCAATAAGCTAGCCATTGTGATATCCTTATTCTTAAGTTGAATTCGTAGCAGTAAAGCTACAGTCTATGACGTTCATAGGTGAAACTTTCTGTTATGAAAATAGGGTGTTAAGTGGTTAAGACTTAACACCCTTACAAGGAATAACTAAGCTAATTCTTACTCAGGTGAAAACGGTAAACTCAAAACTACTCAACCCTTCCTACCACCCTACAAAGTAAACTTTGTCATCAGTAGCATTGAGTTACAACGCCTAAGTGCTTATAGCATATAGCTATGGTATGGATATACTACCGTTAGTATAGGTCAGATGGCCACCCCTACTTTTACCCGTTTTAAGTCAGCACGAACTGTCAACAACTAACTGCCACCAATTAGCGATCGCACTTGCTTACTACGAAATATGTAGTGTAGCGAAATAGGCTGTATTCACTGTTACAGTGTTGCGTGGTTGTATTTATGGTTGCCACTTTCACCAAGGAATGAAACTCACTTGGCTACTGCAAACAATACGACTTATTGCTATGCCTATGAGCGTATTTTTGTAGGCACTAAATGATTGATTTTTGTTGAAGGAGGCAGGAGGCAGGAGGCAGAAGGCAGAAGGAGTTTTTCAGTTGGGGATTCGACCCCAATTGATTTAGAGCCACTGAACGAGAGTTCAGTGGGGGTCTTAAACCCCTGTTCCCTCTGGTCACAGCAGGAGTTAGGGGTCAGTTTTCCTCCTGCCTCCTGCCTCCTAACTCCTGCCTCCGATAAACATAAATAGCTATATGAGCGATAAAATAAAGCTACAAATAATAGCTATATATATTTACTTTCTATTCACCTCCCTTTTCGTTTGTTTTCACATTACTAAATTAGCACTATATTTTCACTAACAAAACAAAGTTTACAATTATTTACAATTAATTTTAATCAACAAAAAATCACTTAGTAAAACATACTGAGTGATTTTGTTCTGTATTATTTGCTACTTTTATTTTTTTACTGATTCAGATCCGCGCCCGCGCCAAGATCCTGAAAAAACGAGGTTTCACCGGATCACGGATCAGATCAACGGATCGCGGATCAAGTGCTAGGCTTCGGACGCTTTCTTCCGTGTATTTTTGGCAATATTATATTATTTCGTCGCGCACAATTGCTGACGGCGGCGGGTGTTATGACGATTCCAATTTCTTTAGAGAGGATTTGTGCAAGTTGAGGATATGTCCAGTCAACTTTGTTTTGCTCCATCTCACTAATTAATTGTTGAACGCGCTGAGGATCGAGAAGTCGCGGCGCTCCCATCTTTAAAGGCATGACTTTACCAGTGCAACTGTTTTATTTTAGCTGAAATCGGGAATAAGTCTATCAGTTTTGGCACTGCACGAAATGCAAGAGAAGGACTTTGACACTCTCCTGCCTAAAGGCGAGGAGATTCTTAAGACATCGAGCGCCTTACCTGGATTTCTCACCACATCTCATTAATTGAATAAGTAAAGAGTAATAAGTAATAAGTAATGAGTAAAGAATCTTACTTATTACTTATTACTTATTGCTTCACCCGCGAGGGGAGCAGGGGAGCTTGTGAGAAATGCGGGCTTAATATCCTGTTTGCACAGGTTCCCAAACTCACCACGTTTACTCGTAGAGCGTGGTGATACCTTTTGGGCGTTTAGCACTCTTGCAGCAAGTTTCGCGGAGTCCCCGCGTACTGTTTAAAATAATTCTTAAGGAGGCAGGAGGTAGAAGGCCACGGGTATGTGCGAGTCAAGGAAAAAGTGCGATCGTGCGAGAATTGGCGATGTATGGAGTGCGATCGCACTGTGATGCATAGCAAGTTAGGTTTCTGAGGTAAAATGCGATCGCATAGTATAGAAGCAAGGGTAAAATCTTACCTAAAAGTAAAAATTCTTATATAAATTTTACTGGGCTATATCAACCATTGAGCGAATGCGATCGTATCATGCCAAGTGAAGTTCCTCCAAAAAGAAAAGAATTAAATCCGAGGCAGAAAGAAGCCGCCAATTTGCTGTCTCAGGGTTTAAATAATGCCAGAACAGCAGAAGCTATTGGGGTTGATCGAGTGACAGTAGGAATATGGCGAAAAAAGCCTGAGTTCCAAGAATATCTAGAGCAACTAGTTGAGGACAGGAAGCGAATAGTAGCTGAATCGGCAGTTAAGAAAAGCTTTAACCGGAAAAGCAGTATTGAAGAATGGAAAATATCAAGGATTGAAGCTAACAGGAAAAAGTTAGAGCTAGGGAACTTGATCCTTGAAAAAATGACCTCTCGATTTAATGACCTACCCCAAGAAGCCTTCGCCCCGAATATGATCGCAGCATTGGTAAAAGTTGGTGATGACATGATAGAGACGGCTTTGGGAGGATGGGGAGAAGCAATAGATTTAGAGGAAGCCAAGCCAACATATACAGCTGAGATAGAAGCAATTCAGAAGTTAGTAGACGCTGGCATCCTTCCTCAATCAACTAGAGTTGAGATTAGTGCGGCACTAGACGAATTCGAGAAGAAAGCTGTAAGTGCGATCGCTCTTACGGCATCTGCAATAGCTAATTAATTGTGAAACTGTCTTCTTTAAGGCGAACCCTCGACAAAATTAACAAACAAAACCTTGGGGACTCCATTGAAAAACTACAGGATCTCTGGAAACCCCAAGACGGGCCACAAACACAAGCATTCAACAATCAAGCAGATGAACTCCTATATGGGGGAAGTGCCGGTGGGGGTAAAAGCGCTCTCCTTCTCATTCTCGGCACTACTGCCCACAAACGGGCCATCATTTTCCGCCGCGAATATCCTCGTCTGAAGGACTTGATTGAGAAGTCGCGCAGACTTCTTTCGCAAATAGCCCGATACAACAGTAACGATAAAATCTGGCGAGGTATCCCAGGCGAACGCACCTTAGAATTTGGTGCAGTTCAACACGAGAATGACGTAGAGGCGTATCGAGGCGTTGAACATGACCTGAAAGCTTTCGATGAGTTGGGGGAGTTCACAAGGAAACAGTACGAGTTTTTGATAACTTGGAACCGATCTTCAGACCCAAGTGTTAGGTGTCGGGTTGTCGCCACTTGTAACCCGCCCAGTAGCGAAGAATCCATGTGGATTAAAGAATACTGGGGAGCATGGTTAAACCCAGAGCATCCTAACCCGGCCCTACCTGGGGAAATCAGATGGTACGCGATGGTGGACGATGAGGAAATTGAAGTACCAGATGGAACACCGTTTGAACATAACGGGGAAATGCTGGAACCGCGATCGCGCACCTTTATTCCCTCTCGGTTGGAAGATAATGCTTATCTAAGAAATTCCAAATACCGAGGGGTGTTGCAGAGATTACCCGAACCACTGCGATCGCAGCTTTTAAAAGGCGATTTCACGACCGTAGCTAAGACGGACGACCCTTGGCAGGTTATACCAAGTGCTTGGGTGGATGCAGCCCTTAAGCGATGGACACCAGTACCAACCGCACCACAATCTCATTTGGGCGTAGACGTAGCTAGAGGCGGAAAAGCCGAGAGTGCTATTGTTTCTCGACATCATTACTGGGTCGCACCAATCATCGCAATACCTGGAAAAGACACACCCGATGGTGACTCACTGGCTGACCAAATAGCGGCAGTGCGAAAGTCTGCTAAAGTAGAAATCCGGGTAGATACCCTTGGGGTTGGTTATGCGGTGGTAGATGCGCTGAACCGACGTAACGCTAAACTGGTATTTGGGCTAAATGGTAGTGGTGCGACCGATGTTTTTGATCAAAGCGGATTGCTGAAATTCTTTAACTTGCGATCGCGCTGGTGGTGGCATCTTAGAGAATTGCTTGACCCTGCCAATGGGTACAATGTGGCACTGCCCAATGACCCGAAACTAATTGCTGATTTAACAGCACCCCGATGGTATCGGACTGGTTCAAGGAATAAGTTTGGTGAGATTAGGGTGGAAAGTAAGGATGATATTATTAAGAGGTTAGGGCGATCGCCTGATCGTGGGGATGCCCTTGCTTACGCCTTTGCGGAGGGTGTGGATGATGCAAGTAGTTACGATTGGATGACTCAACTATAGCAATCCTAAATGAAACATCAACTAATAGTACAATTATACTAAGTTCAAGTTCTTTACCAATCACCAAGAATTTGATTTTTCTAAGCGAGGCGATAATTATAAGTATGAGAGTAACAAAAAATACACTCTCATCAGGAGGTGAAACAAGTGAGTCAATCTAAAGATGGTAACGGACACGGGGAGTACAGCCCCAGCAAGGAGTACGAACACGTCACGGAAGATGTTTGGTATGAAAAAGATACCGAAACAGGCGATCGCATTGACGTGAAGTACACAGACGACATCCACGGGCCTTATGATCGAGGATGACGAAGAAGATGATGAATCTTCTGACGATTAACGTCCAATAGCCCTCAGACTACCCCTCTGGGGGCTATTACCTTTGTTTTGGAAAGTTTAGAAACCGCTGCTCCGACTTTACCCTAATTTAATTATAGCTATGGTTAAGATTCACGCACCTATCCACATTCAAATTTATGAGCGTGAGGGGACGAAGTGGTTCTTTCACGGCGGTAATATTTTTTATAATCCTCATGGCATTTCTACTGATTTAGAATCGACACTTCAAAGAAACGGATTGACCAAAATCAAAGTTTTGGTTGAGCTATTCCGAATCAATGGAGGTAAACACGGCTATTACTTAGCTGATATCCGAGATAAGAACTACTACTACTGTGGCGATGACTGGACTTCGGTCAAAGTCAAGTTGCAGGAATTAGGTATTGGTAGAGATAAGCAAAATTATTCTTGATGCGAAAAATCCGCCTTCTTGCGACAATATTCTGCCCCATATCTTGCCTAAGAGTGTCAGTTTGGCTATTGCTATCACGGACTGACTTTGCGTGACGAAGACAGTAAATGCAAGTTTTGTGCAAGCGACGCCCAAAACGAGTCTGCGTACCCCTCCGGGGATCTTGCTACGCTTTTAGCGTCTCGTAGAGAGCGTCTAGGGATTTAGACCCCGACCCAAAACGTTCTGCCCTTCAAAGGCTAGGAATTAAACCCCTAACTTTGTTAAACCCAACTTCTGATAAAATGCACTTATTTGTGGTAATTGTAAACTACCCACCACTGATTCGTATGCAATTTAAATCCAAGAAATTGGGAATTACTCAACTGTTCCTCTCATTGTTTTCGCATTTGCTCAAAGGCATTCAAGGAACGTTTCGTAATTCCCCCTCCATTCCTCTCACCACCAATCTGGGTACAGATTTGGTGGTGAGAGGAATGGAGGGTTAGATGATTAAAGGCAAGCTAGAAATAATAATTAAAATCAACGAACTGCCAGATGCATCTACAGACAAAAACGGTTGGTATCATTTCATCGTTGACTGCGACGGCAAACAAGTATCAATCACCGTTAAGCCCAAAGTTTGGAAGAAGTTGGCAGATGCCCAAGCAAATTATCCAGTGTGGGTAGCTGCTCTAGCGGGTGGGATGGGTGAGGAAAATGAAAAAGGCTTTGGGTTGTCTAACCCAAATGTTCAAGTTTTTGAGCGCAAACCCAAAGAAGTATAGCCAGTGAACCAAAAAGTTTTTTCCAAAAGAGTGGTTATCGAATTTTTTGTAGCCTGCAATACTTTTTAGCCTGGTTGTGCTACAGGGATATTCCGTGAAACCACGGATTTTATGAAACGAAATAATTTATAAGCAGTCGGAAGCGATCGCAGTTTACATCGATCCTTTAACCGGAAATCAGCATCAAGGGAAATTTACGCTTAAGCCAAAGTTTGACTCTTCACGCCCAAGGGTGGCTAAAGCTTTGGCTAGAGCAATGGGGACTGAGATGGAGGGGACGTTTGAATGGGGCTAACACCTGAGCAGGAATTCAAAATTTGTAGTTTCAACAGACAAGTTGAAAACATCAGTGAAACCGAAGTTAAGCAAATGCTGGTGGAAATGTACCAGCAGATGTTTGAACGACAAAATTATTATCAGGATTTGCTAATACTATTTGCGCTGCTTTGATCCTACATTCCGCACCCTCAACTGTCACAATCGGTTTTTACTGGTTTTTAGACATAAACAAAGCTACTGAATATACATAAAACCAGTAAAATAACTTAAATATGAAGATGCACGAGCATAATCTGCAA
>NZ_JAIVFV010000109.1 GCF_020829445.1 Nostoc sp. CHAB 5836
TCAGATGATGTCATCAATGGTCAGGGGGGGGATGACAAAATCAATGGCAAAAGTGGCAACGACATACTGAGGAGTGGCGTGGCGAATGATACCCTCATTGGTGGTGCAGGGAATGATATTATATGGAATGGATGGAAGCTATGGTAATGACACCATCGATGGGGGCGATGGCAACGATACCATCGATGGAAGCTATGGTAATAATACCATCGATGGGGGCGATGGTAATGATACCATCGATGGGGGCTATGGTGGCCGCAATGGCAGCGTAATTGGAGGCGATGGTACTGATACCTTTGCGTTCGGTTATGGTTACAACCAAGGATTTGATACTATTTATGATTTCAACGCCACTAACGAACTGATTCAGGTATCAGCTTATTATTTTGGTGGCGGGTTATCAACTGGTTCACTTTCAGCGACTCAGTTTACCATCGGAACATCTGTAACCACTAGCGAAGAGCGATTTATCTACAACAGCGCTACGGGTGGACTGTTCTTTGACTCTGATGGCAGTGCGTCTGGGTTTACTCAGGTAAAATTTGCACAACTAGATGGTGGATTATCACTAACCGAAAAGAATTTTGTGGTTGTTTAATTTGAATTAGCGCACCATCACTGACGCAACACTGATTGTGAGGTGCTTGAAGTAGTACCTCGCATTACAGTACAACGATTATCAATTTGAGCGTACGCTCTTTGTAGTGAAAATCAGTAGATTGATTGAGTTTTTGTGAAGCGATTTTGAAGAGTCAGCGATCGCCATAGCATTAACTCAATCAATTGCAACTTAGGGCGCTCATGTTGCCCACCCCACAGTTGTGGTAGGTACGTTCGTACTACTTCTCCGACTTGGTGTCGATGGCAGAAGTCCCCAGATTTTTCAAAACAACACAGCGTCAAGTCCACAGAGTTTTGTTTGTGCTTATTAACCCAGAGTTTAATCAACTGCTGTCGGGAGTTGAGAATTTCGTGGAACTCCCGCTTGTACTCCTGCTGCGCGGCGGGATCTTGGGCTGAGGATTTCCACCATTTGAGCAATTCGGGAGTCGGAGCGAAAAGAGGGAGGTGTTTGCCCTTCCAGCCTGGGGGAGGGTACAGCGAGATTGACCATTTAATGAAATTCACGCATTCAAAATTCAAAATGCTCTCATTAAGAATAAATAAAAATTTTGAATTAATTATCCTTCTCTACGAGACGCACTGGCGTTCGAGGTCATTGCCCCCCACTGATTTAAAAAATCAGTGGTGCTTCTAGGTGGTGGGTTTCAAGCCCCCACTGATAGCGCCGGCGGCAAGCGAGTCCGCGTACTCCTGTGGAGAAGCAAGCTACGCGCAGCGTCTCGTAGAGAGCGTCTTGTAATAATGAAATTGATAATGCAAGAATGCGTGAATTGTTTAAACCTAACCCCCTTCCCGACGCTCTAAGGGGGAAAATTCAAAGTCTCTAAGAGGATGTTTGAAAAGTCGGGTATGTTGTAAAAAAGCTCTCTCAGTATAGGCTGTGAATAGATAATAAACAGCACCGAGAGAGCAACATGAGTAAAGCTTACCCCAGTAACTTGAGCCGTGCACAATATGAATTTCTGAGCGACTTGATTCCAGAAGCCAAACCTGGTGGTCGTAAGCGTGAAGTCGATATGTGGGAAGTCCTGAATGCAATTTTTTACATCCTGCTAGAAGGAGTGAGATGGCGATGCCTAGGTTGGGCTACGCCTACGCTACCTGGGGACTTTCCGCCTTGGCAAACAGTGTACACTTATTTCCGCAACTGGCGTAAAGATGGGACATGGTTGCACATTCACGATCATCTGCGAGAATGGACGAGAATCGAAATTGAGCGCCATCGGAGTCCATCGGAGGGAATCATCGATAGCCAAAGTGTGAAAAGTGCAGCGATGGTGAGTCAAGAGGTGGGTTTTGATGCAGGCAAGAAAATTCTCATGTCGCAAGCGATTTTTGACGGTTGATACCCTAGGGTTAGTCCTGAGAGTCTTGGTCACTGCGGCGAATGTGGGTGAGCGAGAAGGGGGCAAACAAGTTCTCCAACGGCTCAAACAGTCAAACAAACAGGTATCTCGTTTAACGACCATCTGGGTGGATGGGGGCTTTGATGGTGAGCCGTTTATGCAATGGGTGATGAACTTTTGTCGCTGGATTGTGCAGGTAGTTCTGCGACCAGAAGAAACCAAGGGCTTTGTGTTGCTCAAAAAACGTTGGGTAGTTGAGCGCACTTTTGGTTGGCTGATGGGGTGTCGGCGATTAGTCCGAGATTATGAGTTATTGCCCGAAACATCTGAAACTTTTATCTACCTTGCCATGATCCGTATTATGGTGAGGCAACTGGCTTAATTTTTGACTCCCTAAAACTTTTCAAACATCCTCTGAGATATTTTCCGTAAGTCCTACTAAATAAACTTGAAATTATGGCTGACTCCTACCTGCGGACATTGGCTTTCGATTTCATAGAAATCTAACAAGCCTGCTTTGACAGTTTTGGAATCAACGGAGCGCACGAAGGGAATATCATCTGGATCTGGTTCTTCCGCTTTCACTGCTGGATAAGTGGTTCGCTCATAATTCGTCGGTTGGGGTACGGGTTCGTAAGTTGGTACTTGGGGAGCAACGCCAACAGGATTTGTCGCTGGCGCAGGCGTAGGACGTGCTGACTCGTAACTGCTAATGTCTTTCTGGGGAGGACGAGATGCTGATGGTTGTCGTGGAGCAGTTTCAGTAAATGATGGAGTTACGCTTGCTGAGGGCAATGGATCAGTATTAAAGCTACCTCCAACAGATTGAATTTGTTGTACTGTTAATTCAGCGCGTTTTTCTTTAAAACCTTCTTGACGCTCAACAGTACTCATACTTAAACGTCCTACCAGGATGACGCGATCGCCTTGATGGTAGTTTTGCTGAATTTCTGTGGCTAAATTTCCCCAGCCAACAACTTTCAGGGTAGCTGGCGGATCTTCTGGCTTCTGGGAATTGGGAAACTGCACCAGCATTTCCGTGACTCCCAGATTATCCGCCGTATAGCGGAGTTGCGGCTCGTTAATAATTTCCGCCATTAAAACGCAACTGTTCATTAAAATTACTCCTGACTGCAAAAAGTATAAGTAGGTCGGTGCAATTAAAGCTAACTGGCTAAGGCTGTCATTTGTCCTTTGTCATGGGTCATTAGTAAAGATTTTAAGAGCTGATTCGTAAAGAAAATCTTAAGGGTACTCAACTCATTGCTATGTCTGAGTTTCAGTCAATAAGTGCTGTATTGACTTAAATTCCTGAAACCCTTATTAGACAAGTACTTTACTTGAGTTTACAAATTAGCTCTAAGGCTATTTATGTTTCGTAACATACTTTGATTTTTTCGCGCCGACTTACTTAGATATGTTTAATTGGTTGCATTTTTTAATAATGTTTGAACAAATTTTTTACATCCACTATCAGTTTTTAGTCCTTTCTAGCATAAAAGCCAAGCGATCGCTTTGAACAGCATTGAGTATGCCGTTCGCCACCCTCGCCTGACTAAATGAGCATTAAATTCTGCATCATAGTAGTATAATTGTACCATACAATTTCTGAAATAGAAAAAATTCTTGGCAAAGATCAAGTTAAATTTCCCTCTTTTCTTGCCGTTCTTTGAGTTTCAGTACAATTTCTGCGTGCATCTCGCGGGTAATCGGGTAAAAATACGTTAAAACTAAGCCGAAAATCAAACAAACTGTTGGTATGGGGCCGACGGCAATGCGAATAGCAGACAATGCCGATTCCGGTTGCATGGGTGGTAGACTTCCAGCTACAGATTCTTTGAAACCCGATACTTGCAGAGCATTTCCTACCAAAAATAGCCCGAAAGCTAAACCAAATTTTTGTAGCAAAACCATGAAGCCATAAAAAATGCCTTCTCTGCGTTGTCCGGTTTGGAGTTCATCTAATTCAATCACATCTGGAATCATCGACCAAGGAATTAGATAAGCTGTGGATATACCAATACCTGCCATGACAGCCATCACATACATCAAAACTATTTGACCAGGTTGTAAGAAAAATAGTCCAGCAGCTGCTATAATCCATAAACTCATTCCTAGAAAATAAACAACTTTTTTCCCAAGTTTTTTACTCAGTGCCCCCCAGAAAAATAGCATCAACAGAGCAGTTCCTTGGACTGCAATCAGAACTGTGGGTACATCTTCAAACTTTAGACCCATACAATTGACTACAAAATAGGGAATAATGCTGGCTGTTATTTGCACACCTAGCCAAGAAAAAAGATATATACCAATAACAAATAAAAAAGGTCGGTTGCTAAAGACAATTTTTAGCTGTTTAAAGAAGGGGAGAGATGGGGGTTCCTGGATTTGGATGCGTTTGGTCTCAAAAGCCAGAATGCGATCGCGGACTCCAAAAACGCACCAATATAATCCTAAAATCGAAATTACAGTACAAACTGCTGCTAAAACGATATATGCTTGTTGGGGATCGGGAATCTGCGAAAAAATAATTTTCGTTAAAATTAACGAGAGAATGCTCCCACCAATAGAAAATGTAAAACGATAGCTGTTAAGGCTGGTGCGTTCATCATAATCTTGAGTTAGTTCTGGAGTCATGGCTGTATAAGGCAAATTTACAACCGTGTAAAACGCCTGAGATATCACCCCAACCGCTACGTAATACCAGAACAGCGGCCAAATATTATCGTTCTGATTTGTGCTAAATTGCGGTACAATCCACTGCAAGAAAAAGAACATTCCAAAGGGGATTGCTCCATAAAACATCCAAGGAAGACGACGACCCCAGCGACGAGATTTCGTTTTATCAGTTAGGAACCCGACAACCGGATCATTTACGCCATCCCAGATTTTGCCAATCATCAAAATACTGCCAGCCAAACCCGCAGGGATACCAGCGATATTGGTAAAGAAAATCAGCAGATAAAAGACGGAGATATTTGCAGTAATTGCTGGCCCTAAATCCCCTGCACCGTAAGCCAGCTTTGTTTTCAAGTCCAGTTTTTTACTCTCAGGATTTCGTTGGATATCGCCATCAGCAGCAGAATCGTTCATAATAACTTGCACTCATACTAAAATATCAAGTTTGCGTGGGCGTAGCCCGTCGTAGACATCGCCTTCAATACTAGCTATCTACCACTGCCGTTAGATTTATGCCAGACCTTTATGTTTCTTGGTCAGATTATCACCAACAAATTGAACAACTGGCTATTCAGATTTATCAATCCAGTTGGGAATTCAACCAGATTATCTGTCTTGCCAGAGGAGGACTACGAGTTGGAGATATTCTTTCCCGTATATACCAGCAACCACTGGCAATTTTAGCAACCTCATCTTATAGTGGCACTAGTAAACAAGAAAGAAGTAATTTAATTTTCTCCCGCCACTTGACGATGACTGCTGAAAAGTTAGGTTCGCGCATTCTCTTAGTGGATGATTTAGTAGACTCTGGGATTACACTGGAACAGACTATACTTTGGCTCAAGGAAAATAGTGATTTCCCCATTGAGGAAATTCGCACCGCCGTACTTTGGTATAAAGCCTGTTCAGTTTTAAAACCCGATTATTATGTCGATTACTTGACCGATAACCCGTGGATTCACCAACCATTTGAACACTACGAGCAGATGAACATCGCAGAACTCGCCGCTAAGGTTGTTCCCTTTCATTTTTGACTTTTGCCTTGCGGTACTAGTACAGGTCGGCGGAAATAAGCCACCCATTTTAAATGTCTAATATCATGTGCGGTTGATTACTTACAGCAATTTTCAGGTAAATAGACCACACGGTAGGGGCGCAAGTCCTTGCGCATTGGTGTCAACTTAAGTCATCAAGCTCATTCCACAGTCATTTTACCCCACCCCTCAATCCCCTCCCCGTTCACGGGGAGGGGAGGTTTTGGCTTTAGACAAAACCGGGGTGGGGTGACGCTGATCGTGATGGGAAGTGAGATAACTGATCACTGTTAAACCAGTGCGGCTGTTGCTTTAACTGCAAAAATCTTCTCAATCACATCTTCTACTACCTTATCTGGCGTAGAAGCACCAGAAGTAATTCCTACAACAATTTCTCCATTTGGCAGCCAGTTTTCTGTAGTTATTAACTGCCCATTTAATTGCCGATGTTCTATGGAATCTCCTGATTTAATCCGTTCAACAGTATCAATATGATAAGAAGGAATTCCCCGCTCAAAAGCAATTTGTTGCAATTGAGTAGTATTGGAGGAATTAAACCCACCAATTACTACCATTAAATCTAAATTATGTTCCACTAATTCCAACATGGCATCTTGCCGTTCTTGAGTTGCATCGCAAATAGTATTAAAGCTTTGGAAATGCTGATTTAACTCGGTGGGCCCATACTTTTGCAACATAGTCCGCTCAAAAAGCTTGCCGATTTGCTCAGTTTCGTCTTTGAGCATGGTAGTTTGGTTAGCAATACCAACTCTTGCTAAATCTTCATCGGGGTCAAATCCTCCTGAACAAGCTTTAGCAAATTTTGTCAGAAACTCTTCACGGTTGCCACCATTCATAATATAGTCAGCAACATATTGTGCTTCTTGCAAATTCAACACAATTAAATACTTACCAGCAAAGGAACTAGTCGCGACTGTTTCTTCATGCTTATATTTACCGTGAATGATTGATGTATAATCAATTTTTTTGTGCTTTTCTACTGTATTCCAAACTTTAGATACCCAAGGGCAAGTTGTATCAACAATTTTGCAGCCTTTATCGTGAAGTACCTGCATTTCTTGAACGCTAGCCCCAAAAGCAGGTAATATGACGACATCACCAGTGCCAACAACAGAAAAGTCTTTTTTAGTTCCTTCAATGGGGATGAATTCTACCTCCATCTCCTGCATACGCTGATTTACAGAAGGGTTGTGGATAATCTCGTTAGTAATCCAGATGTGTTCTGTGGGAAAGTGCTGACGGGTTTCGTAGGCCATGGCTACAGCCCGTTCTACACCCCAGCAAAAGCCAAAGGCTTGTGCTAGTCGGATTGTCACATCATCTCGTTGCAAAATATAATTGCGATCGCGAATTTCTTGAATCAAGTTACTCTGATACTCAGATTGCAACTGGGTCGCAACTTCTGCTTGATGACCAAACCCCTTGCGATTGTAATTTTCTGAATGTTGGAGGCTGCGTTTAAAAGCTTTTGTATCCATGAGATTTGTTTATTTAAACCACTATTTTTTATTTTCTCGCGCCCAGACGCGATTTATACAGATGTATTCAAAGATATTACTTCTTTTTGGACTTTAATCTTTTTCCCCCGCAGGACGTTGACGCTGGGGTTTTAATTGAATTTCGCTATAAATCTGCAATGCAGAACGCCAAACTATATAGCCTTCAGGACTTAAATGTAAGCCATCAGTAGTAAATTCGCGGCGGAGATTTCCTTGCTTGTTGGTAAACAGGGGATATAAATCGAGATATTTCACACCTTTTTTGCTAGATTGGCTTTGCAGTTGCTGATTCAACTTACGAATGCGACTATTGGCAACAGTCAGAAGTTGATCTCGTCCTTTCCAAGTTGCTTCCTCTGCGCCATGTGGCAAAATCGATTGGACAACAATTTGCGCTGTGGGATGCGTCTTTTGGAGGTAATTGATAATTTGACGCTGATTATCTACAATTACCTCGTCGCTCATGCCGCGAATTAGGTCATTAATGCCAATCATCAGAAAAATCACCTCTGGCTGGGTGCGGTCAAATACCTTCAATCTTTTCAAGAGTCCGTTGCTGGTTTCGCCAGAAATTCCTTGATTGAGCCAATTTTTATCTTCGGGTAATAACTCAGGGGGAAACCACAAACTCAGAGAATCTCCCACCAGGATACTTAAATGCGGAGGACGTTGGTCAGCAGCGATCTTGGCTTCTTGTTTGAGGATGTCTACCCACTCTTGGTAAGTGAGTTGGTGACGCCGACCCAAATCAGGTGTAGCAATTTGCGGTGAGTTGTTCAGGTTGATTAGCTCTGGGGATGTTATTGTCCCAAAAAAAGCGGACAATCTTTGCTGTTGCCAAATTAGCAGGATGACGGCCAACATTAGGATGCCGTTGGTTAACAGCGAGAAAAATGCCCAGATGGGAAAGGTTTTAAAAGAAGTAGACACGACTAGCGAAATTTACCAATTCTTTGAATCAAATTTTAACAAATTCGGCGGAATTCCCCGTCCCTCTACAGGGCGAAATCAATATCTGATGTCGGGTGGGGAACATTCACTAACTTTTTAGCCTACAAGCTAGCTCGCATTGGTGCAAAGTTAGTTAAGATTTAGTGCGATCGCCCTGAATCATCTGATGGTGGTAGCAAAAGAGCAATCACTTGTCCTAAAAAAGTCGGAGAAGACTCCATGAGAAAATTTTCACTAACGACAAATTAAATATAGGAATCCGGTTTGATTTTTGAACAACATTAAGTATTTGTAGGGTGCGTTAGCGCAGAAAGTACGGCACCATTCTTAAGGATTCGGTGCGTTACGCGAAACGCTAACGCAACGCCAGTTCGCTCAAGTCGGGAAACCCGCCCACACGACTGGCTCCCCTACGTATCTGTTCAGAAATCAAATAGTAGTCCTATAAATATTTAGCACTTATGGTAAATGACAAATAGAATAAATGCTAATTTACAAATAATATTTTATTCACAGAAAAATACAAACCTGTTGAGCGAGAATGCTTTGTTATTTTTACTTCATTAAAAAAAATAACTCTTAATTTAGAGCCTCAGCCTTTACTGAAAAGGTTTTCACAACAAAAGACTACTTTTGTTTTTATAAAGAATAAAATTAGGTGTTAAAAATATAGTTAATTTGCTAATATTTTATGGCATTTGATTATGTGTACGTTTCTACACATAAGTAATCTGATACAAATATTTACACGTAAGGTTTGAGGCCAAATAATGGTTTCAGATCGGAATTTATGTAACTAATTTTATCTGAGTACTTATATGTAAAATCTACTCGTTTATAACCTATTTCACCTAGCTTGATTATGCAAGGTGTAGGTGTTCTATGTGATTTTATTCAGTCAATGAAAATAACAAATTTAGTAGCAGCAGTTGTACTGGTTGCATTTTTGCTAACTTTTTTGTGTCTCAGATTTCAGCTGAGGCCAGTCTCAAAAAGATATTCACGCTTTGTGGCAGTTTTTGCGATCGTTGTCGTGGCGATCGCAGGTGGAGGTCTGGTATCTGCACAAGTAACATTGTCCCCAGGTGCTAATCCAGCCCCTCTAAACAACATCACAAGCGTTCCCGCACCTACAACTGGAGATCCCACCCCAGCGCAGCCACCACTGCTAACAGCAGTAGCTCAACCAAGCAATCTCGCCGACTTTGTTCAAGACGAAACAGCTCTACTCAAGCTCGGAAAATCCCTATTTTGGGATATGCAGCTTGGTAGTGATGGCATTCAGTCGTGTGCTAGTTGTCACTTTCATGCCGGAGCTGATAACAGATCAAAGAATCAAATCAGTCCTGGTCTTTTGGCATCAGTGAAAGATATAACTTTCCAGGTAGGTGGTGGTGCAAACTATCAACTCACGGCGGCAGATTTTCCATTTCACAAACTAGCAGATCCTAACAATCGAGACAGTACACTTCTTTCTGACGCTAACGATATTGCCTCATCCCAAGGTGTATTCCATACTGAGCTAATTTCAACCGTTCCAGGTCAAGCAGAGGATAACGTTACATCCACGCCAGATCCAGACGGCTTTCAAGTCAATGGAATTAATGTGCGTCGAGTTGAGCCGCGTAATACCCCAACGGTAATTAACACAATCTTCAACAAGCTCCAGTTTTGGGATGGTCGCGCCAAGGAAACCTTTAATGGGGTGAATACCGAGGGTGCAGCCGACTCTAATGCTAAAGTCTACAAAGCATCAAAGCCAAACACACTAACTGAAGTTGCAGTTGCGCTCAACAATTCCTCTTTAGCTTCTCTAGTAACAGGACCACTAGTAAGTCCATTTGAAACATCTGCTAATGGTCGTGTTTTAAGGGAAATCGGCAGTAAGTTTCTGTCGAGGGCAGGTAAAAAGTTACATACTCTCAGACCCCTAGCCAAGCAAGTTGTACATCCCCAAGACGGGGTTTTAGGTGCTGACAGCAGATCGCCTCAGCCCGGTCTGAACATACCCAGCTACGATAATCTGATTAAGCAAGTCTTTAAGAAGGAATGGTGGCAGTCAAATAAAATCATTCAACTTAATGCTGATGGCAGTGGAACAATCTTACAACAAGGTGCGGTTGGACAGACTTTACCGGAAAATCAGTTTGAACTCAGGGATTGGAACTTCTCGTTGTTTGCTGGGTTAGCAATGCAAAAGTATATCTCTACTCTTGTATCTGACCAGACACCTTTTGACAAATTTCAGGCGGGAAATATCAATGCTCTCACCGAGCCAGAAAAAAGCGGTCTAAGTCTGTTTGTTAATACTGTGGCTAATGGTGGTGCAAATTGTAACACTTGCCATACAATTCCAGAATTCACCAGGGCTTCAGTAAGAAGAACCGCAGGAGTAGCTTCAACTGATCCAACTGATCCACTGATTAATAACGCTGCTAACGGCTTCTTCGCTAACTACGGTATCAGACCGGCCTCAGATGACCCAGGAGCCGGAAACACTACCAGATCACTGTTCAAAGCACCTGCCCTCCGTAACATCGCCTTGAGCGCTCCATATATGCATAATGGTGGGATGGCAACTTTGGAGCAAGTAGTAGACTTTTACAATCGTGGTCGAGGTGACGACGGTGGACCTGGTGTAGGAGGGTTGAACTTAAGCGATGCTAAAAAAGCTGATTTAGTGACTTTCTTAAGAACCGGACTCACTGATCAACGAGTCCTCCTTGACCAAGCACCCTTTGACCATCCGCAACTATTTGTCCCCAATGGACACCCCGGTAATCAATTTTCAGTAACTCCTAGTGGCAATACTAATGGAACTCCTACTGCCACAGATGAGCTAGTGGAAATACCAGCCGTTGGGCAAAATGGTCTGGCGCTTCCCCGTCCAAATTTCTTGGAGTAGCAGATTACCCACCTGACTTTTCACGTCATGTGGAAAAGCGAACGATTATTTTACTGAGAGTTTTAGCCTTATAGCGGTTCTCCCTTAGGTGCAGTACAGTTTTGACCTCTCTCCAAACCTCTCTCCTAAGAGGAGAGAGGCTTTGAATCTTACTCCCCAACGCTAGAAGGAAAGGGGCCGGGGGTTAGGTCTGTATTCCATGCAATTGAGAACCGCTATAACTGAACCGTATTGAGGATTACCCACAAATCGTAAAGTAACGAAAAAAAAGCCCCGCAATTTGTCGGGGTTTTTTCTTGGAAGTCCCTGATTCAGCACTCTTTACTAAGTGGGACGATCGCCAAACTCGGAGTTGTAACCTTCTTCGCCGTGTTCGTTGATATCCAAACCTTGGAATTCTGCTTCTTCTTTGACTCGCAGCCCGACTGTAGCATCGATAACTTTGAGAATAATCCACGTACCAACACCTGCGATCGCATAAGCAATGGCAATTGCTACTAGTTCAACTCCCAATTCACCAAAATTACCACGCAGCACTCCCTCTTTACCTGCTCCATTGACTTGAGTTGTGGCAAAGATGGCGGTTAAAATTGCCCCGACTGTACCACCAACGCCATGCACAGGATAGGTATCTAAAGCATCGTCAATTTCTAGCTTGTGCTTGAAACTGATCGCATAAAAGCAAACAACGGCGGTGATGAAACCAATTAAAATCGCTGATAGCGGTGTGACAAATCCGGCGGCGGGAGTGATGCCTACTAAACCAGCAACGGCTCCTGTAGCTGCTCCTACAGCAGTTGGTTTCCCCCGTAAAACCCCTTCCAAAATTAGCCACATTAAAGCCGCCGCTGCCGCGGAGGTATTGGTGGCAACAAAGGCTGTTGTCGCCACATTTGTGACTAAGTTACCAGAAGTTCCACTAGCAACAGATAGGGCACTCCCAGCGTTGAAGCCGAACCAACCAAACCACAGCAAGCCAGCACCCAGCAAAATAAACGGAACATTGTGCGGTGGGCTAAGGCGATGGGGATGGGTTTTCCGAGGCCCAAGGACGATCGCAGCTACCAGGGCTGAAACGCCAGAACTAATATGAACTACTGTGCCACCTGCAAAGTCCAGGGCACCCAATCCACCATACAAACCTAAAAATCCACCTTTCGCCCAGACCATGTGTGCCAGGGGGGCGTAAATAAAGGTTGACCACAGTAGCACAAACAAACAATAAGCGCGGAAACTCATCCGTTCTGCGATCGCCCCAGAAATTAAGGCTGGGGTGATAATGGCAAACATGGCTTGGTAAATCATGAATGCCTGATGGGGTATTGTTCCGGCATAAGAGACAACTTCCGGCGGGTTTGATCCTTTGAGATAATCGGTGATCTCTAACCCAACACCATTCAACCCAAGCCATTGCAATCCACCAATAAACGGTAAACCTGGTGCAAAGGAAAGACTATAACCCCACAAAATCCAGGTAACTCCGACGATCGCCATCAACACAAAGCTCATCAACAATGTGTTTAGGACGTTGCGCGATCGCACAAATCCACCATAGAAGAACGCTAATCCTGGTGTCATTAGTAGCACGAGCGCTGCTGAAATCAGCATAAATGCCGTATCTCCAGGATCAGCAGCAGGTAAAGCTGCTGGTGTTTGGGCGAAAGCATTGCCCATCAGAGGTACTCCCAAAAACACTAGGGTCATAGCCCCAATCATCACAACTTTCTTGAACACTTCTTTTTCTTCCTAAGCACCAATTATTTGTATCCTTAACTACATTTGATTACTTTTTGCGAGACATTTTGGTCTTGAAAGTTACTTAACCGGAAATTTCTGGAGATGTCAACAAAAATATAATCTTGTTTGATATATTGTTTTAGTTTGTCATAGGTGTGCCACAACTTGACGCTACATAAGACCTCTTGCAAAAAGTCCCTAACACCCCACCCCCAACCCCTCCCCGCTTGCTGAGAGGGGATTAAGGGGTGGGGTGTGATGACTGTGGGAATCATAACTAATTATGCGGACATGATATAAGTCCTATTCAAATCAGCCAGCCCACAAAAAATACAGCAGGGACTTAAGCACTTAAATGATTTTTTAATAACGTCTAAGTCCGTGAAATTACGCTAACGCTTTTAACCAAACTATTGTCATTAATTGAAGTAAGTTTGTTGAGCAAATTGGGGGTTGGGTAATGGGGATTGATCAAAAACAAGATCAGAACTTATTTCGGACTTACGTAAAGGGAAGGTCAAAGGAAGCAGAGAGTCCGCAGAGAAGCCAGTGCCCCCTTGCGGTTAAGAGACTTGCCAACAATAAAGGCCAACAGGCGCAGAAGGTACGCAAGAAATTTTTCCAAAAAGTTGCTGGAGGCTTTGGATTAGCATCGGCAATTTTAGTGATGATTGGCGTTGTTTCTGATCAAAATACAAAAGTATTAATTGATGCTACTAATAATGTTATTAAAACTCATGAAAAGATTAACTCATTAGAAGAACTGTTATCTGCAATCAAAGATGTTGATATTGGACAACGCAGTTATATCCTGACTGGAAAAGAACTTGATCTAAAACGGGATCAAGCAGCCCTTGCAAAGATTGATGAAGAAATTGGCAAGCTGAAGATTTTAACAGCAAATCAATCTCAGCAACAAAAGCAAATCGACACGCTCAAACCCTTGATAGCAGCTAAAATTACTCAATTAAAGCAGACTATCGACTTGCGCCAAAACCACGGATTAGAGACCGGGTTGCAAATGCTATGGATAAATAAGGAAAAAACCCTCGATGATATCCGTAAGGTGATCCTAGATATAGAAAATAAAGAAAGCAAGCTGCACGGTCAGCAGTCACAAGTAGCAAAAGTCAGTCCTAATAATATAATTCGGATAGTTGCGATCGCCATCTGCCTAAGTTTGATCGTTCTTGCTGTCGTTTACTACTTCATCTATCATGAGGTCATTGAACGCAAAAGGGCAGAACAAACCTTAAATCAAGAACGCAACTTGATCTCAGTAGTCCTTGATACAACCAGCGCCTTGGTAATAGTTCTCGATTCTCAAGGGCAAATCCTTCGTTTCAATCAAGCTTGTGAGCAAACAACAGGTTACTCCTTCCATGAGGTCAGGGGTAGATATTTATGGAAGTTGTTTCTACTTCCTGAAGATGTAAAGCCAGTCAAAGCAATTTATGAGCAATTACTAACTGGTAAAGGCTTTCTGAAACACGAAAACTATTGGGTAATGAAGGATGGCACTCGGCGGCTGATTGCCTGGTCGAATACCACTTTAAAAGATGATGATGGCTGCATTGAATACATCGTTGCCACGGGCATTGACATTACTGATGTCCACGACGAGCTTCATTTACGCAAACGCGCACAACAGCACCTAACTGCACAATATGCTGCAACCCGGGCCTTAGCAGAGTCCGCCACCATCAAGGAAGCTACTCGCCAAATCTTGCAAGGAATCTGTGAGAGTTTGGAATGGGATTTGGGTGAAATTTGGATGGTCGATCAGCAAGCAAATGTGCTGCATTTTCTCGATATCTGGCATAAAGCATCCCTTGAGGTGCAAGAATTTGAAGCACAGAATCGGCAAACCACCTTTGCACCAGGAATTGGACTACCTGGCCGGATTTGGGCAAATTCTCAACCAGTTTGGATCAGTGATATCGTTAAAGAACTGAGTTTCTCCCGCTTCCAAATCAGCGCTGAAGTACAACTACACGGAGCCTTCGGGTTTCCGATTCGTAGTGGTAACAAAATTCTCGGTGTCATTACTTGCTTCAACCGTGAAATCCAAGCGCCTGACGAAGATTTGGTAAAAACGATGAATTCTATCGGTGAGCAAGTGGGGCAATTTATTCAGCGTAAACAGGCTGAAGAAGAATTACAACGCCAAAACAGGCGATCGCAACTATTTACCGAAATCACCCTGAAGATTCGTCAGTCTTTGCAAATCGAAGAAATTCTCCAAATCACTGTTCAAGAGGTGCAAAAGATTCTCCAGACTGACCGAGTTTTGATCTATCAGTTTTTGCCAGATGAATCTACACCCACCGTTATTGAAGCAGTAATTTCTGGCTTACCAGCAATCAAAGAGCAAAATCAAAATATCACTACCTCCTACTTTCGAGCCGAATATTTACAACAATATTATTTACAGCAGTACCGTCAAGGACACATTCTCGGGCTGGCTAACTTCGATCTGCCGGAAGTTCAACAAAGCCATCTGGAATTAATGCAACAATTTGGGGTCAAAGTCAATTTGGTTGTGCCCATTCTTGTCAAAGAAGAACTTCGCGGTTTGCTGATAGTTCATCAGTGTGACGATTCTCACCACTGGTCTAGCTTTGAAACTCATCTTTTGCGGCAAATAGCCGACCAAGTAGGTATTGCTTTAGCCCAAGCCCAACTATTAGCAGCAGAAACTCGTCAGCGACAAGAACTAGAAATTGCCCGTCGCCAAGCCGAATTAGCTTCTCAAACTAAAAGCGCCTTTTTGGCAAATATCAGTCATGAAATTCGCACTCCCATGAATGCTGTATTGGGGATGACCAGTCTGGTGTTAGATACTCCTTTAGACCCAGAACAGCGAGATTTTATTGAAATAATTCGTAGTAGTGGAGACGCTCTTTTAAGTATAATCAACGAGATTTTGGATCTTTCCAAACTTGAGGCTGGAGAGATGGCTCTGGAAACTTTAGATTTTGACCTATCCACTTGTGTGGAAGAAGTGGTGGAATTATTGGCTCCCTCAGCTCATAACAAGGGATTAGAAATTGCCGCACTGATAGAGCATAACGTCCCTACCGATCTCAAAGGAGATACTGGTAGGCTGCGGCAAATTTTGATGAATTTAATCAGCAACGCCATCAAGTTCACCAGCACTGGCGAAGTATTAGTGCAAGCCGAATTGCGTTCCCTTTCCCCCACTACAGCCACCATCCATTTTGCGATCACAGATACAGGTCTTGGCATTAGCCCTGAAGACCAACGCAAACTTTTTATGCCATTTACCCAAGTGGATGCTTCTACCACTCGCAAGTATGGTGGTACCGGTTTGGGATTAGCCATCTGTAAACAACTTGTAACCTTAATGGGGGGAGTGATTGGGGTAGAAAGTCAGATGGGGAAAGGAGCTAAGTTTTGGTTTGAGGTGCTTTTTACTAAGCAAGTTGAGCCGATGTTGCCAAAATGCCAACGTGGAGTTTTGGGCGATCGCCGCTTGTTACTGGTGAATAATAACACCATTAATTACAAAATCATCCACCATCAAGCTACTTATTGGGGGATGGAGGTAGATCAGGCTGACAGTATTGCTGCGGCCCTGAAAGTTATTCAGAAAGCTTATGACCAAGGGAAATCCTATGATATCGCCTTGATTGATATGCAAATATCCCAAACAAATGGCATGGCAATAGCAGAACAAATTAAAGCCAATTCTGCAATTGCTGAGATCCCTTTGATTATGCTCACCTCTACTAATCAACGGGATGAAGTACAGCAAGCGCTCAAAATCGGATTTGCTGCTTATTTGGTTAAACCCATTAAGCCCTCACGGCTTCTCGATACCATGATGACTATTTTAGAAACTCAGCCGAAATCAGAATCAGGGTTTACTGAAGAAGTCCAAAGTACAGAAACTTCCAGCATTCTTACTTTCTCTTCCCCCAACCTCTCTACTAAATCCAAGTTAAGAATTCTCTTAGCTGAAGACAATTTGGTGAATCAGAAAGTAGCCCTGAAGCAACTCCAGAGTTTGGGCTACAAAGCCGATGTCGTTGCCAATGGAAAGGAAGTTTTGCAACTATTAGAAAAAATTCCTTACGATTTGATTCTAATGGATTGCCAAATGCCAATTCTCGACGGTTTGGAAACCACAAAAGAAATTCATCGTTGGCAACAGGGCACTTTTGCCCTGCGTCGTCGTCCTGTGGTGATTGCAATGACCGCTAATGCAATGAAAGAAGACGAACAAATGTGTCTAAATGCCGGAATGGACGACTATCTGAGGAAGCCAGTCTTTAAAGAAAAATTAGCCCAGACCCTAGAGCATTGGACAGGCGTGATTGTCTCACAACAAGAGGCAGTTGAGTATGAACAGACAGTTTCCACTGAGCTAGCAATTGATTGGGAACACTTGCATCGGATATCGGGAAATGACCAAGAATTTGAATTAAATCTATTGCAAATATGTGCTGATGATATTAAGCTCCGTTTAGAAACAAGTAAAGCAGCGATCGCATCTCATGACTTTGAGCAAATAGTGGAACAAGCTCATCATCTTAAAGGTGTTAGTGCCAACATTGGAGCCACAGCTATGTACCTAGCATCTGACAAACTACAACGACTAGCTGACTATCAAGAGCTTAGAGGGACTACTAAATTAGTTTCAGAATTAGAAGAATTTGTCAACTGCATTCAAGAATTTTTAACAAAACAGAATTCAGCAGTCAGTCGCCAGGATTCAAAATTCAATTCTGTATGAGTTTGAATTTCTATGAAAAATCATTAAAAATTAAAGCTGAGGAATGAATACTATGTCTGAAACACCCAATAGATTAGAACTAATCGAAGCTTTAGCTATCAGAAATACTGAAGCTATAGCAGCGCTGACCGTCAAAGTTGAGAATCTGACGGATAACGTAAATGGCTTGACCAATAACGTTGATAGGGTTCTCTCTCGCAGTGCTGTACTTGATGATGTATTGCTGGAATTAAGGGACTCTCACGAACAACATCAACAAAATTTTGAAGAGCATCAGAGAAACTTTGAACGGCATCAACAGAATTTTAATGAACACCAGCAAACTACGAATGCAGCTTTGAACAGCCTAGAAGCAATATTGCTGCAACTGATTAGGATTTTTCCGCAGTCCTAAGTACAGCGTTTCATTAATTCGTAGCCAATTCTCTGCGAACCTTTGCGCTTCCCTTTGCGCCCCTCTGCGTTTAAATTTCAACCCTCAATTCGCCACGATTTTATGCTGCATCTGTACTAAGTTATTCACATTTTACAAGTTGGTCGCCTACAACCTTATCAGTACCGAGATTTTTTAGCTAGAACGGGCAGAACCCCACACTGTACTGCTTGCAGTCAGTGTGTGAGTATGTCACTATCGAAGTCCTAGAGTAATCGAGGGTCAGCAGCGCCATTTTTTTCGCACTCTCTACTCCCCAATATTCAGCAATTTCGCGATCGCCAACCTTTGGAGTTTCCCCGTAGCACCACGAGGTAGTTGATCTAAAATGTGAACTTGCTTGGGAACTTTGAAGTCTGCCAGCATGGTTGAACAGTGAGCTAAAAGTTCTTTTTCGCCAACTTCTGCTTTCAGAACCACAGCAGCGTGGATATCTTCTCCTAAAGATTTGTGGGGTACGGCAAAAGCCAAGGCTTCAGCAACGGCGGGATGGCGCAGCAAAACATCATCGACTTCTAAGGGAGAAATTTTTTCCCCGCCCCGGTTAATCAATTCTTTAATGCGTCCAGTCAAGCGGAGGTAGCCGTCGGCATCCACCATACCCTGATCCCCTGTGCGGAACCAACCGTTAACAAAAGCAGTGGCGTTAGCTTCCGGGTTATTTTCGTAGCCATCTATAACATTGGGTGCTTTTACCACCACCTCGCCCAAGCTTAAGATAGATAATAACTTACCTTCAGAATCCATAATACCCACTTCCACACCGAAGCCATAACCTACAGTACCTGGTTTCCGCACTTTTGGCGGTAGGGGGTTGGTGGTCATTAAGTGAGATGCTTCAGTCATGCTGTAAGATTCCACCACTGGAGCATTGAGAGTTGCCTCTAGCTGTTCAATGATAATCGGGGGCAAGGGAGCGCTACTAGAGCGAATGAAACGAAAGCGGTTAGCTTTGACAATTTCTGTGTTGCGGCTAGCGCGTGCCAAAATTGTCTGGTGCATGGTTGGCGCTGCGGAGTACCAGGTGGGTTTGTAGGTATCTACCAGTTTCCAAAACTCCAAGGCATTAAAACCATTGGGACAAACTAGTGTACCGCCCGATGCCAGAGTTGCCAGCAAACAGCCCACCAATCCGTGAATGTGGAACAGGGGCATTAGGCAAAGTGTAGTGTCAGCTGCTGTGAGTGAGTAAGCACCAATCAAGTTTTCGGCTGACGCGATTAAGTTGCGATGACGAATGGGCACACGTTTCGGACGGCTGGTGGTGCCGCTAGTGTGGAGAATCATCGCCAGATCATCAGACTGAGGCAAGGGAACTCTTACCTGGGAACAGGGGGGAAGTTTTTCCTTGACTAATTCAAAGTTTAATGTACCGTCAGTGTTTACCTTGGCATTAATCAGCATCATGTCGGGTGTAACGGCCGCAATGGCTGCTTCTGGCCCCTCAGACAAGGTAATCAGTGCCTTTGCTTGGGTATCTTCGTAGTAAAACGCAAATTCTTCTGGCTTGTATTTGGGATTTAAGGGTGCAGCAGTGCCACACAGGGCGGCAGCCAAAAAGGTAATAGCCATTGGTGAACCGTTAGTCATGGCAATGGCAATGCGTTCTCCCGGTTTCAATCCAAAGCTGTTAAGTTGGGATATTAGTCCAACAATATTCTCGCGCAATTGCTTATAGGTTAGCGATCGCCCCCCAGGTGTAACTAAGGCTAAATGATTGTCTTCCCCTGCTAAAAGCTCAAATAAGTTCATTAGTTTTTCCGACCTGTAAAAGGAATAAAGGTGTATTGAGTTTTGTTCAAAAATCAAGTAGGAGTCCGATCGTTACATCAAAAATCTGGCTGGAAATATACGTTTTGTAAAAAAATTGTGACTTTGTATAATGTTAAATATTATTTGTTTTCTGGTGCTAGCAGCAATCAGGAAAACCTTTTTACCGAGCTAAACCCAATCAATAAAATATGGAGCGTCGGAATTTTCTAAAGTATGCCACTTTAGCAGGATCTACCTTTGCCTTAGCTAGTTGTGTTCAAGGCAGAAATTCCAGTTTACAGGGTGAGGTGTTTACCTCAGCGTCGCCTGTGGCGGTAAATGAACCTCTCAAGGTGGCATTTGTTTATGCGGGGCCTGTGGGTGATTTTGGCTGGACTTATGCCCATGATTTAGGCCGCAGAGACATGGAAGCCAATCTTCAAGATAAGGTAAAAACCACTTTTGTCGAAAATGTCAATGAAGGTGCTGACGCCCAAAGGGTGATTCGCCAACTAGCATTAGATGGTAACAAGTTAATTTTTACAACTTCCTTTGGGTATATGAACCCAACAATTAGAGTCGCCAAGGACTTTACTGATGTTGTCTTTGAACACTGTACAGGATACAAACGTGCTGCCAATGTCGGCACTTATTTGGGACGTTTTGAAGAACCGCGTTACTTAACCGGCATGATTGCTGGTAAGATGACAAAATCGAATGTAGTTGGTTTTATTGGTGCATACTCAATTCCAGGAGTAATTCGGGGAATCGGTGCATTTACTCAAGGAGTAATGCTAACAAATCCCCAAGCAAAAGTTAAGGTACTTTGGGTACAAAGTTGGTACGATCCAGCTAAAGAAAGAGAAGCAGCTCAAGCTTTGGTTAATTTAGGTGCAGATATACTAACGCAGCATACCGGCTCTGGCGCCGTTGTCCAATTGGCTGAGGAAAAAGGAATTTATGCTTTTGGCTACAACACTGATATGAGTAAGTTTGGTCAAAAAGCCCACCTGACATCAGCTATTAACAAATGGGGCAAATTCTATACAGATAAAGCCTTGGCTGTAATGAGTAATACTTGGAAGTCTCAAGAAGTTTGGGATGGCATTGGTGAAGGAATGGTGGATATTTCCCCGATGAATCAGGCGATTCCGGCTGATGTGCAACAATTGGTGAATGCGAAGCGCGATGAGTTTATTCAGGGTAATGCACATCCTTTTGATGGGCCGGTGAAAGACCAAAAAGGGGTGATGCGAGTGCCAAAGGGTAAGGTGTTGGATGATAAGCAACAACTGGCAATGGATTGGTATGTTGAGGGAATTGAAGGGTCAATTCCCAAAGGGAAATTATAGTACAGTGTGTAAGTTCTCAGAATATTCGGAATTTTAATGCAGATATAATACAACTCCTAACTTCTGACTACTGGTTTCTGTTTACTGCTAACTTCTAAAGGCAGGAAAATCGTCAAAACTTCCCCATAGTGCGGACGTTGGCGCACAATCAGTTTGCCACCGATCGCCTGAAATAAATGCTTAGTTGCGGCGATATTTAAACTAATAGTACCCGTTTCTGGTTGGAACATCAGCAGTTGACCCAAAGCTTTGCGAATTGGTGGTGTTGCAGGTGTGGCAGCTTTATTTGAATCTTTGCACCCGAATTGGGGTGATAATTGTAGCTTCAGTTGATCTCCAGCCGGGATAACTTGTACTTGAATATGACTACCAGGGGGTAAGCTGCGAGTAAAATTCTCCATCAAACCAGTGAGAACCTGATCCAGCATGGTGGGATTGCTTACCACTGTTGGTAGTTGCTGGGGTAAAACAACATTTAAAGTTAAGTTCCGCCGATGCGCTGCTTGTTCCCAACGGGGAATACTTTGCTGCAACACTTGATCTAAAGACATCGGCGTGAGTTGAGTTTTTGACGATTTTGCTGAGGCTGTTGTTTCCAGTTCTGCTGCCTTAAACAGCAATTCCATGCGGTCAATTTGCTCGGTACACTCGTGATCGATAATTTTTAAGCGATTGATGACGTTGGGATCTAAGTCTCGCCGCTTCAAAAGCAGACGAGTCATGGTGCGAATAGTTGTTAAAGGTGTGCGGACTTCGTGAGCGAAGGCTTGGAGCAATTCTACATCAGGAATTGGAGATTGGGCATTGGAAATTGGGAATTGGGCATTGAGGAAAACTCTGCTCCCCTGCTCCCCGACTTCTTCCCCAGTCCCTTGTAAAGAGTCCCTAGTCTCTTCTGGTTCTGTTAATTCCTGAAGCAACAACTGGCTATACTCAATCATGATGCGGTAATCTGGTACTACCGGAGAATACCTTTGTACTAAGGCGTCCAGGCGGGCAAAAAATTCTGGATTAGCCAGCATTACCCTTGCTCCTAGCGATCGCCAAGCCTGTTGTACTACCTCTGGCTCAAAGGAAAATGAAAAGGTTTTTTGACCGTTTTTATGTGTTGTTAAAACTAGTACTAATCTAAATTTATCTGTAAAAACCAAGCAAAACTGCTCTGATCCTAGCGGATCGGCAGGTAATAAGGGAAGCACCGATTCGTGGGGAGCGATTTCTTCATTTACACACCCGTTGACGTATCCCAACCCAGGTATCCCATCTGGGATCTGAAATGGCATCAGTGCCAAGGGGTTAAATGGTTTTGCCGTAAAAGTTACTGTTTGTAAACTTTTAGTCAGTTTTGGCTGACTAAATAAGGGTGCTGGTGCAGCGAAAACTAATCCTTGGGTTATGTCAGCTGAAGCAGGTGCTAAAGTATTTAATAGCAAATGTTCTGTCGCCGCGAGGCTGACACGCCACTGTCGCTCTGCTTTGCCAGGTGAGCATTCAGCCACACTTGATTGATTTTCAGCCAAGATTTCGCTCAGACTTGGCAATATCCATTTGTACACAGGCTTTCACCCCTTTATTCAAGAGCGACTAACGGCGTCTAAGGTAGACATTTCACTACTACCTAAGAGGTTATAGCCATTTGTGTACTCGTGACAGTGGTAGAACCGAACAATTCGGGCGCAATTTCCCCTCGATCGCGATCGGTACGCCTCTAATCACTAATTCATTGGACAAAAGTGGACAAAGCGGACTTGGCGTGGATTTGATCCAGGTTTTTGAATTGGAAACCTAGAAAACCAACTCGGATTACTCCGGTAATGTTTTCCTTGTCAATGTTAAAAAGGCTTGTTAGGTCAAAGACACTGA
>NZ_JAIVFV010000010.1 GCF_020829445.1 Nostoc sp. CHAB 5836
TTTTTTAATGTTGAAAAACTGACCCGTGCTTCGTTAACCGCACTTGCTCTTCCGGCGGGGTTAGTTCCTAAACCTTCTAAATCTCCAACAGTAGCTGCAAGAGTGACTGTACCTACTACTGTGGCAGGAATAGGTACAGTAGTAGCTGCAGGAGGTAGCACAAAGCGGTAAACGTCAAGTTGCTTTCCATTACTAGAGTTGCCGTCGCGATCTTCTCCAATGGTATAGCCGTAGAGTGCCATGAGAATTTTCTCCTTATTTAAACTGTTAAACTTTTGAAAACATTCCAAATACGCAGCATTCCAAATATGCAAATTACTATCTGACTAAAAGTCTTTGACGATACAAACAAAGCTAATTTTGGCAGCCTAAGATTTAAGATTAGGATTTACGCAAATGGCATATTATTTTGAGTTTGTAGTGAGGACTTTAGTCCTCAAAATCAGGGCTGAAGCCCTTACTACAAAATAAAAGCTTTTATTTTTTGTGACACTTGCGTAAGTCCTAAAGATGTAGTCTGCGCTATATTTCTTTGCTTATATAGCCGAGAAGTTTGCAAAACTGAAATACTACTAAATCTTTGACCTTAAACAGGCGAGGACTACTTAACTCAAGAGTGTTGTAATTAGTATTTATTCAATTAACAGAGAGTCAAGGTCTTTAATTTGCCCATGAACAGTCGAAACTTTAAGGTTAAAAACTGTACCTTTAATAAGGTTAATAACATCATATTTGACTAACGTTAAGAACAATACTTTTATTTGTTAAGGTTTGATAATATTTGGGTTAAGCTTTAGTTGCTAGTGATTGTTTTAGCTCGCGGATGCAGATATAACTCGACTGTTTTAATAGCGATGAAACGATTTAATCTTCGCAGGCGATCGCTATTGGACTGTTTATTTACAAAGTAGCTTTAACCGCACATTCTGTACTTCAAAACTCATACTTTTATACTTCAGTAAATTTGATAACAAAAATTGATTATATAAGTAAATATTAACGCTGATATATTCTAGTCTTTTGGCTTAGGCGTAGCCTGTCGTAGACATCGCTATTCAACTACCATTAGCCTAATATTAGTAATATTGATATATTACAAAACGAAGTATCGA
The DNA here is from genome assembly GCF_020829445.1 of Nostoc sp. CHAB 5836. Lineage (GTDB taxonomy): Bacteria > Cyanobacteriota > Cyanobacteriia > Cyanobacteriales > Nostocaceae > Nostoc. The sequence continues at coordinate 1,113 of NZ_JAIVFV010000010.1, forward strand.
ATCTGCGTTTAACGTGATTCTGCAATAACTTTTATGCCTTTTTGTGGATGACCAAATCAGACTTTTGCTATATCTTAGGTCAACTAATATAACTAATATATATTGACAAAATTTGAATCCTGTATTGTCAGGGATTTAACTACGCCAAATGAAGCTGCTAACCACGAGCCAACCTTTCTGTTGCGATCGCAGATGTCTATCTCACTAAGAGGATGTTTTAAAAGGGTATTTTGCTCTGATAGTTAGCACAGCAGAGCATCTCAGTATATGGCAAAACCTTGATTTTGCGTTGCACTTAACCCAGTACATAACTATCTCCGAAAAAGAATTGTTTTGACGTAGCACTGGTACGTCTCTACAAGCAGTGCTACGTCAAAACAAGGGTTCTGGGTAACGCATATTTAATTTCACCAGATGTCTATTGCTCGGGGTTTGTTATCAGACATTGCCTCTTAGATCCAATCAAATTGCTGCTCTGGTTTTAGCAAATAAATATTAATTAGAAAGTGGATTTAGTATTACTTCACTTCACTGGGTTCAAACTTAGTTACCTTACCTTTCTTAATGGCAACAATCACATCGTAGTGCGAACAGTAAGCGAATGTGACATCATTGGCTTTGTTATAAAGGTTAACTACGTGACCTGCACCACCTGGCTGGATACCGATTGGCTCCAAGTCACCAAAAAAGAAACGACGCAGTTGATCACCACCACCAATCTGATCCTTACTTTTAGTAAGTAAGTCTAGTTTCTGTGCTATAGACATTTCTTCGGCTGCTGATGCCTGTATTAGTGACGGATTGATCACCTTTAATGGAGCGTCCCAAACGGTGAAAAAACCAACCAAAGCAACACTTGTAAATAGGGGTGCAAGTTTCATTTGTTACTCTCTTCTTTGTTTTATCCTGAACATCCTAAGCATCTCAGGTGGGAGTGAGAGCTGATTGAAACTAAGCTACTATTTTTATGAATTTATCCCTTGAGAAAATTTAGTTAATTCTCAGCGCTTTCTCAGGCAATGATGTAAATCAAAGTCACAGCATAATTTCAGTATTTTCTCAACAAAACCTCATTCTGAACTGGGTGACGGTAACTTATAATGAGCAATGCTTTCATTGCAGTGACGCTATTGTGACCAGACCCAGAAGAACACATCGCCTAATCCCTAGAATTCCCGGACAAACATATCTCTGGCTAGCAACACTAATTTTTGCAGCATCTGGCGCAGTGACTCGGAAGCTAACAGAAATTGGTGCTGAACATTTTATCGGCGATCGCAATCCGATTTCTTTGTGTAATGTTTTATTCGTGGGAAACCTTTGCGCTTTGATACTTCTAATCCTAATCTATGGGCGACAGTGGAACAAAACTACTTTGAAGCAGCTCTCAAGGAAGGATTGGGTCAGTCTAACGCTAGTAGCTGTTTTATCGGGAGCGTTAGCCCCTGGCTTAATTTTCCAGGCACTGGCACTCACAGGAGTGAACAATGTCATCTTAGTGGGACGTTTGGAACCGCCTCTAACTCTGGCTTTATCAGTCTGGTTATTGAGGGAACGGGTAAATATTTGGGAACTTATGGGAGCGATCGCAGCCTTTGTCGGCGTTATCCTCACTATTATCCTTCAGCCTGCAACAGAAACCATGATGAATATGGGAGGTTTCAGTTTAGGCATAGGGGAACTTTTAGCAGCAGCAGGATCTTTAGCTGGAACCGCTTCTACCATTATCGGTAAAAAATACCTTTCGCAGATACCTTTAGGAATCTATAGCATCTTTCGGACTGCACTAGGAACCATAATCTTTTTCTTCTTTGCTTTAGTCCTCTATGGTAGTGATCATTTCGCTGATGTCCTTTCACCATTCTTGTGGCAGTGGATGTTTTTGTATGGTGGGTTGATTGTGGTGGTAGGTCAGTCTTTTTTGATTAAAGGCTTGAAAACTTGTACTGTATCTATGGCTTCTTTAATTGGCTCCTTTGGGCCAGTTGTAGGCATCCTAGCAGCCTATTTAATTTTGGGTGAAGCCCCTACCCAACCTCAATATATTGGCGGTAGCTTGATTTTAGTAGGCATATTCTTGGGCCAAGTTGGCATTTGGCGCGAGACTTCTAGGATTGCGTCTGGCAAAGTGAATTCTACTCCGGCACAGCAACAGGTAGAAACTGATATGGGATTCAAGGGGATTTGAAGAAGGCGGAAGAATTTGAGATTTTGGATTGAACATCTAAAACGTACTAATATGTCAAAATAAAAATACTCGATACATCAAGGTGAGCGATCGCTCCCAAAGCTAGATTAAAGGATCGACCTGAGCAATGGCAGACCCAACCAATCACAATCAAGCGGGAGAAGTAGCTCCCAGCACTGTTGACAAGCAAGCTCCCAGTGTAGCTGAAGAACACGCTCCTAGTACAGACTCACCCGAAGCCACAGATATTCCTACTGCCAACGCGCCAGATCCTAAAGCCGCAAACCCCGAAGATAATCCCAATGCTGCTGAAACAGATGCTGCATCACCCAAGGGAGAAAAACCCGCAGCAGCTAAAGTTGCCAAAAAGGAAAAAGCCCCAGCTGTTGAAGATAAGCCATTTGTAGAGTTTATCCAGCAAGACTACTTGCCAGCTTTACAAAAAGCGATCGCTCAACAAGGTGTGCAAGATTTACAGGTGTCTTTTGCGAAGCAAAAGGTGCTAATCACTGGCTTTGAATCGGCCGAAGAATGCTGGCAAATTATCGGCAGTTGGTCAGAAATCGGTCGGCGTCAGTTTAACCTGTATTTCCCCGAAGAAAATATTCAAGGGAAAAAGGGATTTTCCTGTAATGAAGGCAAAAAACCTAGCACTCTTGAGTCATTCTTAATCGATGAACGCAAAACTACCCTCGATTTGTTGGTATTTGGCTTAGTTCAGCGCTTGGATGGTCAAAAGTGGTTAGGTAGAAATTAGTCATTGGTCATTAGTCATTGGTCATTGGTCATTGGTCATTAGTCATTGGTCATTGGTCATTGGTCATTGGTCATTGGTCATCTCCGAAAAAGAATTGTTTTGACGTAGCAGTGCTACGTCTCTACAAGGGTTCTGGGTAACGCATATTTAATTTCACCAGATGTCTATTGGTCATTGGTCATTAGTCATTGGTCATTGGTCATTAGCAGGCTATTTCATTCTCATCTAGCCCGCCTCAGAATTAATTCTGAGTCTAATAGCGAAAGTAGTCTTTAGACTACTGAGAAAAAGTTATAGTCCGTTTTAACGGACTTTAGCTATGATCCCGGAACTTCAGTTCCGGGTGGTTTGTGTCTAGAATCAAATAGCCCTGAGTCATTAGTCATTGGTTCTTAACAAAGGACAAAGGACAAAGGACAAAGGACTAATAACAATTAAAGTTCATGGAAATGGTAGATAACGGCTCCAGTATTGGGGTCGTTATCGATTTTCACATAACCTGACTTATACATCTCATTGAGAGTAGCTTCCACTTCAGCAAAGCTAGCTCCTGTAAACTTCACGCCTTGAGTAACAGTTAAAATACCACCCTTGCTTTCCGCCGCTTCAATCAGTTTAATGATCAGTTGGTTGCCTGTTGGGCGGTGGACTTGAGAGGCTACCACTGCTTGATTTAACGGCACACCAAATGGAGATACACCCGCTTTTAATCTCAGGTTGTGTTCGTATTCGTCAACCATGCCGGGGATAAAGAACAAATCCACGACCTGCCCTATACCAAATACACCACCAGTTAACAGCCACAACAAACCAGTCCCGATCTTGCCATTGTAGAAACGGTGCAATCCTCCCACCCCCATAAATCCGACTGCACACAAAATGTAAGAGACAAGAAGTCGGTCTTTCTGCTGATTGTTTTCAAGATTCATCTTGTTTTCAACCTTTGGATTTGCTCTTGTTGTCGGAGATGGGTTTTCCATGTTGTAGTAACAACTACAGAAAATTACTGAGATAGCAGCGCTTTGAGAATACAAAAGGTGCGTGCTACTACACTTGATCGAAACAGTGCTAATCACTGAACTACGTTTATTTGACTACTAATGTGCGATTCTTGGTTCCGCAAACATTGAATGATTGTTGCAACTCTTAATCTTTTGCTTACAAATTTCTCACCCGCACCTTGGTAGACTGAACTTTATACAATTGGATTATTGTGGGCTGTTACGCTTTAACAGAACATTACCCTTGGCTTTCTGGTGAAGCAGTCGCTCAGAGCGGGTTTTCCCCATGAGTAACTACCAAACCCGAAGGGTCTACTTAAGATAATAAAGACGAAAGAGCAATCAAGACATGGTAGATTCCCTCAAAAAACCAGGCTTTGAAGAAATCCGGCCAGGGATTAAAGTCCCGGCAAAAGAAACCCTGTTAACACCTCGGTTTTATACTACCGATTTTGATGAAATGGCGCGGATGGATATCTCCGTCAACGAAGATGAGTTACAAGCCATTCTCGAAGAGTTCCGCACTGACTACAACCGCCATCACTTTGTTCGGGATGCGGAGTTTGAACAATCCTGGGATCATATTGACGGGGAAACTCGCCGATTGTTCGTTGAATTTCTAGAACGTTCCTGTACCGCAGAGTTTTCTGGCTTTTTGCTATATAAAGAACTTGGCCGTCGCTTGAAAGGCAAAAGCCCCGTTTTGGCAGAGTGCTTTAACCTGATGTCACGGGATGAAGCGCGTCATGCTGGCTTTTTAAACAAAGCGATGTCAGACTTTAATCTGTCTCTAGATTTAGGGTTTTTGACTAAGAGCCGCAATTATACGTTCTTTAAGCCGAAATTCATCTTTTACGCCACTTATCTTTCTGAAAAGATTGGTTATTGGCGTTATATCACCATCTTTCGCCATTTAGAAGCACATCCCGAAGACCGGATTTATCCAATCTTCCGGTTCTTTGAAAACTGGTGTCAAGATGAAAACCGTCACGGCGATTTCTTTGATGCGATCATGAAATCTCAGCCGCAAATGTTAAATGATTGGAAAGCACGGCTATGGAGTCGCTTCTTCCTATTGTCGGTGTTTGCGACAATGTATCTGAATGACATCCAACGGAAGGACTTTTATGCCACCCTTGGATTAGATGCGCGAGAATACGACATCCATGTAATTAAGAAGACCAATGAAAACGCTGGTAGAGTGTTCCCACTCATGCTGGATGTAGAGAATCCAGATTTTTATCAGCGCTTGGATACTTGTATAAGCAATAATGAGAAGCTGAGTGCGATCGCTAACTCCAGCACTCCCAAATTCCTGCAATTCTTCCAAAAACTGCCGCTTTACATCTCCAACGGCTGGCAATTATTACGTCTGTACCTAATGAAACCGATTGATACTGTTTCCGCTCAAGGAGCAGTTCGTTAAGTTATAACAGGTTTGCGAAAGCTTTAGTGGTTCTGCTGATTGCAGAGCCACTTTTTTTGTTTTTTTGTTCAAAAGGCGATCGCTGGTCAATACGCTTGGGATAAGACTAAAACCCTTATCCAGTGGACAGTGTAGAGACGTTGCAATGCAACGTCTCTACAGGCCTATGGTTCTCCAGAAAATCCTTAACCCAACCGTATTGGATCGCTGGTGAAATCCATTTACGCCCCACATCTGGAGGTGAATAGTAGTGCTTTGAGGTTTACAGGTCAACCAATTACTACTGCGATCGCCCCCGTGTCGGATACGAAATTAGTTTAACAACATTGCCATTAAGCTGATTTTTCCATTCTAATTACATCTGGAGTCAATGCTTGATGCTTGGCTGCTTCTGTCTCGTAACAGCTGAGAATCAGTGATGTCAGCTTGTCAAAATCACTGATAGAAGAAATAATTACTTTGGATGCTGCATCCCCCAGAGAAGCTGTTACTTCCTGAACTTCAAAATTTGAAGCTAGAGTCTTTACTTCATCTACACTTAGTCGAGTAATAAAACTTTTTTTCTGCGAAGATAGATACAGCCGCAAAAACCACCACGTAGGTTTGCCAAGATTAATACCAAAGTATGAAGCAGTGTCCTTGTATTGGAGTTCAAAATTGTAACTCCTTGAAGTTTGGGTAATTGCTTTAATTTTTTCAAAAGCTTCGATTTCTTCAGCAGTTGTTACTAGTTTTGAGTCTTGAGATTCTTGTTGCTTTTCCTCTTCTTCAATCTCTTGTTCTACTTCTAGTTCAACAGGCTGAGTTATTTCTTGGCTCAGTGAGCGAGTCATTAACTCTACTAAACTTCCCTGAATCGACTTTTTAACAATTGGTTTGAATTTATCAATAACCTTACCAGTAATTCGACCTTGAATTTCATAACTGGGGGCAAGTGTACCGAGTTCAGCCACTAAAAAGCGAACAAATTCTTCAGAAGGAGAACGTAAAAGATTTCCGAGAAGATGAGTCATGCCTTTTACATAAACCATTTCCTCAGCATGGTTGGTAATAGCTGTAACTTCAAAATTATCTCGATGAAAAAATTTGAGGTTATCAATATCTTTGGTATCATATTCCAGAATGTTAAAAGTAAAAAATGGCTCCTTGTCCATGACATTTTTATCACGCAAGTCTGTAAAGAAACGGTACTCAATTCCATTAGTGACAATAGCTACTTTTGTTGTCAAAAGCCCATTAAAATAGCGGCTTAATTGTCCATCATGTGCTTCAGCTTTTTTACCACAGGCTTTTGCCTCTACGAGCATAACCTTAGTACCGTTAATAGCTAAAGCATAATCTACCTTTTCAAACTGCCCTGCTTTTTTAGTCGCAAAATCTGCTACATATTCCGGCATGACTTCGCTAGGATCATACACATCGTAGCCAAGAGCGCTCAAAAAAGGAACAATCAGTGCCATCTTAGTAGCTTCTTCGCCAACAACTTGGTCAAATCGTTTACGCACTTGTTCAGACAGCTTGACAATATCTTCAGTGAATCCCATCTTGCTTACTCCTGGTACATTAGTGATTATTGATACGTATTTTTTGTAAAATAGGAGTGATTGTAAGGTGATACAATACATTTAAATTGAAAGTGTTAGGGCGATCGCCTTTTTGATCACTCCTATAAAAGTATTCCCAAATAAGTACCAGCCTGTAACACTCATCACCTGTTCACACTTTTGAGAAAGCAAGTCGCTAAAGAATTGCCCTTGCATCCCCAAATTTTGGTTCCATTTATTGCAAAGGTTTAACTACAAGGGATGTGACGCGGGAGCAAAGAGCCATCACCCGTTATTACAGCGATTTTCAGGTAAATGAACCACAATTATGAAACCTAACCCCCAGCCCCTTCCCTACAAGGGAAGGGGAGAAAATCAAAGCCTCTCTCCTCGTAGGAGAGAGGTTTGGAGAGAGGTCTATTTGTGGTTCAAATACATGAAAACTGCTGTAAATAATTCGTAATTCGTAATGACGCTCTCTACGAGAGGCTCCGCCAACGAATACTCGTCAACGCTGCGCTAACGTAATTCGTAATTCAGTTTTGCGTTAGCGAGTCTGCGAACGCGCGTAGCGTCTCGTAGAGAGCGTCTGGGGTCTCCCCTTCGTTGTGCATCTGGCGTGTAGGGTACAATGACTGTGGGAATCATAACTAATTATGCGGACATGATATGAGATACCAAAATTCCCAACATCAATCACAGTATTATGCGAGAGTTATTCGGTTTAACCTTGAGCTTAAGCGCCCAACATTAGAGCACGGTGAGAGATAGATTTATCCCCAAGTACCCGGATGCGACCCCGTAAATACAGCTAAAAGGGGCCGCTAAATAATTAACTTGTGAGAAAGGTCTTCGTGAGTTTTTACGGTTATGACAGAAGCCGACATTAGGATACACTGGCTTTTGAATACACCAGAAGTTTATCAGCGACTCAGTTTGTCGCTTCTGGTGACTTCCTTCCTAGTGTCCTATTGCTTTTGGCTCTATGAAACTTACTCCATCTAGGGGAAGTCTCTCAAGAAGGTTTCTTAGCATCTAAACCAACTCCCACTGTTTTGAGGCTATAGCCTTAGAATATTTACAAGCTTGACTTACGAATTAGCTCTCTTTAGAAAAAGTACCGTTTTTACTGTACAGCCTGACATTCTACCTGTTTCACCCAGATTTGTGTAGCTTATTAACAAATCACCGGATTCATTAATCTTAAGCCTGCTTTACTATTTAGTTTCTTACCCCGACCTATTAGACAGCTAGAGTGTTTATTTCATTTTGTTCAATAGCTTTTAGCCCTTATCGCTCCCATGCTGACCCATCACCGCAAGCCCGTGTGCTTATCACTTATTTCCACTGACCTACCAATCTGGTCTGTTGTCGAAACTGCCGGAACATTGTATCAAAAAGATACTGATAGATTCCATTTGTTGCTAACCGCACCGCCCTTAATTAGCTGTGAAGTAGAGAGTGTTGTAAGTCCAGAGGACACGCTTCCCCAAAGTAAGAGTAAAGCTTACGCCCCTAGCAGTCCCAGGATTTTGTGGCTGGAGATTTCCCCTTACCGGGTCATCATGACCATGCAAGGTAACGCTCAAGTGAGTTACCGTCACTTCTGGGAACAGGGCGTTTATGGCATTAGTCGCTATTGGTTGCCAACTGAGTCATTACAACCTAACGATCCGATTCGTTTACGAAATTTTACTAGTAGCTTAACTCTCAACGGGCATCCCTTGCCAGAACATTTGCGTCTAGAATATGAATTGTGGGCAGAAAAAGTCCAACTAGGGTGCTACATACTAAATTTGGAAATTAAACATTGAATCGTGGGGAGTGGGAATGAAGGAGAAAGACAAGGCAGACAAGGAGAATAACCTATGCCCAATCCCCAATCCCCAATCCTTTTCAACCAAAATAACTGGGTTGGTTTCCAGGTTTCCATTTGATATTGCAACCAACACTCGGCTTTTGCTCGCTTGTAACAGGTTTACCTGCTAGCACTGCTTCAATGGCTGCGCGTAAATCTGCGCCTGTTACGGGTTTACCATTACTGGGGCGGCTATCATCTAATTGTCCCCGATAAACAAGTTGGCGTTGATCATCAAATACAAAAAAATCTGGTGTGCAAGCTGCTGTGTAAGCTTTTGCCGTTTCCTGGCTCTCGTCGTAGCATAAGGTAAAATTAAACCCTTGTTCTGTGGCGAATGCTTGTAACGACTGTGGCGCATCATCTGGGTAATTCTTTGCATCATTAGCACTGATGGCAACGATCGCTAAATCAGTTGAAAAATAGTCTTTTCCTAACTGCACTAATTCTTGTTGGATGTGCTTTACAAATGGGCAATGCCGACAAATAAACATTACCAACAGCGCTTTTTTATCTGCAAAGGTGGAAAGTGAAGTTCCCTTTCCAGATACCACTTCTGGTAGATTAAAATCTGGTGCTTTTGTGCCTAGTGGCAACATAGTCGAAGCAGTTAAAACCATAATTTACCTGATAACTTTACGCTGATAACTAAGGGCTTTTGCTATCAGTATATTTTTACTCTACCACTAAGTTTTCCATAAATTAAGAGACGGTAAATTTACCGTCTCTTACATTTGTTGAGAATTAAGTTATGTTAATTAGTTTTTACAGGCTTGCCAAAACACCAATAATCCCGTGTCCTGTGAATACTTCTAATGCTATGAGAGAGACAAAACCAATCATTGCTAAACGACCATTGAGCATTTCTGCATAGGGAGTGAAACCAGTGCGATCGCCTTGCTCATCTATATAAACCTTTGGCTCGATCGCAAAGTTGTTCAGTTTGCCTTGGTCGTCAATTATAGCAGTGTTTGTGCGCATGGATTTTTCCCTGTCTTTGATTTATGTAAACAACTGTAACAATATTATTAATATTTGTAAAGGATCTTAATCTGCTCAAGTAGAAGTCCAAGCCAAAGAAGAGATATGATGATGAATCGAGTTGAAAGCCATGTCTAAGCAACAGGCTCTACTCCTTATTTGTAAGCACTTTCAGTCACAAATTCATTCGTTAACACCTAATGCATCGATTTCGAGTAGAGGTTATTGCCAAAACACCCAACCCGCAGCAGGTGATTTATGCCGCGATGCACCAAGACTATACTGATGGGTTCGTGTTTGATGAGCGCGACTCCTGGCCCTCGGAGTCACAAAGCGGCGAAGTTATTGTTAAGCGACTTTTAGCAGGTGAAAGGGGACACTATGGGCCTCTAGAGCATCCCCAGATTGTTTTCAACTGTGGCTACTTTCCCCACAGTGTGATGCAGCAGGCCCGTACCCATCGCGTCGGCGTATCATTTGATGTTCAATGTCTGGCATCTGATACAGAAATTACCTTCGTTAACTGTGAAGGTCAAAGTAACCAGAAATTGAAAAAAACCATTGGAGAGTTATACGACCTTTGGACTAATGGGGAAAAAGCGATTCGTCAACGGTCGATTCGCGGTAGAAATGGACAATCACCTGGTCAATATCGACGTGACTGTAAACAACGTATCCGCAAAATGCGCCTGCGAGTTCTCAACGAAGAGACTGGCTTGTTTGAAGTTGGGCATATCAAGGACGTAATGTGTAGTGGTCTTCAGCCAGTGTACCGAGTAACTTTAGAAGATGGAAAAACTTTAGATTGCACGGTTAATCACCGCCTTTTTACTTCACAAGGCTGGCAAAGAATGGGTGATGCAGTTGGTTTGGTTACTAATCATAATGGTAGCGTAGCCAAAATGACTAAGCTATGCCATGTAATGTGTAATGGTATGGCAGTACTAGGCAATCGGCTTTACAGAAATCGAGAATGGCTGGAATCTCAGATTGCAAAAGGATTGTCTGCATTAGAGATTGCACAAATGTCTGAATGTTCAATCAATACACTAAGAAACTGGGCTAATAGATATGGATTAACTTTAAACCAAAAAGATAGTAAATTTTCTAATGGCCATCAACCCTGGAACTATAACTCTAATGCACTTTATCGAGATAAAGCTTGGTTAGAAGAACAACTTGATCAAGGACTTCATGCTGATGAAATGGCAGCATTGGCTAACTGCTCAATAGAAGCAATTAAAAAATGGATTTATACTTACGGATTATCCTTGAATAAGAAATCCTCTGGCACAAAAAAACCGTGGAATAAGGGTAAAGGTGGTTACAACTTAAACCTATCAGAAGAAAGTAGTCAAAAACGTATTGATAATGCCAAAAAATATACTAGAAGAGGAGAAGAATCGAATTTTTGGAAAGGGGGTACATCCACTGAGCGTGAGCTAATAGGTGCATGGACAAGGGAAATTGCGCCAGTAGTACACGACAAGTTCAACTATATTTGTCAAAAATGTAGAGTTCGGGGTGGTATTCTTCATGCTCACCATCTAGTACCAGTTTATGCCGATCAATCCTATGCTTATGACTTTGAAAATTTAGTGACTTTATGCAAAGAGTGTCACGAATCTATTCATCAGAACAACCAAGAAACGGAATTTGCTCAATTTTATAATCCCATCATCGATAGAGAAAATTGGCAACATAAACCAAAGCCACTGGGCAAAAAACTCCAAGCGCATTCAGTCAAAGTCAAAAGTGTAGAATACCTTGGACAAAAAATGACTTATGACCTAGAAGTAGAAGGGTGTTGGCATAACTTTGTTGCTAATGGTATGGCAGTTCATAACTCTTTCCGTTACACAGGCAACCAATTTATTGATGTAGTAGAAGGTAAGAAAGACATAGAAGATGTTTTTTATCTACGTCCCGTTGGTTATTACACTGATAGACAAGGCAAAAAGTACCACTATTCACCAGAGCAACGAGCAGCAGATTTGGAGTGGTGTCTAGAAGCAGCTAAACGATATAAAGCTGATTTTGAGGCTGGAATGTCTGAAGAACACGCAAGAGGTAAAGTGCCTTTTGATTATCGCCAGCATTTTGTAGTAAGTTTCAATTTAAGGTCTTTCTTGCATTTTTGTGACCTGAGAAATAAGAAAGATGCTCAACTTGAAATTCAAAAATTGTGTGAAATGATGTGGCCTCATTTTGAAGATTGGGCACCAGCGATCGCACAATGGTATGAAAAGCAGCGTCTAGGTAAGGCGAGGTTAGCACCTTAGTATATGTCACCGCCAAAAGGGGCCGGAAATCAAAATTGCGATCACATTCTTGCAGTGTTGATTTTGTAAGTTAATTCCGTACGTGATTTCTGGTGACATCTACTTATTGGTGGTAAGTGATAGTGGATTAAACTTGCACGAATTCCGATTAGACAAAAAATCGAATACCTTTGAATGAACAAATCTGCCGATGTTAGTACTAAAAAATTAATCAGTCTTGCACCAAATAATTGGGCAAGATGGGTGACAGGAATTCCCGACATTGTGACAGGCGAAATCTAGTTCAGGAAATCATGAGGTGGGATATGACAGTCTTAAGAGAGTCACCTTGGTATCAAGAAATTTTACGTGAGGGACAAGCACGAGGACAAGCAGAAGGAGAAGCACGAGGAGAAGCACGAGGAATAATCTCTAGTATCGAAACAACTTTAGAGGCGAAATTTGGCAGCGATGGTTTGGAGTTGATGTCGCAAGTTTCGCAAATTTCTGACTTAGGGCAATTGAAAGGGATTTTACGCAGGATCGTTGTAGCAAATACAATTCAAGATTTACGGAATGTTTTGTAGGACAGAGCGATCGCACTCCGACTTTTGGGTATGATTTAGAGCGATCGCTCCAACTCCTGACTTAGAGCTAGAATCTGAATCAAAGATTAGACTATCTCTAAATATAGACATTTGCAAGAGAATGGATATTCAAAAAGTTCTACGCGATCGCCGAATTATTTCCTGTGATCCAGATATTATGAGTGGTACTTCTGTGTTTGTTGGAACGCGAGTTCCATTGCAGACTTTTTTTGACTATCTAGAAGGCGAAGCTGGTTTAACTGAATTCTTAGAGATTTTCCACATTTGCAAACTCAGGTGTTGCAAGTTTTGGAGGTGATTGCAAAAGCAATGCTGAATAATTTAGATTTAGTGATATGATACGGAATTATTAATTTTTGTATTTTAGCCAATCATGACAGCAACGGGTAAGGCAACCCAATTCGAGTACAAAGCACTGCACAAGCCCAACCAGCTTATTTATGGTCTAGGTCAGACAGCAGTGATTACAGGATGGACAGTAAGGCAGGCGATCGCTAAACACCTGCAACCCGAAGATTATGCTGTAATTGGGCAACTATATTCGCCCACAAGGGGGATAAACTTACTAATTCGCAATTTGCTGTTGAATCCCCACGTCCGCTATTTGGTTGTTCTCAATGCTACGAAAGAAGACAAGAACGCTGGTGCTGGAGAGTGCTTGCTAGACTTTTTTCGTAATGGTGTTGAAGAAGCTGTTAGCGATACTGGGCGGAGAGCATGGGTAATTCGCTCTTCGATTCCTGGTTATATTGATGTTGAAATTGATATCAATACGCTAGAAAAACTACGTCATTCTGTAGAGTGCAAAGAAGTTAAATCAATTGCTGAGGCAGTTAGGCAAGTTTTATCTTATGCAGAATTGCAACCACTTTACCCTTGGGGAACGCCTGTAGAATTTCCCATGTCTGTCGTTGAACCAACTGTTTTACCAGGCTCGCGTTATGGACATCGAATAGAAGGTAAAACTATAGCCGAAACTTGGGTAAAAATCATTCATCGGATTAAGACAACAGGAACAATTAGACCAACTGGCTATGATGGGAAATGGCAAGAATTAATTGATTTAATGGCAATTGTTACTGATGAGCCTGCTGAGTTTTATTTTCCTGAACCGAATTATTTACCAATTGACCGCCCTTTTCTTGAAGAATACGTTTCGCAGATTTTAGATGATGCACCTTATAGGGAAGGGTTGAAATATACTTATGGTCAACGTTTACGTTCCTGGTTTGGGCGCGATCAAATTGACCAGGTGATTCAGAAGTTAATTGGGGAAATTGATGCTGCTAGTGCAGTGATGAATTTATGGGATGTAAAAGACCATGAAAAAGGTGGTAGCCCTTGTCTTAATCATATTTGGCTGAGAGTGGTTGATAATGAATTATCATTAACTGCAACTCTTAGAAGTAATGATATGTTTGCTGCATGGCCTGCAAATGCTTTTGCTTTGAGGGCTTTACAACAATATATTAAAAATGAAATTTTTAAGGGTTCTGAATATGAATTGAAAATGGGGCCATTGATTACTATCAGTCAGTCTGCTCATATTTATGATGATACTTGGGACAATGCAGAGAGGTTAATTGCAAATCAATACACTGCAATTTTTAATCAGCGTAGTTATTATGATCCCTCTGGCAATTTCCTAATTGAGGTTGACGGTAAAGAGATAGTCATTACCCACACAACCCCTGGTAGTGGTGAGGTGATTAAGTCTTATCGTGGGAAAAATCCCCTCACCCTACTAAGAGATATTTGTTCTACCTCTCCAGCAATTCAGCCTGAACATACTGGTTATTTAGGTATAGAGCTACAAAAGGCTAGTAACTGTATTAAAATTGACAAGTCTTACATTCAGGATCAGTAATTTAAAAAAACTGTAATTCATATAAATAACTAGCAATAAGTAAGTCGGTGAGAATAAATCAAACTAAGTTAAGTAATGTAAAAAATCTTAATATTAGTTTGTAGTGAGGGCTTCAGCCCTTAAATGAATGAGGATTTTAGTCCTCACTACAAACCTTTAATTATTTACGCCGCTCTACTTACTAGGGTGGATTGCGTTGTCAGCAAGGCAGTAGAATAAAGTTTGAAATTGACAGATTATGCAAGATATTTCCCCAATCGACGAACGCCATCAAAGACCAACATGGGATGAATACTTTCTGATGTTGGCTAAACTTGCAGCAACTCGTTCAACGTGTTTAGCCTTTCCCGTGGGTGCTGTGATTGTCAAAAACAAGCAGGTCGTAGCAACAGGTTACAATGGCTCACCATCTGGTTCCGCCCACTGTACGGCTCAGGGCTACTGTTATCCAGGATTGAGTAGCTGTGATGCTAGCAAAACTTTACCATCAAGGGCTGTACACGCGGAAGCAAATGCGATCGCACAAGCAGCAAAGCATGGTACGTCTACAGATGGTGGAAGTATTTACGTCACCCTAGAACCTTGTCTGTCTTGTTTAAAGTTAATTATCTCCGCAGGGATTAAGGAAGTGTTTTATGAAACTTCTTTCAATAGCGGCGAGAAAGCCTTAGTGAGAGATTCTTTTGTCAATGAAGGTCTAGTTATCCTCAAGCAAGTTAAGCTTTCTGAAGCCACAGCAAAAAGAGCATCCTCATTCCTGCTATCTTCTACATCTGTTGTCAGTTTTGACATTGTACAAAATCCATAAACTCATAACAAAACATACTTATTAAATATGTTGAGTGATACAGATATTAAACAACAAATAGAAGACAGAAAAAATAATCCAACAGAGGGAATATATATAGATCCCTTTGAAGAAAAGTACTTAACCCCTGTTGGTTATGATTTTAGAGTAGGGCAAAAAGGATTTTCTTGGAAAAATAAGCGTGAAATTGATATAGAGAAAGAGAAAGAGATTGAGATTGAACCCAACGATACGGTAGTTATTGAAACCCTAGAATCAGTCAGTTTGTCTAAAGAAGTCGGCGCTACCATACATGCAATGGTTTCAAAAGCTGTTCTTTATGGTTTGTCTCATATTTCTACCACAATAGATCCAGGATGGACAGGCAAACTGTTAATTTCAGTAAGTAATTACCGAGATAGCTCTGTAGTACTTCGTTTTAGAGATTCTTTCTGTTTAGATAAAATCAAGGCTTTTTATACAGCGATCGGCTCACTTTGCGACGAAATAGGATTTCAGAGTTATGTTCCCCATCTAAACACTGACCCCATTGATAATCCTAATATCAGCCCTCGTCAAGTTTTTGATACTGACAAGCACCAAGTTATCAAATCTAACCTAGTTATTGCTTACATTGGTTATGCTTCGCTAGGTGTCGGGATGGAACTAGCATATGCAGATACAAATGCTATTCCAATTATTTTACTCTACGAAAGAGGTAAAGTAATATCGAGATTCCCTCGTGGTATACCTACTGTATTTTCTGAAATCGAGTTCAAAGACTATAAAGATGCTTTGACTCAACTTGAGAGTGTTTTGAAACAGTGGAGACAACAGCACAAATAAAAATCCTTACCAGCGCTATTCTCGTCCACTTAAATACTACCGGTGGTAACTCACCTTTTGAGCAACTTATCAATTGGAGATGGATTGCTTAAGGTCGATAACTCCGGCGGATTTCTGTAATTTGATCTGCTACATCCAAGAGAGATTTTGGCATCTCTGGCCCTGTGAGAATGATATCGACGTGGGGAGGGCGTTTTGCTAGAAACGCTAAAACTTCCGTTTCCGGAATTAAACCAAAGTTAATCGCTAAACTTAACTCATCTAAGACAACGAGAGAATACTTACTCTCACACACCACTTGTTGTGTATACTGCCACAGCTTTTGCAAAGCTTGGCTTTCGGTATCATCTAAATGCGGTGTATCGATACAACGAGGCAAATCACAACGAATCCAATCTAACTTTTGTCCTAATTGTATGGGTCTTTCCTGTCCTTGGCGAATACCTCCTTTGAGAAACTGCACTATTAATACTGGGGTTCCTTGTCCAGCTATTCTCAGTGATTGAGCCATGACGCTCGTAAAAAAGTTGCGATGGGAGCTAGTGAAAACTTGCACTAGTCCTTCTACTGGATATGGTAAGGTAAGGGTTGAATTGATACTTGGAGTTTTTAGCTGGGCAACCATAGGGTTAAGTTCAAAAAAATACAATAAATTAATGCTTTCTGGTGTCAGTAATTCTTACAAAACTGCCTGTATAATAAATCTGTTTTCACAGGTGTGGTGGATTTGGCAAATTGCATTCTTAGTCAAACACTACGTTTGTGTTGAAGTCAAGGGTTATTTTAATTGAAATTTTCGTTTTTTCTCGGGAAGGTGTTGTAAAAATGAAAACACATAAGGTACAGTTCCAAATATTTAAAAAAGCTGGGCAGAACGTCTGAAAATCGCAAAATGTTAGATTGATCGGTTGTTTGGGCAAAAGAGATTTAGAAAGTAGTGAATTTGACAGGATGAGGAGTAAATTGTTGTGAGATTGGTGATTCTGGGAGGTTCAGGATCGGGGAAAAGCACTCAAGCGCAAAGGCTTTGCAGATACTTTGATATTCCTCTGATTTCTACAGGTGAGATTTTACGGGAAGCAATATCTGGTGACAAGCCTCTGCCGGAATTTCGATGGTCAAAAGCCGATCCCCGGACTTCTCTTTCGGTTTACGCTAGCCTGAGTGAACTAGGTTACCACGCACGGCCTTATATCCAAAAAGGCGAGTTAGTTCCAGACGAAATGATCATTGAATTGATCCAAATTCGTCTCAGACAACCAGATATTAACTGTGATTGGGTCTTAGAGGGCTATCCCCGTACTGCCTTCCAAGCTGAAGAATTAGATTTTTTATTGGATGATTTAGGTCAAAAGCTAGATTGGGCAATTTATCTCCAAGTTCCAGAAGCAGTAATGGTTAGCCGATCCTTGGGGCGATCGCTACCAGATGACCAACCAGAAATTGTACAGCGCCGTGTAGAATTATTCTACGATCGCACCATTCCCATCCTAGAATACTACGACCGTCGTCGCCGCTTATTGACCATCAACGGCGACCAGTCACCAGAGATGGTGCAGCAAAATATTTTGACTCTGCTTTCGGTTCCTTAGATCAAGAAGTGGGGGATGAGGGGGATGAGGGGGATGAGGGGGATGAGGGGGATTAGGGAGCAAAGGAAATAAATAATGCCCAATTCCCAGTGACACTAAGGTAATCTTAAGGCAGTTTTGTAAAATTTGAGGCAACTCCAATGGCTTGGCAGCGTCCTGACGGTCGTCTTCCTTACCAACTACGTCCGATCAGCTTTTACCCCAGTTTCACCAGCTTTGCCCCCGGTTCTGTTCTCGCAAAATGCGGTGATACTCAGGTACTTTGTACTGTTAGCGTTAATAAGGGAGTTCCAAAGTTTCTCGAAGGAACTGGTAAAGGCTGGTTAACTGCTGAGTACCGGATGCTACCATCTGCTACACAAAAACGACAAGAAAGGGAATTATTGAAGTTATCTGGACGGACGCAAGAAATTCAACGTTTAATTGGACGCAGCTTACGCGCAGTAGTGGATTTTGAGGCACTGGGAGAATGGACGCTGACTGTGGATGCTGATGTGTTGCAAGCAGACGCTGGAACTCGGACAACAGCCATTACAGGCTCGTTTGTAGCCTTGGCTCATGGGATTTCTAAATTGTTGCAAGAGGGCGTGTTGGAGCGATCGCCTTTGTGTGGACAAGTAGCAGCAGTTTCCGTAGGATTACTGGAGGGAGAGCCATTTTTGGATATGAATTATCTCGAAGATGTGGCTGCAACAGTAGATTTTAACGTGGTGATGAATCAACATTTGAGAATCATTGAAGTCCAAGGAACAGCCGAAGAAGGCAGCTTTAGCCGCACTCAGTTGAATCAACTACTAGATGTCGCCCAAAAAGGAATTCAGGAATTGTTAATTGCCCAACGTGAAGCGATCGCTAACTGGGAAGCGCTATTTGTGATTAATTAGTTTTATTAATTTTTAATAAGAATTAATAAATGTATCCTTTGTGGCCTTAATCAACAAAGTATCAAGTAACTGGGTGTAAATAAAAATAATCATGAGGGTTGTTAGTAGTTAGTACGACTGACTACTGACAACTTAGCGTTGAAGGTGATAAGGAGCGTCTATTTTTTCAGTTTACCCAATGCACGATGTTAAATGTTTCAAAAGTTAAAAAGGAGGATTGTAATAAGTTCGGTATTGTATTGCCAGAAGCCAGCAATATGACGATGAAGCCATGAATAAAACCGTTGAAGTTCTTCCGGATCAGCCAGCGCTGGTTGCACGAGCGTTAGAATTAATTCTGTCGAAGTTAGAAACTGCCATTGAAGAGCGTGGGCGGTTTACCATCGCCTTATCTGGCGGTAGTACACCTAAACCCTTGTACGAAGCGATTGCTAATCAAAAACTGCCTTGGGATAAAATTCATATATTCTGGGGGGATGAGCGTTACGTACCACCAACTCATCCCGATAGCAATGAACTGATGACGCGTCGCGCATGGCTAGATCATGTTGACATTCCAGAGGCTAACATTCACGCCGTACCAACTTTGTCAGCCAATCCCGAATTAGCTGCTGCCAAGTATGAACAAGAGATCAAAGAATTTTTCCATACTTCTGGGGTCGAGTTTCCCGCTTTGGATGTAGTATTACTAGGAATGGGTGATGATGCACATACTGCATCTTTGTTTCCCCACACAGAAGCTCTCAAAGTACGCGATCGCCTAGTTACTGTGGGTAACAAAGACGGAAATCCCCGGATAACTTTCACATACCCCTTCATCAACTCTGGTCGCAGTGTGATTTTTGTGATTGCTGGTGCTAATAAACGACCAGCTTTAGCGCAAGTTTTTGCACCTGTAGCCGATGACTTCACTTACCCATCCCGCTTAATTCAGCCCCAAGGAGAACTTTGGTGGCTGCTAGATGCGGCAGCAGGTTTGGAACTTCAATATTGAATTTGGGCAAACAGGGCATGGGGCAAACAGGGCATTGGTTATTCTCCTTGTGTCCTCATCGTCCCCATCCCCCTCATCTCCCTCATCTCCCCCGCTCCCTCATCTCCCCCGCTCCCTCATCTCCCTCATCTCCCTCATCTCCCTCATCTCCCTCATCTCCCTCATCTCCCCCGCTCCCTTTGCTCCCGTCAGAGTGTCCAATTGATTGTTCCATTAGCAGTAATTGCTAGAATCTAAAGCTAGGGTCGCCCTGTGCTTGCCAGTCCTACCTATTTTTATGATGATCTTGAACAAAGGCTAAATATCGATGATCGTCTGCCCTAATTGCAATCATCCCAACCCTGATGGCGCTGTCCAGTGTGAAGCTTGCTATACACCGTTACCCGCAACTACTAACTGTCCCAGTTGTGGGGCAACTGTGCAGGCAGATGCTGCATTCTGTGGTCAGTGTGGCTATAACCTTCACTCAGCAGGAGTTCCACACGTTCATACCCCAGTAGCTACAACAGTCACTCCCGATATCTCTCTGGAAGTGCCGCCGTTAGTTCCACCCGATCCACTGTTAGAAGTTGTACAACTAAATGCCTTAAAAAGCAGTGAATCTACCAATTCCGATCCTCCCGAATCATCTTTACCACCAACAGAGGTGGCAGTTCCCCCAGAACCAGTGCCAGCTGTGGCCGCTCAACCCGTAGTCTCTGTACAAAGTATTCCGACTCCACCACCTTTGGAACCTGCGCCAGTGTCTGAAGCCGAAGTAAAAGAGCCAACAGCACCAACTGCAACTGTTGCCAGAACCCAATTGCAGCAGGTTACGGCGCGGTTAATCCACGTTCAAAGCGATCGCTTAATTGAATTACCCCAAAATTTTTCTGTAATTCATATCGGCAAGCCCAATGACCGGATTCCCCCAGATATAGATGTTTCCGGATTTCCCAATTCCGAAATTGTCTCGCGGATTCATGCAGATATTCGCGTCGAGGGAGATGCCCATTATGTAGAGGATGTGGGAAGTTCTAATGGTACTTACATTAATAATTTGCCGCTTTTACCAGGGAATCGTCATCGCTTGCGACCAGGCGATCGCATCAGCTTGGGTAAAGGAGACTTGATGACATTCCTGTTTCAACTTGCTTAACTGATTCTCCATTAATTGTGACATCGGTCTAGGCATTTTCTGCCCATCCTCCGGCATCCATTTTGGAGGATAAATAAATGAACCGCATCACACAAGCGACGGATAAGCTGTTACGCATTTAAATTGTATATTTACTCGTGAGGTTGTCATTAGTCATTTGTCATTGGTCATTGGTCATTGGTCATTTGTCATTTGTCATTTGTCATTGGTCATTTGTCATTTGTATTTCAAAGGAGAGATGACCAATTGACTTAGGACAGTCTTAACGATCGCAATGTACAATTTAGACCCGCATCAGCTTAACTATGTTGTTCTTGATAGCTCCATAGTTTACGACCGTCGCTTCCAGGTGCGAATTGTTGCATTGGCCGGCAAATCCATTACCTTAATAATTAGGCTATAGGAATCTGATTTGATTACTGAATAACTTGTAGAGAGAGGGAACAGCGAGCAGGAAGCAGGGAAAAAGAAATAAAGGTATACTAAGTTTTTTTCACGCAATCAAGTAGGAGTCCTATAGGATAGATAAAAATAAGTAAGTTGGCGCGAAAAAACATAAATATGTTACAAAACGTAAATAGGCTTAAAACCCTTGTGAATGACGAAGGACAAATGACAAATGACAGCCTTAGCCAGTTAGCTTTAATTGCGCCGACCTACTTACACTCTCGATTTGAGATTGAAGGGATAATCTATAATCTAAAATCCAAAATTAAATGCCTGATGAATTAATCTGGGCAATAATCTAAATTCCAAAATCTAAAATCTAAAATCCTTCGACTGAGCGTAGTCGAACGCGAGTGCGTTCTGCAGGAAAGTCTAAAATCTAAAATCGAGGTTTTATGAGGGAATCAAGCAAAAATTTTGAAACCTTGCTCACCAAAGAAGCCCCGCCAGTTGTTGAACGCATGGGGCTAACCTGGCTAATTGCAGCAGCGATCGCAACTGCTTTACTGTGGCAAGTTCCAGGAGGTGATTATATCTTATACCCATTTACAATTCTGGCAACTTGGTTTCATGAAATGGGTCACGGCTTAATGGCATTGCTATTAGGAGGACAGTTTCAGAAATTGGAGATTTTTAGCAATGGTTCCGGTGTCGCAACTTATGGCATCCGGTCGTCATTGGGGCCCATTGTCCCGGCAATGATCGCCGCCGCAGGGCCAATGGGGCCGCCTCTTGCAGGTGCAGCTTTAATTCTGGCTTCCCGCAGTTTTACAGCAGCAACCCTCTGTTTAAAAATTTTAGGAAGTTTTTTGCTCTTTTCCACATTAATTTGGGTACGTTCCTGGTTTGGATTCGTGGCAATTCCCTTGCTGGGTTTAATAATCTTGGGTATCGCCCTGAAAGCCCCTCGCTGGGCACAAGGGTTTGTCATTCAATTTTTGGGTGTACAAGCTTGTGTGAGTACGTACCATCAACTTGATTATCTATTTAGTAGGTCTGCTGGCCCCCTTGGACTCTCTGATACAGCGCAAATGCAGCGATATTTGCTTTTACCTTACTGGTTTTGGGGCGGGTTAATGGCGATCGCATCTTTGGTAATTTTAATCCAAAGTCTCCGCCTTGCCTATCGTTCGGAGTAATGAGTAAGAAGCACCATCAAAAGGCGATTGAATCTCTAGCTCAAAGAATTACTGAACATCAAGAAAAGATTAAACTGGAATTAGAGAATAGTTTTCCTGACGAAGGTTTAATTAAGCATTGGGAAAAAGAGATTCGTGCTTTTGACAAGGCAATTCAACAAGCGCGTAAAAGATTGGCACAATAAATATGCAGATTAGCGATCGCCCCCTTGCAGTGACCAATTCAACCCTCAGTACCTTGATTGCAGAATTAGGTACAGAATGCCTGAAAGTACAAGCATTAGTTAACCAATTACAGTTAACTAGTTTAACTACTAACCAACAAGCTGAAATTCTAGCAGAACTCCTAGCTGCTGCGGTTCATTTGCATAATCATTGTGACGAAGATTTTCAGGCGCTAATTAGTGAGGAAATGGAAAATTTGTATGATGATGAAGATTGACTAGATAATTACTAAATCGTAATACCTCGATTTCGCGGTTTCTGAGCGTAGTCGAAGGACGGCACAAGGAAAGTAATTCGTAATTGAGGGTACAGAGCAACTAATTTTCATCATGAAAATTTCACTCCTTCCTTCATTTCTTTGTCAGGCTGCGCCAAACTCTTTTAACTTCTTTCTTTGTGTCCTTAAAGGAAAAATTTATCAGTATGATAGCCTGGATATTGTTAAAAAATTTGCCGCTAATAACTCTTCCCTTAGCGTCCTTCCCCGTTCGATACCCTAATCATGTCCACCCAACCCACAATTCAAAGCATATACACCGACGGTGCTTGTACCGGTAATCCTGGCCCTGGCGGTTGGGGTGTTGTCGTCTACTTCAGCGATGGCTCAATCCACGAAATGGGCGATGCATCCCTTCATACCACTAATAATAAAATGGAGATACAAGCTGCGATCGCAGCTCTTCAATTTTTGCAAACATCTCAACAAGCCCAACCCATTACCCTTCATACCGATAGCGAATACCTGATTAACTGCGTTACCAAGTGGGTAAAAAGCTGGAAAAACAAGGGCTGGAAAAAGGCAGATGGTAAACCCGTCCAAAACCAAGACCTTTTAGAAATATTGGATGAACTTAATACCCAACAGGTACAATGGCAACACGTGCGGGGACATTCTGGTAACATAGGTAACGAACGTTGTGATGCGATCGCCCGCACCTATGCAAGTGGCCAAACCCCTTCCCTACAACAATTATCTCTTACAGATTTTTATAAATCTTTACCTTCATCAAATGAAATAAATGTAGCAAAAGTAGCTGATTATGAAAAAAACTCTCGAATAATTAACCAAAGTCCGCAAGAAATCAGTACTTCTGCACCAGAAATAACCGTTATGGAACCATCAACTGGGCCAACTGCGGCCTCAACCGATGAAAAACCGCCAGAAATGAGGGTTTCGCAACTCCGTAGCTTAGTCGAAACTCTGCGTATAGCTGACGAAATTTCTGAAAAAGGCTACTTAATCACCAGTTCTGAGTTAGCAGACTTGATGGATGTCCACGCCAGCGCTGTTACAAGTCGGGGAGATCAATGGCGTTGGCGAAACTGGATAGTGTCACGGGTACGCCGTGAAGGAAATCAAATTCTTTGGGAATTGGAACGCGGGGATCAAGTAGGAGGTGAAGAGGAGTGAGGGAGATAGAGAAGTCTGGGAAGTGTGGGGAGTATGGGGGAAAGATTTCTTCCTCATCCTCCCCTGAAGGGTGATTATACGGAAAAATTTGGTATAGTAACCGTAACCGAATGGAGTAGTTGCATACAGCAAAAAGTTATAAATAAACATTAAGAGCAGGTGTATATGTCAACCGAACCTAAAGTTCCTTGGTTTGTTTGGACTATCGTAACTCTTTCATGTGCTATGATAAGTGCATATGCTGTTATTGAAGCAGCAAATAGACGTGGAAATGTTAGCAACAATAACTCAGCACCTGCGATAGCTAGCCCTGCTCCAACTCTGGAAGTTACACCTGAACCCCAAATAGAATTTTCAATTTGGAATGAGCTTGCACCAAGGCAGGTTAGTGAATATATTAAGGTTTATATTGAGGGAAGACTAATTGCTCGACTTGTGGTAGACGAGCAGAACCCTAATGCTTCGGTTAAAATAAGAGTCCCTAATTCTGGCAGCTATTCATATAGGGTTCTCGCTGATGGTCATTTTATAAATCAATTTGGTCAAACGTATCATGATCAAGCTTTTGGAGACGGTGTGCTTGAAGTTAGTGATGGAAGCATATTTATATTGACGCTGACTCCAAATGGACTCACATTAGTGCCAAGGTAAGATGCCCAATGCCCGATGCCCAATGCTCAATGCCCCATGCCCTACCCATCACTATATTTTCTTCCTCGCCACTCGCGTGGGGTGCGGAACGCAGATAAGAAGATTCGTAGCACAGCTAAGGGATCAGCCAAAGGGGAAAGCCAGAACAACCAAGCACCTTTAGCGCTTGTGCGATCGTAGGAAGGTGCGATCGCTATCAGCATCGCAAAGCGAATCAGCACCAGGAATAAATTCAGTCCTAGTAGCAGGAGTGAAGGAATGGGCAAGTGTGAGAGTGGCAAAGAAATCAACAAGTAAGTGGGGACAATTAACAGGGGTAAACCCTGAACAGATGTGAGTAACCATAAATCTCCCCACAACTGAGAACGAGAAGTTGCATCTTTGAGGTCGAGACTCCGCCCCCATTCTTTCCACGTCTCCATCGCCCCTTCATACATCCGTACCTTCAACACCTTTGCCCCGTCTAAAAAGCCGACCTTATACCCTTGGATCGCAATATTTCGTGCCAAGGTGACATCATCACAAAAAGAACTCCTTGCACTGCTGTAACCACCCACAGCAGCTAAAACTGAGCGACGACACAAAAAACACTGCCCATTTGCCATCACCCGTTCTGGCTGGTCTGTATTGATCCCGGCTGGGTCAAATCGATAAAGCAGAGTCATCAACAAAGCTGGTTGTAGCCAACACTCTCCAGGATATTTGAGGATGAACTGCGGTGAAAGGGAAACAAGATCATATCCTTGTGCTTCGGCCGTCTTCACCAAACCAGCAACTAAACCAGGATGGGGTTGGATATCAGCATCCAGCCCAAGAAACCACTGACTAGCGTCTGAGCTATATAGAAAACCGTTATGCAACGCCCAAGGACGCCCCACCCAACCAGAGGGTAAGGGATCATCTGTCATCAGGCGAAAGCGCGGATCTTTTTGCTGCGAGGCTTTTACCAAGTCAGGTGTGCCATCACTGGACTTGCTGTCTACAACCATAATTTCCCGAACTTCGTAGCTTTGCTGACTTAAACCAGCCAATAGAGGGCTAATGCGGAGCGCTTCGTTCAGTGTGGGAATGACGACGCTAACACTACCCAAAAGCTCCGGTGTTGGCTGTTGGGGTTCTATTGGAGGATGGCGTCTTGGCCCCTTTAACAGGCGCGAAAACAGAATCGCCGTTGCTGGTAATTGGATCAGTAGCAATAAAAGGGAGATGGCACTTTCTACTATTAAAGTCATTTGTCATTTGTCATTTGTCATTGGGCATTTGTCATTTGTCATTTGTCATTTCCCTTCTGCCCGTCTGCTATCTCATCTCCCTTATTTTCTCTACTTCCTAGTACAGACGCGATTAATCGTGTCTCCCTAATTTATGAGCTTATTTCAAGGCAACTTCAACTTTTGCTACTGATACTTCTTTGCTTACTGGTTCACCAGTAACTTGAACGGTTGTGGTTAAGGAGTTCAACCACAGCGCCACAGCAGGAGTCACACCTAGCAATAAGCCGAGTAACACAGGGATAGAAAACCCACTTGCCAAGCTTAGTCCGGCAGCAAAGGCAAAGTTAGTTAAGTAAACGACTAAGGGCAGATTAAGTTGCGATCGCTCTAATTTAATCGAAGTATTTCTCCACAATAATCCTGCCACACTCATAAACAGGGCGCTAGTACCAAACCAACCTGCATAGTTCTGGTAAGGTGTCCCAAAAAAAGCTCCTGGTTGTTCCCAATACCAAAAGGGCAGAGAAGATTGACTCATTGCTGGCTCGAGGGCAAAGTCCCAGCAAGTGAAGAGCAAAGCACCAATAGCTATAGCAGCAATATGGCGTCCCAAACTGGGCTTTTGAGCCACTTTCAAGCCAGTTATCGCAATTAAGTAAGACGATAGCCCAACATAAAACCAAGATAAAGGAATTGTGAAAGGAACTAGCCCCCCAATCTTATAACCCAAGCCACTCAAGTAACTATAATCACCAAATGGAAATCCTGTGCTAGTTCCCAAAAGTTCACTCCCCAAAGAGATCAACACAGCTGGCAGCATAAATGCTAGCCAAGTTCCCAATCCTAACGTTCGATAAGCATAAATACAGACAGCTACTGTTCCCAAGATGATATCAACTACACCGCCGCCAGCCATACTTAACTCTATGGCAGTTTCTCCAACCTGCGATGAGTTTAAAATCATTTCGGCATTAGGTACTACCAGTAGCATCCCTACCAGTCCAAAGGCTTTTGACACGATATGACCAATGAGGCATACGCGTTCAGCAATAACAAGTTGTCTCATGATAATTCCTTAACAAAATGTGACACGCGGCTACTCGGCTGCTAACAGTTTACAAATCTTTAACAATATATTTAACTACTTTGTACCGCAATTCTCGACAAACTTGTTTGGCTTTCTTGGCAAGAGCATAACAGCCTATTAATTGAAGCTATAAGAGATATGATGATAGACTTACTAGTTTAAGCCATATAGTCAAAATCTACAAAATTTCATCTGTAAGAACTTCAGTTTTCTTGTCTGATTGACACCCGCATAGTAGAAAACTCCTTTTATACTAGTACAGCACGGCGGAAATAAACCACCCATTCCAAATCAATGAAATGCTTACGCTGTATTAATTTTGAATGGGTGAATTTTGAATGGGTGAATTCCGCCTTGCGGTAGTAGTATCTAGTTGAGGGAGGACAAGCACTATAAACTGAGCAAGCCCTCAAGCAAAATAAAGTCTTTAGTTACTACATTTAGTTATGGAATAAGTAAGTTAGCGCGAAAAAATCAAAGTATGTTACGAAACGTAAATAGCCTTAAAATCTTTACTAGTGAGCAATACTTCGACTTCGCTCAGTACAAGTGACAAAGGACAAATGACAGCCTTAGCCAGTTAGCTTTAATTGCGCCGACCTACTTAAGACCTTGACCCTGTACTAGAAATATCAGCCCATGTTAATTTTGAAAAGAGTTCCTTGGGTGTCCCTGGCGCTAGTATTACTTAGCTATAGTACTTTGGGCTGGGTAATATCTGAAACACGCGCTCCTGCGTTTGTCTGGGTAGCAACTGTAATTGCTATCTTGCTTTTAATAGTAACGTTGACGGCTCCTTGGCCGAAGATGACTTATTACTACAGTATTTTCCTGCGATCAAATATCAGGTCTTTCGGCGTTGCCGTTTTAGCAGCTTTCTTATTTTTTATGATGATTGCTTGGTTTCGAGTATTTCTTGATACCTTACTGATCATTTCAGCAACTATATTAGTCAGAATAGACTTTCAAAGAGCCGGTCTTAAGGAAAGGCTAGCCTTTTGGACTGCATCTATCTTTTCATTAGGAGGTTTAGCTTTGGGTGCGCTAATCTACAAGTTGATATATTCCCAAATGCCGCTAAGGCAATGAATTATACTCAAAAACCTAGCGATCGCCTGCTTTTAGTCTAAACTCCAGTCACTCTATCTACGGTTGAAAATTTGGCTCTTATTTTTCTTTTGCCAAAGAGGGATATTTTGCTGAGATTCCCAACTTGTTAAAAAAGTCGAGAATCTTTTTGAATACTTCCTTGGGTTCAAAATGCAGGTTGTTCAAACAGTAGCAGAGAGAGGAAAAAATCCATGATAAAAATTGACACCCAACTAGTAACAACTGCGTTTGTTGCAGATTCTCCGACTTCCTTGGCTCCCCCCTTAGTAGTTAACCCCCAACTACAACCAATGACAGCAACCAGCACACCAAAAATAAACCCTTTGAGCAAAATAATAAACAAATCTGACGGGTCTAAAAAATTTCTGACTGATTCTAAAAATATTTCGGGAATAATTTTGTAAAAGTATGATGCGGCAAAAACTCCGCCGATTATGCCCGTAACTAAAGCCAAAATCGTCATCAGAGGCACCATTAAACAACAAGCAATTACTCTAGGAAGTACTAGATAATCAATTGGATCAGTTTTGAGCATATAAAGTGCATCAATTTGCTCGGTGACTCGCATTGCACCTATTTCTGCTGCAAAAGCAGAACCGACTTGTCCCGCCATAATACTAGCGGTCAAAATTGGAGCCAATTCTCTACAAAAAGCTAAGGCAAAAGCACCTCCCACAGCATTTTCAGCCCCAAATCGCACTAATTCCCTCGCCGTTTGAATAGTAAAAATCATTCCTGCAAAACCACTGACAAGAAGAACTGGAGAGATAGAACCTGGCCCAGCAGTCACGAGATGTTGCAAAACCTTGCGGTAGTAAGTTTTTCCTTGGAGTAAATGTAACCACACTTGACCGAAAAGCAGTACTGCTGCTAAACAGCGTACAATCTCAGATTGCTCGAAATTTGTTTTTATTCGCAATTTTATCGTCCTTAAGACTGACTTTTTTTGCACATATGTTATATCTCAATTCTCCAAAAAAAGACTACAGATATAAATGCTGGAAGCCCAGCCAAATGTAATCTGATTTTCCCAATTACGTAGACGCACAAAGTGCGGCTTACCACGGGATATTACGAATTGCTATTAGGGTATGGTACTAGAACTTACGCACTACACCCTCAAAGTTGAGGAGGTGTTTGGGCATGGTGCAACTTAGCTTAGTACAACATTTCATTAATTCGTAGCGAATTCTCTGCGAACCTACCCTACGGAAAGGCGAACGCGAGTGCGTCTCCAAGAGTTGCGCCTATGCGCTTCCCTTTGCGCCCCTACCCTGCGGGAAGGCGAGGCGCCTATGCGTTTAAATTTCAACCCTCAATTCGCCACGATTTTATGCTGCATCTGTACTTAGTATCCCACATTCCGCACCCTAACTGTCACAAAGGGGTTTTTACTGAATATTTTCTCGACAAGGAGAGTAAAAAAATACTTCCCTGGCTCCTATACTCATATTATTTACCTATCCTAAATAATATTTTCTTCTCAATAAGAAGCAATAAGTATTTACGTTTAATTAATAGATAAAAATTTATGAATGTTAAACTAATATCTGTGTCTAGTTTATGATATACAAATTAAAAGTGATTACAATTTGTGACTATGAATTTTAATTAATAGTCTCTATGACAAATAGATTGTAGATACAGCCCGATTAACATTTATAATAATAACGACAATTCTCTGGCAAAAAACTCAGAATATATTCTCTTTCTGAATTCAAATTAGATATTGATATTTCATTATCAAATTTCACTAAATGTATAGATTGAAAGCATTGAAATATCCATCGCATAGTCGGATTATTTATAGATTTACCAAGCTGATTTTTAATAGTAGATTCAGATGCGGATAAGGCTTTTCTTATTTGTCTTTGAGCTAAAGTATAGACTAATAGGCATAATCCCATTATCATAGCCATAGCTTCAATTCTTTCTGGAGATTTAAGAAAAATACTATCTGCAAAAAATAAGGGGTCTTTGAGAAATCCAAATCCCCGCTCACAGCTTTGCTGTGCCTTGTATTCGGAAAGCATATCATCATTACTAAGAGATTTTTCATCTAAAATGTTTGTAGCAAGTATGAAACGTCCAGCACCTTGATAAGCTATTTTAATAGCGTGTATATTCTCAGATAATGAAGCATTTAATTGATAAAAAACTTGTTTATCTTTTGATTCTTTCTCTAAATAATCGATGTTATCAATTTGATGGTACTTGAACTTTTTCTTGAAATTTTCCACGGCTTTGATAGCACAGTCACGAGAATTAAATTTGGAATCAAGTAGTTTTTTCAGATGTTCTAATGCACTAGTTTTTGACTTAGATATTCTTTTCTCTAATTTTCGTAAATCAGATTCTTTTCTTTCAGTGCTTTCTACAACCAACCATCTTTGTTCAATTCCACCATAATTACTTTTAACTACAGAATAATAATATCCCGTTAAAGAACTACTAATAAAATTAGTTGATAATAATGTTGATACTAGTTCTTTTGCCAGTCCTATAGTCATAGGGACTCTAGATAACCATCTCGTTCCAAATAATGAACTGATATTTTTTGCGTTATACAAAGCCGCATCTGCAACCATTAAACTATCTTCATTTTTTATTTCTGGTTTTTGCATTTGTTCTTTGTATTCTAAAAATATGTTAGCAAAACTTGAAGAATCGGATTGATTTCCAGATGCAGATTTTAAAAATATTGGTATATCTCCATCAGATGATGATATTAAGTCTATAATAAATTGTTTTAAATCCGGTCTATGGTCACGAGAATAACCATAGGTAATTTCAATAGCTTGTGGTGAGTTGATTTGACCATTTGATGAATTATTATGAATAATTACATCTGGTAAACTAGTGTTGTATTCACCATGTAAATGTAGTGAAGTGGAGTCTAAATGTGACGATTTTAAACTAATATTAAATTTTTGTATTACATTTATAGTAATCTCTAAAAATATCTCAGTTAAACCTTTAATAAATAACTTATCCATTACTCTACCTAATTTATCATCATTTAAATATTCTGCTTTTACTCCTTCTCCAATTAGATGTTCACAAGGTTTATCTTTAAAAAACTCTGGAAACATATATAATGGACTGCTTACAAAACCCAGTCCATTTAATATCATTGCTTTAACTACATGTCCCGGACTAACTTTTTCTTGTGCCTCTTGACCGATTAATTCATTAATAATATCTACTAAGCCTATGGCATCTATAATTCCTGCAATTATACCTAAATGATCTATGTTCTGAATTTCAATCTCTTGGTGGTTAAACATGGTTATGAAATGAAAGTTACAACAACTGTCATTTTCGCATTTGATGAACATAAAAATTTATTTGTAATGTCAAACGCGTGAGTTTTCACTCTCTTCTTTCACATACACACCTGGAGGCTTTGGCTTAAGTTAATCACACATTAATAGAATAAATTCTTATTAAGCTTTAAAATACAACTTCAGCTTATAGTTCATAAGTACTGTTCAGCGACAATTAGTTAAGTACTAATGAACTTGTGACAGTTAGGGTGCGGAATGTGGGTAGTATACTTTGGAGGAAAGTAGCAGGTAAAGGATTGTGAGCTTTTTTGGTGCTGCTTTCATGCTTTGTGTAGTAGTCTGTCCCATTAGACATCTGGTGAAATTAAATATGCGTTGCCCAGAACCCTTGTAGAGACGTAGCACTGCTACGTCAAAACAATTCTTTTTCACTCCTATGTCTAATTCATAGTGAATCCTGAGTCCTGAATTCTATGCCTGATGAATTTAAAAATTAATTAACCTACCAAAATTGCATAAATCAAAAAGAAGAACCCCACTTCTAAAAGCAAGCCTTTAGAAGTGGGGTGTTGGGGACTTTTGCAAGAAGTCTGAAGTCTATTGAAATTAAAGGATAATGTCGCTTGCCACTAGTGGTCGTGATCCAACGATCTGAATCTCAAACTCAGCCGATAGATCCCCATCAGTACTAGCTTGGAGAATACCTCCTGAATAACGGATCTGACCGGCTGCGGAGAATGCGCCAGCCCCAATGTAAGTGAACGCTTGGTTGCCCCCTCTGGTAGAGTTGGCGTCGATCCTAGATAGATCGATTCTGTCACCTGGCAAGTTACCGTTTCCAGCAAAGTCACTGATAATATCCCGCGAAACACCAGCAGGACTATCAGAAACTGAGTTGAACTTGAAAACATCGTTGCCAATACCGCCAATGAGGCGATCGCTGCCACTACCGCCTACTAGTGTGTCGTTGCCAATACCGCCAGTGAGGATATCGTTGCCGGCACCCCCATTGAGGATATCGTTGCCGGCATCCCCATTGAGGATATCGCTGCCACCATTGCCATTTAGGGTATCGTTGCCGGCACCCCCATTGAGAAAATCCTTGCCTGCACCCCCATTGAGGACATTGTTGCCAGCATTGCCCCTCAGTAAATCGATGCCAGCACCCCCATCTATGACAGGGCGAGAGATAAGTGGGGAACCATTGACGATGAGACTGTTGCTAATTGCCATTAAAGAGTTTCTCCTTAACTTAGAGAGTAAAAAAATTACCTCATCACTTCACCATCAGAAAACAGAGTTGCTGACTAAAAAGATGAATTTGGTTTCTTCCAAAAGCCCAAGGGAAACAGTTTCAAACATGAAAAATTTGAATTTCACACTTTCATTCAGCAACACCGAGAACACAAGGTGGGGAAATAACGAGTGGGAAGAGATAAGAGTAATCCAAGCATGATTGGAACACTCTTTAATATTAATTCTAAACTAAGATATTACTCTTAAGTGTAGTTTTTTCTATATATAAGAAATAATAATCAGCCATCTTTTTTCTCTGGACATAAACTATCTGAAACCTTTATTAAG
This sequence comes from Nostoc sp. CHAB 5836, assembly GCF_020829445.1. Taxonomy (GTDB): domain Bacteria; phylum Cyanobacteriota; class Cyanobacteriia; order Cyanobacteriales; family Nostocaceae; genus Nostoc. The sequence goes on from NZ_JAIVFV010000010.1 coordinate 34,000, forward strand.
ATTAAGATATAGGATTAAAAAGAACTTAGGCAAAATTGATAAATTCTGCCTACCAAGGATTTCGGACAACCCATAATTAATTTCACTAGATGTCTATAGAGTTGGTCTTAACTATTGACATTTATTTAGTGTTTTCTGTTGTTATGTATAGGACTCCTATTTTATTTTTGAACAACTAAGCTGCCTAGAGGCTTGATATACAAAGCTTTCATTGTCAGTATCCTGAGCAAAATTCAAGTAGGGTTCTTATATAATCGAGTAATTACCAATCAGTTAAAAGCCTTGTTGAGCAGTGCTATACACTGCACCCATTGCATCACAATTTGGCTTTTCAAATTCTCTGACATCTTTTTCCCCCCATGTCTCATAGTTTGTAGTTTATTTATGTTACATGATTGTATCATATATATGCCGTGAGAGCAAACATGAGCAAGCATTGGTAATTCGCCATTTCTTCAGTTGTCCTTTTGTTGCTAATTAACAGTGTTTTGGATGACTACCAATCTTAATCTTGAGGTTTCAGCAAATCTGAGCGATTTTGTTGGCAATACCAAGTTGTGTTTGATGCTATTTTTTGCTTAAAAGTCAGCCCAGCACATACCTTGATTATAAACAAGACTAACTTTGGCAACTTGGTATAAAACATGATTTTTTGGTATTTAATGTGTTACTCACCCATCGATCCTTGACAGGTTAAAGCCCAGTGCATTTTGTCAATGTGCCTAAGTACATAAATCAATGTAAAAGGGAGAGGTAAGTTTAGCTTGCCTCTCCCCGCAACTGTTTAATTATCAGAATTATTTGTCCTGCCTTAAAAATCTGACTTTTCACGGTATGTGGAAAACCTCACTTCAAAGTCTCTCTCCTAAAAGGAGAGAGACTTTGAATTTTCCCCCTGCCCGTGTCGGGAAGGGGGTTAGAGGGTTAGGCTTTTCGTTGACCTTTCCACATGACCTGAATTGTCAGCCTTAAAAATAAGGCAGGACTATTCACAATCCCCATCTTAGGAATACCTTGAAAATGGGGACTTCTGCGACCCGTTAAATCAAAGGATGATGTTGCTTACCACTAGTTGTGGTATTCCTGCAAGCTGAATCTCAAAGTCTGCCGACAGGTTCTTATCGGTATTACCTTCGAGAATACCTCCTGAATAACGGATCTGTCCGGCTGCGGAGAATGGGCTAGACCCAATGTAAGTGAAGGCTTGGTTGTCCTTGATAGTGGAGTTGGCGTCGATGGTAGACAGATCGATTCTGTCACCTGGCGAGTTAGCGTTTCCAACAAAGTCAGTGATAACATCCCGTAAAACACCAGTAGGACTATCTGAAACTGAGTTGAACTTGAAAACATCGTTGCCAGCACCGCCAGTGAGGATATCATTGCCAGCACCGCCAGTGAGGATATCATTGCCAGCACCGCCAATAAGGTTATCTTTGCCAGCACCGCCGTCAAGGACATCGTTGCCAGCACCGCCGTCAAGGAAATGGTCGCCAGCACCGCCAGTGAGGATATCATTGCCAGCACCACCAGTTAGCTTATCTTTGCCATCACCGCCGTCAAGGAAATCGTTGCCATCACCGCCGTCAACGACATCGTTGCCAGCACCGCCAATAAGGGTATCGTTGCCACCTCCACCCTTAAGAAGATCGTTGCCTTTACCGGCAACAAAGCGATCGTTGCCTTTACCACCGAGAAAGGTATCTTTGCCACCACTACTAATAGTCGTCGAACCGGAAGGGATGCTTGGGGTTGTGGTTGTGATTGGGCTTGTGGTTGTGGTTGTGGTTGGGCTTGTGGTTGTGGTTGTGGTTGTGGTTGTAATTGGGCTTGTGGTTGTGGTTGTGATTGGGCTTGTGGTTGTGGTTGTGATTGGGCTTGTGGTTGTGATTGGGCTTGTGGTTGTGGTTGTGATTGGGCTTGTGGTTGTGGTTGTGATTGGGCTTGTGATTGTGATTTCAGCTGCGGCTTTGATTGCAGCTGCGGCTTTGCTTGCATCTGCGGCTTTGATTGCAGCTGCGGCTTTGATTTCATCTGCGGTTGGGGTTGCCATAGTGAGTTTCTCCTGAATTTAGAGGGTAAAAAAATTACCTCGTCACTTCCACATCAGAAAAGGGCGTTGCTGATTAATTCAATTTGGTTCCTCCCAAAGGCGCAAAGGAAACAGTTTCAAAAATTGAATTTTTGAATTTCACACTTTCATTTAGCAACGCCGAGGACACAAGGTGGAGAAATAACGAGTGGAAAAAGGTAACTGAACCACGCCTAATTCAAACAGGTCTTTGCTGTTAACTCTGAAGATTTGAGAAGCACTGGATATAGCATGACTCTTGGTACAATTTTGATGCCAAGAGTCATGCTATATCCTTGTGCTTTATGTCTTCACTGATTCCAGTAGTAGACTGCTAGGGAACAAGCAGATTTTTTCCTACGCAATTGCACAGGTCTTAGAACATATGACTGTATTCAGAGTCACAAGAATATCATACTACAATCAACCCGATTTTTTTCAATCTAATAACAAAGAATAATTAACAATCTTTTTTTCCTCTCAGCACAACCCTTATTGGAACAAAGGTTTCACATATTGAGATTTGTTTGGTGGTTTCTGTAGTTATGTACAAGGAAGTAATTGCCAATAAGTTAAAAGTCTTATTGACCAGTACTATCACTGCACCCTTTTTGTCACAATTTCACCCCTCAAATTTTCGGACATCTTTTTTCCTTCTGTGCCCATTCGTGAGAGTTTAAGGTCATATACAATTTATCCATAAGCAATAGTACTTAAAATTTTGCTGAAATCGGGGTTGGCAACACAATTTTTGGGTAGGTGACAACTTCTCTACGAGACGCTATGCGTAGCTTGCTTCCCCGCAGGGGTACGTTAAGCTCCGCTAAGGCTTAATATTGATACGCTTCATTCATTCTTGCCCCATATTTTCAGTACAATGGTTAACTTGATATTTGCATTTTTCTAAATTTACAGTATGATTACTAATTGACAAAAGTAAGGTGTTTTTAAAATATCACAAATGTTCAGTGCTTCGCGGTTTGTATTACAATTATAATACAAAACAGCGCTGAGTAAGGAGTGCTGAGTAAAAAAAGTAATAATCACTATAAAAAAGAGAGGTAAGCTAAACTTACCTCTCCCTGCGACTATTTTAATTATCAGAATTTTGCGTTCTGCCTTATTTTCAAGGCAGGTCTATTAGAGGATAATGTCGCTTACCACTAGTTGTGGTGTTCCTGTAAGCTGAATCTCAAAGTCAGCCGACAGATTCGCATTAGTGTTACCTTGGAGAATGCCTCCTGAATAACGGATCTGACCGGCTGCGGAGAATGGGCTAGACCCAATGTAAGTGAAGGCTTGGTTACCCCCGATAGTGGATTTGGCGTCGATAGTAGATAGATCGATTCTGTCACCTGGCGAGTTACCGTTTCCAACAAAGTCAGTGATAATATCTCGTGAAACACCAGTACGACTGTCTGAAACTGAGTTGAACTTGAAAACATCGTTGCCTGATCCTCCAGTCAGAGTATCAGTTCCACGACTGCCAACGAGTGTGTCATTGCCATTACCGCCAGTGAGAATATCGTTGCCATCGACATCTGATCCTCCGGTGACAATAGTGGAAGTAGCCCCATTACTGCCAATGACGATATTTGATTCTCCAGTGAAACTACTGGGATCAATCTTAACTCCGTTAATGAAGATATCTCCTCCAGTGTTACCAATGGAAGTACTGACAACACTGGAACCATTGATAACAATGGAATTACTCGCAGTGGAACCAACGACGATACTGCTGTCAGTACCGCCAATGAGGATATCGTTGCCATCACCGCCAACGAGTGTATCGTTGCCACTACTGCCAGCAAGTGTGTCGTTGCCATCATCGCCGGCAAGTGTGTCGTTGCCATCACCAGCGTTAATCACATCGTTGTTACTACCGCCGCTAACGGTATCGTTGCCACTACCAGCATTAATCACATCGTTGCCACTATCACCGTTAACGCGATCGCTGCCATCACCAGCGTTAATCACATCGTTGTCACTACCGCCGCTAACGGTATCGTTGCCACTGCCAGCGTTAATCACATCGCTGCCAGTACCGCCGTTAACGCTATCGTTGCCACTGCCAGCGTTAATCACATCGCTGCCGCCGTTACCGTTAATGATATCGTTGCCACTACCAGCGTTGATAACGTCACTGGAGTTCTGACCGTTAAAGGTTGCCATTAATGAGTATCTCCTAAACTTAGAGGGGAAAAAATTACCTCGTCACTTCCACATCAGAAAACGGCATTGCTAATTAAGAGCATGAATTTGGTTCCGATGAAAAGAAACTGTTTCAAGTATTGAATTTTTGAATTTCATACTTTCATTAAGCAACGCCGAGAACACAAGGTGGAGAATTTAACGAGTGCCAAAAGGTTACTGAACCAGACTTGATTAAAACACTTCTTTAATGTTAAGAATGTTAAGTCTGAAAATCTCAGAAGATTTGAGAAGCTGTGGATGCATTTATGATCTTGGCATCAAACTTGTGCCAATAGTCATGTTTTATCCTTGTGCCCTATGTGTTCACTGCTTCTAGTAGTAGGCTGCTAGAGAACAAGCAGATTTTCTCCTACCGAATTGCATAGGTCTTAGGACTTTCTAACTTTATTCTGAATCACAAAACTATGATATAACCCTCAAGCGTACTTTTTTCTATGTATAAGAAAGAATAATTATTACTATCGCCAGCAGAAAGCCTGAAACCTCTGTTTAGGTAAGGTTTTTTTCATTTATATGCCATATCTTGCACTTCAAAATGTATTATATAAATAATTCAATATTAATTACCAGTCATGGTAATATTATTAAGTATTAATACTGTAAATTATTCGTGATCAGGCTATGGTTGTGGTTAGATAGCGTGGGTGCAATACACTATAGGCCAGATCTTAGGCAAGACAGAGCCAGAGGATGTTTGAAAAGTCTAATTTATTACTAACCGGGCGACTAGAAGTCGCGGCTACACAAACAAAACCTGCCTACGCAGGTTAAAAACCTTAATTTTCTTTTAGTCCACGGAGGTGGACGAGAGTTTGTGTAGTAGCGAATTCTATTCGCCCAATACTTTTCAAACAACCTCTAAGGTAGAAACCCCAACGTCTGGAAAACCTCTCTCTAAATCTCTCTCCTAAAAGGAGAGAGACTTTGAATTTCCTCCTTCCCGCAACGGGTTGGGGGTTAGGTCTATTTGCATACTTGTAGCTCACCGGATTGAAAATGGCTATACCACTTGGTATTTTGTCAAAATTTTTAATGACGGGGATATTTCACCCTGGTAGAGTTATGCCAGTAACCGCGATCGCACCTGCGATCGCACTAGCACAAAGGGAAGTCAATGCTGTGCCAAATAACCACCAAGCAGCATTTGCAACGGTTTTTTTGGTTTCTTTGGCTTGTTTTTTAGCTTGCTCTTGGATCGCTTTCAGGCGTTTTTGGGTTTCTTGTTGGATGCGTTCGGCTCGTTGCAGTACACCATCCCGCGCCGATTCTATTTGGTCGATAATTCGATTAGCATCCTCTTGAGAAATATCCTCACGAGAACTGATGACAGCAACTAAGGTGTCACGATCAAATTGACTGAGGCGATCGCGCAATGCTTCAAATCCGGCTTGGGGGTCGTCGAACACTTTCGCAAAGTCTTGCTTAATTCCTTCATAGTTGAGTTCGGAACGATCCAACGAGTTGAGATAGTTGCGAACTTTGGCAAAAACCCCATCTAACACTGATTGCACTCTTTGCTGAATCTGCTGGAATTGTTCAAGAATGGAAGTGCGAACAGAATCAATTTGATCCACAATTCGGTTTGCTTCTTCTTCTGAGATATCCTGGCGTTGGGATAACAGGGCCACAATTGTTGAACGGTCAAATTTCGAGGCGCGATCGCTCAAATTCCCAATTCCAGCGCGGGGAGAAGACAAGAGTAATTGTAAATCGCGTTTGATTCCTTCGGGGTTGAGTTCTTCTTTGTTAGTGTTACGCAGATATTCTTCGAGATTGGCTTCAAAATCTAATGCTTGTTGAGCAGTCCGCTTGGCTAAACGTCGTGGCGCTCTCACAATATCACCAATCGCATCTTGGGCGCGATCTATAATTTGATTAACTTGCTCTTGGCTCAAGTCTCCCCGTTGACTCACCAGTTTAACTAAGGTTTCTCGATCGACCTGAGATAAGCGATCGCGTAATGCTAAGGCCCCGGCTTTAGGATCATCGAGTAATTTTTCCAAATCCTTCCTGATACCTTCAGGATTAAGTTCTTCTAGGTTGGTATTGCGGAGATATTCGGCGATCGCTTTTGTAGTTTTTTCGTACTGTTCTTTCGCTTGTTGGGGTACTTGTAAAATACTATCTCGCACTGCTTCTAGTTGGTCGAGAATTTGGTTTACCTGTTCTTGGCTCAAATCTTGACGCTGACTGAGCAATTGTACCAGTGTATCGCGATTAAATTGCGATAAGCGCGATCGTAAAAGGCTAATTCCAGCTTGCGGATCGTCTAGCAAAACTTTAAACTCACGTTTGATAGCTTCGGGATTGAGTTCGTCTTTGTTAGTGTTCCGTAGATAGTCTTCAACTCTTTGACGGAGTTCATCGGCTTTCGCTTTTGCTTGTTCTTGCAGTTCTCTAGCCCGATTTAAGATATGATCACGGTTGCGTTCGAGTTGACTAACAATATTATTAGCTTCCTCTTCGCTGATATCTTGACGCTGTTGGAGCAATTGGACAAAAGTATCGCGGTCAAATTGTCCAAAACGGCTACTTAAATCTTCAAAGCCAGCTTGGGGATCTTCCACCAACTTCGCAAAGTCTCGTTCAATACCTTCAGGATTGAGTTCTTCTTTCCCCGTCGAACGGAGATAATCTTCGATGCGAGTGCGGAAATCTTGCCCTTTTTCTCGCGTTTGAGCCTGTTTTACAGTTTCTAAAACTTCCAGGCGATCGCTTTCCATTTGTTCCGCAATTTCTTTCACCCTGGCTTCGCTGATATCACCCCGTTGCTTCAGCAAGTTGGTAAAATACTCTTGATTGATTTCTTCTAACTCCCCTCTCACCGTTGTCGGATCTGCATTTACGTCATAGATGACTTCTTTAAATTCATCTACTAGGGTAATTCGGTTAAAATGCCAAGGGAATGAATTTAAGATGTAGTCTTCTACATCTGACTTAATTGTATTTTCCAGTGATATTGGTAATTTTGCGGATACTTGCTCAGTTGCTTTCTCTCTAAGCTTTTGCAGTTGTGCTGTGATTTGCTCAACATCGACATCTTGAACTTTTTCTTTCAGCTTTTGCAACTGAGTTGTAATTTTGTTCACATCGATATTAGAAAGGTTGACCCGTTCCAGAACTGCTGGTGCAGCAGCACTCAAGCCATATCGAATAGCTTGCTTGATTACACCATTCCCATTACCACTTCCCACTGTAACCAGTTCTTGAAGTCGTTCACCCAATTGCTCAGAATTCAGTTCTTCAGGAGTAGCAGACTTAAGTAAATTGATTACTTGTTCTGTGGGATTTTTGCGATTCAAAGCTTGTTGCCAAACATCTTGAAATTGGTCAGCAATCCGATTAATATCTTCTTGAGATAAATCTGCGCGACTGCTGATTAAATCAACAAAGGTTTGGCGATTAACGTTTTGCAATAGGTCGCTGTTAGCAACAGATTGCAAATCTGTATCTTTCAGAACTTGCTCAAATTGATTACGAATTTCTTTGAGATCCAGCTTTGGTAATTGCAGAGAACCTAAAGAACTTTGAAGCGTATTTCTAATACCTTCAGAATCAAAACCTGAAGTTAATTCCCGCCGGACTGCGGCTGTAATATCTTCAGCAGTAGAAATTAACTGTTTTTTCGCAGCATTAGCGCCGATACCAGCACTTGCTGTACCCATCAGAGATTGAAAACCAGAAGTGACAGTATTAGCGATAGAACCAATTAAAGAACCTACCGCCGATGAACCCAACCAAATTACCAGTGAGAAATAGGTAGACCAGATGACTACACCGATAATTGCTCCGAGAAATGCACTTTCGATTAAGCTAAGTTTTACCGCGAGAAAACAAGCAATAAATAATGCAATGCTAGCGGTTATCAACGCCCAAGAACCAACTTGGGCTTGAACTTCGCGAATTTTGCTACCGAAACTTTCTGACTCATCATCAGAATCGGAGTCAATTTCCCAAGATGAAATTCCCACAGCGAGTGAAAAGTTTGTAAATAACAATTGAAAGGCAAATGCCATTAAAACCCCAGCTACCAGTGCTACCAAGAATTTAGGGCCAGAAAAGAGAACTGATGCTTCTTCTGGAGTTAGTACTTCCTGAGCTAAAGTTATTGGCGCTAATCCAAAATGCAGCCAGTTCCATCCCTCAATAGTTAAAAAACCTTGAAACATAGGATTTTCTCACTTGTACTAAATTAAGTAGCCATTTAGAAAATGGCTTACTCATCAATTTAGTGATCATTTATGTCATCTGGCACTTTCTTAGGTAATAAATTTGTTTGCCAAAAGTCGTATTTTGCCAAGAAGAAAGATTTCTCTATTTTTTTCTAAATAAAATAATGTAACCATTTCATTCTAGATATAAACCACCCGGAACTGAAGTTCCTGGCTCATAGCTAAAGTCCGTGAAAACGCAATAGGGTTCACTTAAAGCTAAAACTCTTTTTCTTTAACGAACCGCAGAGACGCAGAGGGCACAGAGATAAGAGAGAGAGAGGGAAGATTTTTTATTTTTTTGCCAAAACCTGCGCAGTATTGCCTTGAATAACTAATATCTAATTTTCAAAAATAATTTGTTTGTCGATTACGATTTGTTCGTAACTTTAGAACAAGCCACCTCTGTCTAATGATAGAGAGAAAATTTACTCCAAGGGATTGATGAAAACTAAATCAAATCATGTCTTAATAAATGTTATGTACGAGCTATGAATTAGTAATTAAAGAATTGCTGCTGAGGAGAAAGAATAATGGTTGTAAATGTACATAAACGTGGTGTAGGTGTATTTTCTAATCGTCGAGATGTTGAAAATGCCCTACATGAACTAAAAAATGTCGGTTTTGACATGGATAGAGTCTCTGTGATTACAGAGGATGGAGACAAAGAGGATATTGCCGGCGCTGATGTGCGCGATCGCGTCGGTGATAAATCCGACGAAGGGGCTAAAGTCGGAGCAGCTACAGGCGGTGCTTTGGGTGGATTAACTGGCTTATTAGTTGGTCTTGGAACTTTGGCAATTCCTGGAATCGGGCCAATTATGCTAGCGGGAGCCGCAGCAACTACTTTAGCGACCACCTTGGCTGGAGCGGGTATTGGTGCGGTAGCTGGTAGTTTGCTTGGTGCATTGATTGGTTTAGGAATTCCCGAAGAACGAGCCAGAGTTTACGACGAACGCGTCAGACGAGGACACTATTTAGTCATCCTAGATGGCACAGATACAGAAATTGCTAGAGCAGAAGAAATTTTAAATCGCCAGGGTGTGGAAGAGTTTGGCATTTACGACAACCCAGATGGGAGAAATACAAATGCTGATTATGTCACTCCAACTCCTACTACCACCGGTTATGTGACTCCAACTGCGGCTGATAGTGGTGTTGCTAGACGAGCAATTGGCGTATTTTCTCATCGCCGAGATGCGGAAGCAGCACTTACAGAATTGCGAGATGCAGGTTTTCCCTTAAGTAGAGTTTCCATCATTGCTAAGGATACAGACGGTCATGGGATGGCTGGTGTAGATGTAGATAGAAACGTCGGTATCGGAAACAAAGCAGACGATGGTGCAAAAGCTGGAGCAGCTACAGGCGGAGTTCTAGGCGGCTTGACTGGCTTATTAGTTGGTCTTGGAAGTTTAGCGATTCCGGGAGTTGGGCCGGTGATTGCAGGTGGCGCAGTCGCAACAGCTTTGGCGACAACATTGGCTGGTGGTGCGATCGGTGCAGCAGCTGGGAGCATTGTTGGCGCACTCGTTGGCTTGGGAATTCCCGAACACAGAGCGCAAGTATATAGCGATCGCTTTCAAAGAGGCGACTACTTAGTAATGATCGATGGTACGGAAGCCGAAATCCACCAAGCTGAAGCGATTCTCAAACGTCGAGGCATTGAAGAATTTGATATCTATGATGCCACTGATTTAGGTGAACATCGCCCAGATTTGAACCGAGTAACCAATCACAACACACCAATTGCTAATAGCGATCGCACCAATTACTCAACAGAGTCTTATGGAAACGAGCCTGCTGTAGTCATTGTTGACCGTCGTGATGAAACACTCTAAGCCAAGGTAGATTAATTCAGGACTACGCAAAAACTCTCTGCAACTCTTATTTCTTGGCCTACTTGGCGTACTTCTCCCAGGGGGAGACGCACTCGCCTTTGCGGTTCGTTTTTTCACGATTTTCCGTAAGTCCTATAATTCTCCAAAATTGCAGGATTAAGAAGTTGAAAACTTTGCTCCTCACTTCTGCCGTAAATATCAACAAATTTGACTTTCCGATTCAGAATTAAACATATGCAAAAGCTAACCCCCTTCTTAATTAGCTGCCTTCTAGTTTTTGGCGTTGCTGCTTGTGATAACGCTTCTAAAACAAGCGAATCTGCACCCAATAATCCTAATGAAGCTCCCCAAGCTCCCACTGTACAAACAACACAAGCTTCTCAAGAAGACGCACAAAGTGAACTTCGCAGAAGACAACTAAACGAGGATATTCGCGCCCGCGAGCAGCGCAATAATGTTACTGGTGGCGATACAATAAGAGATGCAGGTGACTTAGCAAGTCAAGTTCGCTCTAAGTTAGAGGCTAATATACCCAAGGGTCAACTAACAGTTGATGCCGTAGACGATGGGACTGTCACTGTCGGAGGAACTGTCAATAATGACAAGGAATTGGCTAAGATTGAACCTTTATCTAAGGAAATTAAAGGTGTCAAAACTGTAGTTGTTAAAGCAGTTGTTGCCGCGCCAAAAAACTAAAACGGCTAACAACAAATCCAAGGGAGTAGGTAGACGTAAATAGACCGAGATGTTCCTGCTGATTTTTAGTGGTCAGTTCTACCTATTACTGACTACTAATAATTGACAACTGAAGACCTTAACAATTAGATTTATTGATGATCCAGGGCTATTTCATTCTAGACATAAACCACCCGGAACTGAAATTCCTGGCTCATAGCTAAAGTCCGTTAAAACGCAATACAGTTCAGTTAAGCATTTCCTCCTTCTCTCTGTGTTCTCTGCGCCCCTGTGGTTCGTAAAAAAAAAAGAGTTTCAGCCCTTTTTTTTGTGAACCCTATTGCGTTAAAACGGACTATAACCTTTTCTCAGTAGTCTAAAGACTACTTTCCCTATTAGACTCAGAATTGATTCTGAGGCGGGCTAGATGAGAATGAAATAGCCCTGATTGATGCTCAGTTAAGTTATATAGGAATGATATTCGATTTTTGGAGAAAACTCAGTAACCTTCTTCCCTGTTTCTCTTTCTGCGAGTGAATCAGTAATCAAATAGGATTCCTATACAAGCTCTTTGTACTTCCCGAAAATGAAAACTATGGAAACCGAACAACAGCAACGTGAATTCATCAATACCTCCTTATCACAAGGTACGCTAGCACTTGAAGGTGCAGATACTACAAACTTGCCAAGGTTAGCACCAGCAGCTGAACCAGAATCTCAATGGCAGCAAACTAGCAGACAAATTTCTCAGATTTTGGAGCGATTACCTGAATACTTAGGCAGATTTTTTAAGGACTATAAACAGCCTTTAACAACTGTTGCTTTAATTTTTGCGGCGATTTTTACAGCTAAGCTAGTACTAGCAGTACTGAATGCAATCAATGATATTCCACTATTATCACCGCTCTTTGAGTTAGTTGGAATCGGTTATGCCAGTTGGTTCATTTTCCGTTATCTACTCAAGGCTTCTACTCGGCAAGAATTAGCCGATGAAATTGAATTTCTGAAAAACCAACTTGTGGGCGAATAAATCTCTCAACCAACTATTAAAGTAGTACAGCAAGGCGTAAATAAACCTGACAATTCAGGTCATGTGGAAAAGTCCACTAAAAACCTAACCCAATACACTTGAGTTAAGGATAATTGTAGGTTGGGTTGAACTTTAGTGTTAGCAATAAACGCCCGTTGTAGGTTGGGTTTCGTTCCTCAACCCAACCTACACATTTTTATTTTTTGGGCTTAACCCAAGCGTATTGAAACCTAACCCCCTTCCCGCATCGGGAAGGGGGAAATTCAAAGTCTCTCTCCTTAAAGGAAGAGAGAAATAGAAGTGAGGTTTTCCAGATAACCTGAATTGTCAAATCCTCTAACCCCGAATCCCATGTTTGGGATTCGGGGAACTAGAATTACGTCTCCCCTCTCCCAAACATGGGAGAGGGGCTGGGGGTGAGGGAAAAGATTTAAGCAAAATCGGGATGCTCCCCGTAGTCAGGACTGAAGTCCTTATTTCCTAAGCAGTAAACTGCTTACTACAAACCCTCAAAACTAACTTAGACATTGTACTAGTAAAACTGCGGCGTGAGTTTGCCTACCTTCCTTGACAGGGGTTTCACGTTAAGTTGACACCAATGAGCATTGCTGTGCCCTTAATCTTAGTCTTTTGAATACATCAAAAGATAGAGAACATAACATTATTTTAATTTTAAATCACTTCTTAAGATGGTAGCCCGGAGATAAAAAACGACCTAATCTAGTTCTTGAAGTTATTTAATAGATTCTTTAACGAGGACATAAATTATGGCTAACGAAGCAGTTAAGAAAGGTATAGATTCATCTGATCGAGCCGAAGTAGATACATACGATCGCGGCATTATCCCAGCAGAAACAGCTGCTCGGATGGAAAGAGAAGGAAATAACTATAAAACACTCCCTACAGAAGAAAGGGAAGCAGATGCACCTACCGATGACCAAACTGATCCAGAAAGTATACGCACCACTGACGGCTATACTGTGGACAAAGAAGGTTTGTTAAATAACTATGCAGTTGAACCGGAAATGTACTACGAAGAACCGGGCGATGCACGCAAAGAAGCAGCAGATGATACCGCTCAACGTGTTGAAGAACTCGCAGAAATTAATCAAGACGAAGAAGGTAAGTTGACAGAAAAGGGTGACAACCGGGGTAGAGGGCCAGGAATAATTTAATTCACAATTATTCTTTTTCTCGATGTAATTACATATAACAAGGTAAAATAAGTGGTTTTTAGAGACGCAATGATTGCGTCTCTATCTGTATAGATGATATTATGCCCGGATTGGGATCTGGTGTGGGGGAGGATGTTAGAGGCAGATTAAACTAGGGGTATGAAAATTGGTACTCGTAGAATAAGTGTGTTAGGTGTAAGAGCAGATGGTAGTTAATAATGGATTGATTCTTACGCTTTTTATTCTGATTACAACCCTGCTAGCTATTGGCTATGGTTTTGGTGTGAAAGCTCGACGTTTACCCTTTACGGTAGAAATTGGGTTTAGTGAGAAGCAATGGCAATTTCTGCGATGGTGGGTCAAGTTAGCCTTGATTGCTGGAGTTTTGTTACCAAGTTGCTTGTTAGTTCTGGCTTGGAGGCAACCATCTTCATGGGTATTCTGGGGGAGTTACCTATTGATAGTAGCCGTGCAACTCATAATTGAACGTGTCTTTAGTCGCTGGTTGGTATCAAGTATTGTTGTACCCATTGGTTTTTTCTACACAGCTTTTCGGTTATGGCAACTGCTGGATGGATTCACGCAATTAAAATTTTCCTATTTGACATTGGTGGGTTTTGGCGTTGTTGTGTTGTTTTGGGTTGCTAACTTAGTAATGTTGATGGTGATGGCCATTCCAACGATCTTTGTTAGTTCCGAGTCAATTTCACAATCTTGATTTCGGTGCCGGCTCAATAGCTAGGTGATATTTTATCGTAAATTAAAGGGTTTTGAAAAAGTACTAAATGATCAATGGCTCAATTTCTCGATTATGCCATTGCCGTTGATACCATTCGGCAACCAAAGGACGGACAATAAACTTAGGTTGTCCATTGCCTTTAACATCAATGCGTAAACCTGAATAAGGTCGTCGTTTGTGAAAACCTTCACCGTTGCGACCAATGAAGAGATGCGATCGCGCCACTAGCCTATTTTCATTCCCAAAGGTCTCCATCAAATCTGCTCCCTCAGTTCGCTGGCGTCGCAAACTAAACCCGCTACCACCACAAACAATCCAGTGGATGCCAGAATCAGCGTGTCCCGTATCCATTGTCTCAAGGTGTTCTAAGCAGTGCGCGTGACCGTTTAATACCAAATCAACTAAAGGACGGCCCTGAGTTAGAGAACCTATTTCTTTAGCTACTGCATCCAACACACCACGGAGGCGATCGCGAATGATCAGTGTTTGTGCTTGTTGCCACTTTGTCGCCTCAGTTACATAGGGAGGATGATGGAAATAAATCACCCTTCCTCGAACCTCAGAATTATTCCAAGATCCGATTAATCTTTGTTTGAGCCAGTCTAGTTGTTCGATATCAGTTAGCGTTGTTTTATTAGTGGCTAATTGCTTATCGATATCAACAATAATTTCTTCAATTTGTGACACCTTGGCGTGGAAGTCGTCTAATTGGTCGGCTTCGCTGGGGTTTTCGGGACGAAGTTTGGCTGAGGTTTCAATGATTTGCAGCTTTTCTTGCTCTAAATCTTCACGACGTTTTTCTAAGACTCTGCGATCAGCGTCACCTTTTTTTGTTTTAGGTAGGGGTGGTGGATCGTTAAATGTATTAGAGTCCAGGGCAAAGAAATCAATCCCGCCATAGCGAAAAGTGTAGTAGCGATTGGGAAGGCGGGTAAACTGCCCAGGTTCATAAGCAAGACAACGACCTGTGTCTGTCTTAGCTGTGTAGTACTGATCTAAGTGACTGGCTAACTCTCCGGGAAGCTGAAACGCCTGAAGATAGTCGAGAAAAGCCCGTGCGTAAGCGCCACCAGTTCCTGAGCCATGCAAGCCCACATCTAAGTCTAAGCGCGATCGCAACAGGCGACGAATGGGTAATGTTGTTAGGGACGCCAAGCTCAATAAAATTGGCAAGTTATAGTAATCGTGATTTCCTGGCACAGGTAAAATGGGCAGCGTAAAAATCATTTGGTTATATGCAATCTGTTGGGGATGCTCACCGCCCAAGATAAACTCTCGGTAGGGCTGGATAAAGTTCTGCTGGTAGTATTCACTCGACCCCACTAAATAGATCACATCCCCGGTATGCAGCATAAAACGGGATTCCTTGTGATGGGGTAGCATCAGTTCAGCCACCCGTCGCTGAGGATCGTGTCCCCGATGCTTGCCCGAACCACTATCACCTACAACTAAAAATGAGAACTCAGAATTGTCTGTTTGACCATCCTCCAACACCAGCCGAGTTTGATCGATGTTCCGTTCCATAATTAACGGATCTTGCCATCGGACTCGCTGATTCATTTTACGAATTTTGTTAGCGATCGCTGGATCAGATACAAGTTTCAATGCAACCTACTCCTGAATCTTCAATTGAAGGGGAGCAGAGGAAAAATTAGAGCAAGTCTCTCCTCTGTCCCACGGCTATTTCATTCTCATCTAGCCCGCCTCAGAATGAATTCACCTCTCTTATAGCGAAAGTCGTCTCAAGACGACTGAGAAAAGGTTCTAGTCCGTTAAAACGGATTTTAGCTATGAGCCAGGAACTTCAGTTCCTGGCGGTTTATGTCTAAAATGAAATAGCCCTGCCTCTGCCCCATGTCCCATGCCCTTATTCTCCCACTGTGTCTTTCATCTCAATAGTCAAATTAGGGAGTCCCTCTAGTTTTTCCGTAGGCTCAATTTCTTCTACTAATGGCACAAAAATTCTCAAACCTGCTGGAACACACTTAATTTCTACTGGTGTTGTGCCCACTATTTCACCATCTATAACAACCTTTTGCGGTGGCTCAGTCGTAATTTTAAATTGTTTGGCTCGTAGAAAGCCAATATCATCCCGTTCTACGGCGTTACCCGTAGAAGCCGTTTGAAATAGATGAAATGTCGCTGCGATCGCTCCTGCCTTGTTAGCTGGAGCTACAATCGTTAAATCTAGTAACCCATCATCATAAATCAGACCTGCTGGGCCCTGAGCCAAGACCGAAGTGGGAGGCGCAGCATTTGCTACTGTCACCGCACAGGCACTAGTTTTAATAATCCTGTCTTCTGTTTCAATTTCAACATCAAAATTTTTTAAGTTTCTTAATTGCTGGATTCCTGCCAAGATGTAAGCCATCATCCCAAAGCGATTCTTGGCTTCGCGGTCTGCCAATTCTACAGTTTCAGCTTCAAAGCCAATACCTGCCAACAGTACCATTGGCTGATCGTTACAATAGGCTACGTCTACATGACGGGTTCCTCCTTGTAAAATTGTCTGACACGCATCTGCGATCGTGTCAGGAATTCCTAAAGCTGTGGCAAAAGCGTTTGCTGTGCCTCGAGAAATGATCCCAAATGAGATATCAGTACCCACTACAGCCGCCGCCGCCGCCGAGAGGGTGCCATCTCCCCCAGAAGCGATGATTGCATCTACTCCTCGCTCTACTGCTGCATAGGCCAGTTGGTCGGCGTCGATTTCTTCAGTTGTGAGATAAATATCTAAGTCAATTTCTGGCTCTAATATTGCCCGAATTTCTGCCAGTTCTATATCTGGGTTGCCCTGACCCGCAACAGGATTGAAGATGAGACAGGCAAAACGATTCATAAGGGATAACAATTAAGCTTGGATGATTAATGAAGATACCAAATTATTCTTAGCATTCCTGTAAATTTCCAACCTTGCTCTTAGGGCTGAGTTATCTAGATATCTTTAATATATCCGTCAACTCCGTTAAAAAGAGGCTTTTAAGATCCCCCTCTTTTCAGCTAAGTAAGTAAAGCGACGCAAATAAAGCTAACTGGCTAAGGCTGTCAATTGTCACTTGTACTTATTCATTTATAAGGGTTTAAGGTGCATTTACGTTTCGTAATATAGTTGGATTTATTGTTGCTGACTTACTTGCATTGGTGCGAAAAAAAGCAAGTATGTTACGAAACATAAATAAGCTTAAAACCTTTACTAATGACAAATGACCAATGACCAATGACAGCCTTCGCCAGTTAACTTTAATTGCGCCAACCTACTTACGGTGGTATATACATATCTATACACAATGCAAAAGATCATCTCACTTATTCTGCTCAAAGCGCTCTCAGACCTAACAAGAACAGCCCCTTCCCTACCAGGGTTGGGGAGTCAATCTTCAAAGCCCCTCTCCGCATCGGAGAGGGGTTTGGGGAGAGGTCTACCGACTTGTGTATACACGGTAGGGGGGTGGAGGGATAAAAAGCCTGTGGGACAACCAGGGCTATTTCATTCTCATCCAGCTTGCCTCATAATTAATTCTGAGTCTAATAGCGAAAGTAGTCTAAAGACTACTGAGAAAAGGTTATAGTCCGTTAAAACGTACTTTAGTATTACGGATGGGTCTAATTGGCGAACCACTCATTTTGGTATTATTTCTTTTTCTTCTTCGGTATCACTCTTGGCCGATACTTTCTGATCGCTGGGGGAGCATACTTGCTTTTTTATTTAGTTCTGGGGAAGTCTCTCGCTAACAATAGTTTGCATTTAAAACCGTTAATGAGTTGTTCCATTAAAAAGGATATTGAATTATCGGTACTCTCCGCAGTGGTTTTTGCTATTTGTGGAGCGTTTATCATCTTTGCATATAGTTTGGGAGCAACACTGTTATACACTGATCTATACAAGTATGGACTGTGGTATTTATTAGTTAGCTTTATTGCGGTGCTAGTTCTTCAAGATACGTACTTTTATTTTATCCATCGGATATTTCACCAGCCTCTGATTTTTAAATGGATGCATTATGGACACCACCGTTCAGGAGAACCGACGCCCTGGAGTTCTTCTGCATTCGATTTGCCAGAGGCGATCGTCCAAGGACTTTTTTTTGTAGGTGTAAGCTTCATAGTTCCGTTGCATTTTATCACCTTAGTTGCCGCACTTATAACGATGACACTATGGGCAGTGTTTACCCATTTGGGATTTCAGGTATTTCCCTCGTCATCTAAGAGTTACTGGATTGGAAGGTGGCTTATAGGTTCTACCCATCATTCGATGCATCATCACAAATATAAAGTACACTACGGTTTGTATTTTACCTTCTGGGACAAACTGCTTGGTACTGAAGACCCTAATTATGAAAACAAAACCTAAACAAGGGAGTTTTAATTTATAGAAAATATGCCGAAAACCCTTGAGGAACAGCAACGTAGTTGCGTATTCCGTACTTCAGGCTGCGTGATGTTCGCGCTTGCGTCTCCCCTTGGGAGAAGGCTAATTGAGTCCTTTAGGACTCAGCCATGTTAGAATAACTCAATCAGTACAAGATTTAAAAACCTACCCCCGGACTGGGGGAAAGTCTACGCCCGAAAAACCTTGAGGAGATATCACTGCGCCCTGTGGGGCAAACGTAGTGAGCCTGGGAACCTGTGTAAACAGGATATTTTGGCCGTGAGGTCTTAAGAATCTCCGCGCCTTTAGGTCGGAGAGTGTCAATATGAGTCATTAGTCATTTGGAAGTAAACTCAGGGTAAGCGCATCTCAAACCCTATTGAAACGGTTGTTTTGGGGTTCACCCAAAGCACAATTCAAAATTCAAAATTCAAACATTTTAGACATTTCAGACGGGGATTTAAACCCCGACTGAAATGGTTGCTACATATAAATGTAGGGGTCTTAAACCCTTTAACTTACGATAAGTTCAAAATTACTACACTGAGCCAAGGGGCAGGATTGACATTTTTGTCTTTATATGGTCAAAAAACATAAAAAACTATTTGAACCATGTTTTTTCAATCATTTACGACAATTCGTCCTATTTTGAATGAAAAGTTGATATTTAGATAGAGCTTTCAGCTTTTTGTCTCTATCAAAAGCTACCAAATTAGATGCGCTTACCCTGCTTACTCACAACTCACGACTTTGTGATTCCTTTTGATTTTTAGTTTTTTGATGGTCAAACCGAATTCCTACAAAGATGTCGTAAATAAAGTCTAAAAAATCTTTCTTTTGCAGTAAACCTGAAGTTTGATAACAGCCTTTTTCATCTAATAAAGGCTTCATCACATAGTATGTAGACTGATATTTGTACCAGGGAATACAAGTCCATAAATGATGAATTAAATGGTAGTTCTGTCCTAAAATCAGGATATTCAGAATTGGGCTGGGGTATACACGAGCATTTTTCCAGCGATCGCGTTCAATAAAAGGACGATGGGGCAAATAGTCAAAAAATAGTCCCAGTATTAATCCCACTATACCAGAAGGTACAACCCAAAAATTGAGAACGTACATTAAAAAATGATATTGAACTGAGATATAAACAATTGCAACAACAATTAAGCGGCTAATAAACCATTCTAATAGTTCATATTTACGCCATAGTCGCCGTCGAAAGAAAAACACCTCGTGGGACAAAAATCGAAATGCAATCAGCCACAGCGGCCCACCTGTAGAAACAAAATGATCTGGGTCATCTTTGGGATCGTTGACATGAGCATGATGCTGCAAATGTACTCGCGTAAACACTGGGAAAACAAACCCTAGCATCAGGGCGCTACCATGACCTAGCATGGCATTAATTACTCGATTGCGGTGGGCAGATTGGTGACAAGCATCATGAATTACTGTCCCAGCACAATGCAAGGCAATAGTGTTAAAACTAAAACATAGCCAGTCTGGCCATTGCCAAAGCCAGTAACCACAGT
The DNA here is from genome assembly GCF_020829445.1 of Nostoc sp. CHAB 5836. Taxonomy (GTDB): domain Bacteria; phylum Cyanobacteriota; class Cyanobacteriia; order Cyanobacteriales; family Nostocaceae; genus Nostoc. The sequence goes on from NZ_JAIVFV010000010.1 coordinate 53,854, forward strand.
GAGATAACACCAACACTGTCACAGATGCAAAAAACAGTAGTAGTGTCGGATTGAAATCACCAGGAGGCGCTAACAATTCTTTAGGTGGAACTTTCAGCAGCTTATGTGCTTCTGAAGTTACCGTTCTTACTTTTGTATTTACTACGTCTTCAAAGATGACTTCCAAGTTGTTGGCATTTAGCTTTGTATAGTCATCAACGGCTGGGTCGATGATGATTAGGCTTTTGTCCGGGATGTCAAAAAAATTAGGATCTACAGAGGTCATAATTTTCTGGTCGTGATTCGTTGATAAAATGGGCTTGAAATCCCAAACTCAGCCAGCACAGAATAGATTTCTTGCCACGATTAGAGAGATGAAACCCTGAAAATTTAGCCATACTCCTCTCTGTTAAGATTAGGTATGGCGTGTATAAAGATAGAGGATAGGGCCAATTTTGAATTCCTTGCTACACTACACACATCAACAAAATATTTGATTTTTCATTTCTGGAGTTAGTCCTGTTACTTGTAATGGCAGCAACGACTGCATACATATTTTGGTTTATATCGACATTTATCGATTTGCCAAGACAATGCTTTTTGCGGGGTGCTGAAATTATGCTTTGTTATTGTTTTTGTGAAAAACAACTTTCAACAATATAAACAATACAGTTATTTGAATGAGAAAGGCAAGAGTTTTGTCGTAATTTGACTTATAATAAAGATGCTTTCAGCAGAAATATCATAACTTATAACAAAAATGTATATTTTATTTGCTTAGATAAAAATATCATCCGTTTTCCTGGTGGTTCCAATAAGTATATATACTAGCGATCGCTTTCCCCCTTTTAATTCCGTGCAGTTGGCGTCTTCTTGTTTTAACCAAAACTCCATTGCCGGAGTGTCTTGGTAGGCGGAACATAGAAACCTTGGCCCCAAGCATAATACTTATTTGTGGAGCATACCACTTTCTACTACTCTGTCAAGTTTAAATTGATAGGTAAGATACTTTTATAGTCAGGACTTTAGCCCTGATCTTATAAACACTTTAGTGGCGACGACAAAACCTCAACAATAGCTTGACAAACTACTCTGATTCTGAGTTAAACGCTACCTAAAATATCAAATTATCATACTTAATAATAAAAATTATACTATGGGTCGATTATTACTACTTTTGGCAAGTATACTAACCCTCAGCAGTTTAGATACACCCGCTATGACAATAGCAGGCACAACCCCTGATTTATCTGAGATGCGCTTAGTTCAAAAGCTGAACTGCAATAATCCTCAAACTCAACCAGCAATTAATGAATGCACGAAATTGTCTGCTCAGAATGCAGATAAAAAACTGAATCAAGTTTATCAACAATTGCAATCTACATTAGAAAGGTCTAGAAAACAGAAATTGATCGCTGCACAGCTGGCATGGATCAAGTTTCGTGATACCAATTGTGAGTTTGAGAGAAGCAGATATGAGGGCGGAACTATTGCCTCTAGCATTTATTTTAGTTGTCTGGCAAATATCACAAAACTACGTACTCAACAATTACAAGAATATCTTAAACCCGACCCTTAAGGTTAAAGGGGATCTAAAAGTACCTAAAGTTACACTAAAACACTTTTTAAGCAACCTCTTAACCCAAGCGTATTGCTATGTAGACCAATACGGTTCACAAAAGGGCTGAAACTCTTTTTTTTACGAACCACTCCAGGCGCAGAGAACACAGAGAGAAGGAGAAGGAGGAAATGCTTAACCCAAGTGTATTGCTATGTAATAGACAGGTTTTAGAGTCAGGGATTTTATTGGAGGGTTAGCAATATCTGATGCATTTCGGCTTTGTGCAGATATGCGTACAGCGCTTGTTAGAGGATGTTTGAAAAGTAGTTAGCTGTGATTTTCGGCACTTATTTATCCCCCCAACAAAGAGATAAATTGGGGGGCTTTAATTCCGGTTCCCCCCAATTTATCTCTTTGTTAGGGGGGATAAATAACGTTTTGCTACCAACAACAGGACTTTCCAAACGTCCTCTTAGACCGTGAGGTTTACAATCAACGCGAAAAACTAGCGTGGTCGATTGTGCTACCTAGTAAAGGACTACAAAAGTTGATCGACGCTTTGGTGGATAGTGAGGACTCGTTACTTATGCCATTCCGAAAGACATACATCGAGCTTATCAACGTTCGCCACTAGCTGAATCCAACAAGGCGATCGCCTAGAAAATTCTTTTTCCCCATTCCCGCCAGAAGAATAAGCTAATCGTCATTCATTTTTCCAGAATGATTCGCTTGTAGTCAGGGCTTCACCCTTGCTTTTATGCAACTTAAATGCCGATTAATTAGAGCGGCGTAAATAATTAAAGGTTTGTAGTGAGGACTTTAGTCCTTATTTGATGGCTGTTCGCGGAGCGTTCCCGTAGGTTAGCCCTGACTACAAAATAATATCAAGATTTTTTACATTACTTAATTTAGTTTGATTTATTCTCACCGACTTACTTAGCTTACCTAATTTTTTTTTACGAACCGCCATCGCGTAGCGTCTCGTAAGAGTTGGACGCCAAGGACACCAAGGAAGAGAGAAAATCAATAGGTAATTTTGTAGGGGGAAGGGAGTATTTCCTTATAGGACTTACGCAACTGGCATATTATTTTTAGTTTGTAGTGAGGACTTTAGTCCTCAAAATCAGGGCTGAAGCCCTTACTACAAACTAAAAGCTTTATATTTTTTGTGACACTTGCGTAAGTCCTACCTTAAACGAGCTTTTGGTAAAGAATTGTAATCTCAAATCCCAAATCTTAAACCCAAAATTCGCATGAGTCCCTGACTACGGTAGTCTAGATCAGAGTGAATTTATCGCCTCCTTTGATATATTGTTTTATGACTTCAGTTGTTTCTAGTCCGCCACGCACTATTCGGATCGGTTCACGCAAAAGCCAACTTGCTCTGGTTCAGACCTACTGGGTACAAGAGCAACTCAAGAAAAGATTTCCTGATATCACTTTTGAAGTCCACACCATGTCTACCCAAGGCGATAAAATCTTGGATGTGGCATTAGCTAAGATTGGCGATAAAGGACTTTTTACTAAAGAACTTGAACTCGCAATGCTCAATCAGGAGATTGACTTTGCAGTTCATTCTCTCAAGGATCTGCCGACTCACTTACCAGAAGGGTTAACATTAGCAGCAATTACGGAACGGGAAAATCCAGCAGATGCATTAGTGGTGCATGAAAAGCATAAAGATAAACAAATTGATACATTGCCAGAAGGTGCGGTAATCGGGACTTCTTCACTGCGGCGGTTAGCACAGTTACGCCATCACTTCCCTCACTTTACCTTTAAGGACGTGCGGGGAAACTTGATTACACGGTTGGCAAAACTGGATGCAGGCGAATATGATGCCCTAATTTTGGCAGCAGCAGGGTTAGAGAGATTGGGAATGAGCAATCGCATTCATCAAATCCTACCCAAAGAAATCTCCCTCCACGCCGTTGGACAAGGTGCTTTAGGAATAGAATGCCGGAGTGATGATAGTGAATTGCGATCTCTACTCAAAGCCATCGAACATCCGCAAACACGCGATCGCTGTCTCGCCGAACGATCTTTTCTACGCTCTTTAGAGGGCGGATGTCAAGTACCTATTGGTGTAAATACGGAAATTGCTGGTGATAATTTGACCTTAACAGGAATAGTCGCCAGTGTAGATGGTCAAAAGTTTGTAAAAGATACCGTCACAGGCATTGCCAATAACGCTGAAGCGCTAGGACAAGAACTAGCACAAGTGTTGCGGGAACAGGGAGCGCAAGAAATTTTATCAGAAATTTTTGCGGTGATTCAGCGCGGTTCCTAAGCAATTGGGCAAGCCGATGTGATTAGATCAGAATTGATCGCTGTTGCACTAAAGATGTGTAGCAATTTGAGATTTTCGATTAAAAGAATTTTTTGGTTCATGCTCCGTCTCTTGTGGGCAAAGTGAATTCAAAAGATGCTCTCCACCAGAGGCTCCGCTAACGCGGACTCGCTAACGCTATGCTATCGAAAATCCAAAATCCTTTGACAATATAGATTCGGGGAAGCAAAAATTACCATGCGGATTTTATTTGTTGCAGCAGAGGCAGCACCCATTGCCAAAGTAGGAGGAATGGGTGATGTTGTCGGGGCATTGCCCAAATTTCTGAGAGAAATGGGGCATGATGTGCGGATATTCTTGCCCTACTATGGCTTTTTGCCAGACAAAATGGAAATTCCCAAAGAACCGATTTGGCGGGGATCTGCCATGTTCCAGGAATTTGCTGTTTATGAAAGCATTCTGCCTGGTACGGATGTTCCCTTGTACTTATTTGGACATCCTGCCTTCCTACCCCGCCGCATTTATTCTGGAGAAGATGAAGACTGGCGGTTCACCTTCTTTGCCAACGGTGCAGCCGAGTTTGCCTGGAATCACTGGAAACCGGAAATTATCCACTGTCATGATTGGCACACGGGCATGATTCCCGTGTGGATGCACCAAGATCCTGATATCACCACAGTGTTTACGATTCATAATCTAGCTTATCAAGGGCCGTGGCGTTGGTATTTAGAGAAAATTACTTGGTGTCCTTGGTATATGCAAGGACACAATACAATGGCTGCGGCGGTGCAATTTGCCAATCAGGTAAATACAGTTTCGCCCACCTATGCCGAGCAAATCAAGACACCTACCTATGGTGAAACATTAGAAGGTTTGCTGTCTTTTATTAGTGGTAAATTATCTGGGATTATCAACGGCATTGATACCGAAGTTTATAACCCAGAGAATGACAAATACATTGCTCAAACCTTTACTCCTGATACTTTAGATCAACGCAAAGCTAACAAAATTGCTTTGCAGCAAGAACTAGGATTAGAAGTCAACTCCAAAGCCTTTTTGATTGGGATTGTCACCCGATTAGTGGAACAAAAAGGCATTGATTTGATCTTACAAATCCTCGATCGCTTCCTCTCTTATACAGATGCCCAGTTTGTGCTGTTGGGGACAGGCGATCGCTACTATGAAACTCAGATGTGGCAATTGGCATCCCGTTTTCCCGGACGCATGGCAACTTACTTACTGTATAACGATGCCCTGTCTCGCCGAATCTACGCTGGTACTGATGCCTTCTTGATGCCCAGTCGTTTTGAACCTTGCGGTATTAGCCAAATGATGTCTTTGCGCTACGGTTCTGTACCCATTGTCCGCCGCACAGGTGGATTAGTTGACACAGTAACCCATCACGACCCCGAAAATGCCGCAGGTACTGGTTATTGCTTTGATCGCTATGAACCGCTAGACCTTTTCACCTGTATGATCCGGGCTTGGGAAGGCTTCCGTTTCAAACCTCAATGGCAAGAACTGCAAAAACGGGGCATGAGTGAAGATTTTAGTTGGTATCAATCTGCCAAAGAGTACGTGAAGTTGTACAGGTCAATTTACGGTTTGCCAGAAGAAGAGGAAACACCACAACCAGAGTTAGTGTTAAACGAAGCAGTGACTAATAGCAAGTAAAAGAGGGCGGTTAGAAACCTGCGTCTAGACGAGGCTTTATCCATAGGTGTCAACTTAAGGTGAAGGTTATGTCCCGCAAGGAACTGAAGTTCCTTGCTAATAGCTCAAGTCATCTTTTAGATGACTAACATGATCGGAAAAATCTTTAGTCTACTTCAGTAGACTTTCGCTATGAGCCGAATGGCACTAAGTTAAGCTGAATGGTAGGCAACGTAAGAATGCTCCAGGAGCAGAGGTGCAGAGGGGAATTTCTAAATATCTAGGACTACCCCTTTCAAGGTGACTCGTAAAATCTCTGTTTTTCTCTCTGCGCTCTCTGTGCCTCTGCGGTTAAAAAGTAATTTATTTAACCTTGTTAGGCGCAGAGGACACGGAGTATAGAGATGAAAGAGGAATTTATTGACCAAAATTTTTGCTCACCTTGAAAGGGCTAATAGAATGGGCTTATCTGTTGCGAGAGAACTTATCCTATGGAATACTCCATTCCCCTACCCCTGCTCCCAACGGCGGCTGAACTTCCTGACTCTGACGATACTCCTGTGGATAACGAAGTGCAAAACCTCGTTCCTAACTTACTGTTGGCTATTTTGTCCGTTATTTGGAGCGATCGCAATGATTGGTTCTTTGGTGTAGACATGGGTATCTACTACCTTCCGACTGCACCCCGGAAATCCATCGTCCCCGATGGGTTTTTGAGCTTGGGTGTAGAACGGCGACGACAACCAAGCGGAAGACTCAGTTACATACTGTGGGAAGAGAATTGGACTCCACCAATTTTAGTTGTGGAAGTCGTTTCTCAAACCTATGGTGGAGAATACGATCTCAAAATGGAGAAATATCTGGATTTGGGAGTGTTATATTATGTCATCTACAATCCCGACTATTGGCAGCGAGATGATCATGCTCCCTTTGAAGTATACAAGCGAGTTGAGGATGAGTTTATTTTGCAATCGCAAGAGCAGTTTTGGATACCAGAGTTGCAATTAGGAATTGGGGTAGCTACTGGTATTTACAAGGGTTGGGAGCGGGAGTGGTTGTTTTGGTTTGATCGGGCTGGCTCACGCTTCCCCAGTCCAGATGAACGGGCACAACAAGCAGAACATCGGGCAGAACAGGCAGAACAAGCGCTACAAGACTTGCGAAATCTGCTCAAACAGCGAGGTATTGACCCAGATAGTTTGTAACTGGTCATTTGTCATTTGTCATTTGTCATTTGTCATTTGTCAGGAAGACACCTCTGCTGCTGGTCACTGAGCGTGGCCGAAGTGCTGCTCCCCTGCTTTTTCACTTGGGTAGTGACATCACAAATGTTGTGCCTTCGCCGAGTGCAGATTCCACCGCGATCGCCCCACCATGTTTTTCGACAATGATTTGTCGAGCGATCGCCAATCCTAATCCTGTGTCTTTACCATTGGAGTATTTTCTGTTTCCATTGTTTGATACTACGATGGCTTTCTGTGACTACCTCCGTGGGTTTGAAAGCTCAATTTTTCCTTAGTCCGCAGAGGCGGACGAAAGTTTGTGTAGCCGCACCTGTGCTAAGGCTGAAGTTGACTATTGATTACTCGTCGCTTTCGCCTTAATTAACCAGTCACGATCGCCAGCGCAAATTTCCCTACCAGAGGAGTCTCCTAAATGGTCTAGCGCTAGTAAACAAGCATATTTTAAGTCCCAAATCGGCGTATTTAGGCAAATTTTAATTTCAGGAATTGCTCGTGAATCGCCCAATTCACCAAGGGCGATCGCACAAGCTGCACGGGATTTCTGAAACTGGGGTTCGCGGTTGTGCAGGTTTTCCACTAATAAATCATAGGCGGGAGCATATTTCAGCCAGCCGAAAAGTTTCATCACATGATAATGAGCGCCATAATCGTTATATGCTTTGTCTCCATAAGTTGTTAAAAGTGCTGCTGGTGCTTGTTGTAAATAGATATCTAGTAAGGTTTTTGTCGCTAAATAACACCGTCCAAAATCGGTTTCGTAGAGTTCGTTAATCACAAAATCCAGTACGGGGGTAGCATCATACTCATGTACTAAATCAAGGTCTTTGGGATGGTCATAGAGTACTTGCTCTAAGTAAGGTTGAATTTCTGTAAAAGTAATTTCACCACTGGGGACACCTGCATCCAAAAGCATCCGCAATCCTCGCAAGCGGAACACTAGAGATACAGGACAACGGGCAATTTCTGGGATGGCTTTGTAGTAGTGTGAATCAATTAGGTCTTGAATGCAACCGCGCCGTGCATTGACACTGGAACTTTGCAGCAGCGCCATCACCTCCGTGATTTGGGAGTAGTCACCGGTAAAGCGACAAACTGTAGCGATCGCTGCACTACGAGTAGGTTCATCCTCAACTTGAGTAAATTTACGTATACGCTCTAGGGATGGCTGATAGTCAGCGTTAGCTAGAGTGTGAATAATGACTCGATAGATTTGACCTGGTTTATCCAGCAGTTGCGCCACTTCTGCGAGAATTTCTGGATCTTTAGTCCCGATTTCCCCGATCGCCCACACCGTATTTTCAACAGTATAAATATCATTATCTTTAAGGCACTGCCGAATTACAGGTAAAGCTGATTCAGCTTGCAATCGCCCCAGACTTTCTACAGCTTTGCGTCGAACAATCCGGTGGTCTAGCTCATTAGGGTTACTGGTTTCAATCGCCCGTACCAAAGCCGCGATCGATTGCTCCGTGGGGAAGTTAATTAGATGGGAAACAGCAATATACTTATCAGAAGCGTCTTCGAGTTGTTCTAATGGTGTATCGATAATTGCGATCGCTTCTTCTTCTGTTAGCCCAAACATTTTAAAAAAACGTTTATCCATTGATCTATAAAATGGCTCTTGGATAATTGCTCAGAGGTCACACTTACTATCCTACTAGCGACTGGCTACTGGGAAATAACGGTAAATTATCTTTGGGAATTGAAGTCATTGCGATTAAAACCAAGTGAAACTAAGCAATCGTAAGGGTTTTAGATTGCAACTCTTGGAGATGCTCGGCGAACACGACTTTGCAACGACTGTAAATATTTTTGTCCAGCTACTTATCAGTATTAACGTGATCTGAGAAGATTCAAAACAACAGCTAAGTCCTGCTCTTTAGCGAATAACCAAATAAACCACGTCTATCTTGAAACTTGTAGTTCAACGCTTTTCAAAAGGATTTGCCCTCATCCCCCAACCTGACTTTTCACGGCATTTGGAAGACCTCTCTCTAAATCTCTCTCCTAAAAGGAGAGAGACTTTGAATTTCCCCCTTCCCGATGCGGGAAGGGGGTTAGGGGGTTAGGTTTTTGGTAGACTTTTCCACATAACGTGAAAAGTCAGATCCCCCAACCCCTTCTCCCAGATATGGGATTCGGGGAGCTAGAATTTCAAAGTCCCTCTCCCATATTTGGGAGAGGGATTTAGGGTGAGGGCGAAAACTACGGTTCTCAATTTAGATGAGGTTTACAAACGTTATTGGGAACACTGACGACATATCATTTATATAAACACACATTTAGGAAACAAAAGTTATGGATGAAGCCTTAGAATTCACAACAACTGATAACGTCACCGCTCAAGATGTAGCAGAAGTGATTGCAGAACTTGAGCAATATCGAGAACGTCTAGTTCAAGAAACTACAGAAACAGCAAAACGGGCTAAGTTGATGAGGGTAAATGTGACAGCAAAACTGGAGCCGGAGCTTGCTAAAATTGATTCTGCCCTCCAGGAACTCCGTAATCAGCAAGCTGCCCTGAGTGCCAGTAACTAAGTCGGCAAGAATAAATCAAACTATATTACAAAATGTAAACACAGCTTAAACCGTTATAAATGACGAAGGACAAATGACAAATGACAGCCTTAGCCAGTTAGCTTTATTTGCGTCGCTCTACTTAACTAGTAATCCATCTTGATAATTTAGCTAGAAGTCAAATGCTCAACTCCAAAACTCAATCCGGGGAAGATTCGTTAAATCTGTCCCAGGCAGAAACTGATGCTTTACTTGTAGCGGTAAGTGAGCAATTAGGCTTAAACACCTTCAACCGTGATGACCAAGAACTACTCAAGCAGATGATTGAGAGTATGGGAGACTCACGGGGGATGGTTAGGTTGAGTTTTGCGGAGGCGTTGGGTAAAATTGGCAAACCAGCAACCCCTTTATTGATGGAAGCTGTGACAAATCATCCAAACCCAGTTGTACGGAGAGCTAGCGCCAAAACCCTGACACTCATTGCTGACCCGATCGCAGTTCCTACCTTGGTCAACGCCCTGTTAAATGATGAAGATACAGTGGTCAAAACCTCGTCGGTAGGGGGGCTTGCCAAAATAGGTGAAGCAGCTGTACCAGCATTGCTGAAAATCTTAGCGTCAACCGAGTATCCAGAAAGTGCCAAAGGACACGCAGTATGGGCTTTGGGATTTATTGGGGCAGAGGCGAAGGAGCATTTATATAGGGAAATTAACTCCGACTCGGCTGAAGTTCGGGCTGCGGTGGTGGGTGCGATCGCTAAAATTGCCCAAGAAGGCACCGAAGAAGGAGCATTTCATATTTTAGTTAACGCCCTCACCGATTCATCTGAAATTGTCCGGTGTGAAGCAGCAGCAGCTTTGGGTAGCCTCAACTATAAACCAGCAATTCCTAACCTCGTCGAATTACTGCACCATGCCGATTGGGATACTCGAAAAGCGGCGGCTCTAGCATTGATGAAAATTGGCGATCGCACTTCCTTACAACCCTTACAAGCCGCATTGAGCGAGGAACAAGAACCAGGGGTTCAGGCGGTGATCAAGTTGGCAATTTCTCAAATTGATAGACAGTTAGAGGAAGATGGTTGGGAATAGGGCAGTGGAAAAATGATTCTTACTTTTGACGTCTGTTCATCTAAATCTATCCGCTCTCTTGGGATTGATAAAAGTAGCTATAAAACAATAAGTACGTTGGTGCGAAAAAAGTCATGTATGTTACGAAACGTAAATAAGCTTAAAACCCTTACTAATGACAAATGACCAATGAAAAATGACACCCTTAGCCAGTTAACTTTAATTGCGCCGACCTACTTACGCTTGGGTTAAGGCTAAAACTCTTTATCAAAGTTAATTTTTTTAACGAACCACAGAGACGCAGAGGAAACAGAGAGAAGAGAAGAATGCTTAACTGAACTGTATTGAGCTATAAAAGAGCGATCGCTACCCTCTGTTATAGCTACCCCAATACTGTTCGGTTAAGAATATTCGTAGGTTGGGTTGAGGAACGAAACCCAACATTTTCTTTCTCTTTGTTGGGTAACGCAAAGCTCAACCCAACCTACACACTTTTATTTTTAGTCTTAACCGAACTGTATTGATAGCTACCCCAAATGGTCGCATTAGATTAATTAAAAAATCTCAAATTGTTACGGCAGTCATCTGCTGTATCCCTAAAACGATGAGGAGTAGCGGTGGATGAATTAGCAGTCAGAACTATTTGTCCAAAAGCGTTTAGGGTTGCACCTGTGGCTTCAACAATACGTTTGGGAGTGGAGGTAGTTTGTTTACTGGGGACAGGTAGTAGGGAACGGCTATTGTTGCTAGGTTTAAGGGATACCCAATCTATTTGTGGGATACCAGGAGTGAGAATGTCTCTAGGATTGGCTGGCAAACCACCGCGTCCAGTGATCACAAAACTGCTTTGATTTTTAGCAGTAGTTGTTTGGCAGCTTTGGCTAATTTTCGGTTCACCTAGTTTGGCTGGCAAGTTCAATAATCCTCGATTCGGATCAGTATCAGAAGTATTAATGCTTATTTGACCATTTAAAGTTGGATTTGTTTGAGAAATTGCCGTAATGTCATTCGTTTGTAGTTCTCGAGGGTCTATTTTGGTTGGGTTGTTCTTTCCCAAAAGCCTTACAAGGTCTTCTCGACTACGCGGTGTGATACCAAAAATACCAGAAATGTTGATTGTGACAGTTCCCCCTTTCCCATCATAGGCATTGGCAGTGATGTCGTTGTTTTCATCAGGTTTGGCGACGATGAAGCCATTAGGAGCATTGATCGTGATCTTACCGCCATTTCCACCAGCCCCTTCAACGCCTGCTGAGGTAGAAATCTGACTGTTGCGACGCAGTAGCAATAAGTCTTGCAGATTCAGCTTAATATTGCCACCATCACCGGAGTTAGCTTGACCAATCAGCTTGCCTTGGTTATCCAATTTGATCGAACGAGCAGTGATTTCCAAATCACCTGCTTTTTTTGTGCCTTCACTGCTCACAGTTATGTCAGCGCCATTTAAGACATCTAATTCTCCAACCTTAACTATAATGCTTCCCCCCTCTCCACTAGATTTACTAGAAGTGGAAGCTGAAATGCGTGCCCCATTTTGAACAATCAACTGCTCAGTTTCTATCTCTAAGTTTCCTGCCGAGCCACGACCTTCAGTCCCAACCAATAAGCCGCTCGGCCTACCGATTGGTGAAGTGCCAATGACTTTGATAGAGTCTGTTGCAGCGATAGACAAAGTTCCCCCCCCTCCCTCGCTAAGAGTGGAAGCTGAAATGCGTGCCCCATCTTGAAGAATCAACTGCCCAGTTTCAATCTTCAATTCTCCGGCAGTTCCAGATCCTTGTGTCTGAGTCAACAGATGGCTTGCTCCCAGAATTTCTACCAACTCCGATGCGTTCACCACTAACGTTGCTCCCGATTTTGAGACTAGCGTATTAACCGCAATACTTGAATCATCGGCGAGTGTAACGCGCTTGCCTTGTACCTGGATGCCACCACCGCCTTCACCACTAACAGTTACTTTAGTTCTCTCACGCTAGCGGGGTGAAGTTTTTGATTAATAACTCTGTCAAACAAGCACTACAATAACTTGAGTCCAGTCAAGACCAGCACCTAGCCAAGCTATCTGCTGTCCACTGAAAGATAAAGCACCAGTGTCTGCCTGATATGTCAAAAAATTAAAATCATCACCAGTAGCACCAGTGAGAATGTCATTATCATCGGTAAATTCTTTTAAATATGAGATGGGAAGACGTACAGCGTAAAATGCGTTAATACTACTGGTAGTAATTTCAAGAATATCGTCGTTAACTGAAAAGTCTGTAATTGTATCAATACCGCCACCTGAGTAATTCACAACAAAGGTATCTCTACCAGTACCACCAGTGAGAATGTCATTACCATCTTCTCCAAGTAAGTGGTCTCTACCCGAACCACCTATTAGAATGTCATCGCCTAGATAACCGTAGATTCTGTTTTTTTCTTCAGTGCCAGTTAGATAGTCATTTCCAGAGGTGCCGTAAATAATTGCCATATTCCTCCTTGAGTAATTTTGGTATTCTCTTCTAATCTGATAGTGGAATTATTAGACATCTGGTAGAAATTAAATATGCGTTACCCAGAACCCTTGTTTTGACGTAAGTAGGTTGGCGCAAATAAAGCTAACTGGCTAAGGCTGTCATTTGTCCTTTGTCATTGGTCATTAGTAAAGGTTTTAAGTTTATTTACGTTTCGTAACATACTTGACTCTTTTCGCACCAATGTACTTAGCACTGCTACGTCAAAACAATTCTTTTTGACTCCTATGTCTATTGGGTAAAGTACCATCAGGGGTAATTCGAGCAAAGGTGCAATTCCATTGGTGACAGTTTAAGAGGTTGTTTGAAAAGTTCTCTTGTTGGTAGCAAAACGTTTTAGATCCCCCTAAATCCCCCTTAAAAAGGGAGGACTTTAACTCCGCTTCCCCCCTTTTTAAGGGGGGCTAGGGGGGATCTAAAAGTGCCTAAAGTCACAGTGAAATACTTTTCAAACATCCTCTAAGCTCGACTTTATCCATTTTTTGCCAACGCTCAACTTGACGCTGAAACCTCTGTGCTACGGTAGTTCTACTTTTTCGATTTCACCGATAATCAGTGACATGGAAAAAGTTTTTGCCAAAAAGCTAGGCTTTGGTCATATCAAGAGAGCCAAGTTCTTAATTTTGGATAAAGTCGAGCTAAGACAAAATCAGTTTTGTCAATAGCAATTGTACTCTAAATCAACGACTTGGTAGAGTATCAAATTAAGTTTTGTACTAAATTTTTCGGGCAATAATAAATCGTGCTTTTGGTAAAGTGAGTCCTGTGAGACACAAGTATTGTCAGTTAGTTCATCGGATTGATGGTTATAGTTATGTCCTATAGTCGAGCTTTGTCTAAGTAAGCCGGTGAAAATAAATCAACTTATGTAACCAAACGTAAATAGGCTTGAAACCCTTACCAATGACGAATGACTAAGGACAAATGACAGCCATCACCAGTTATCTTTAATTGCGCCGACCTACTTACTCAATTAAGGACTAGAGGTGTAGCGATCGCTATGCTCTTTTATAATTAATCACCTGATCTAATCGGGGCAAAGCACTCACGGCTGACTCTCGAACATATGGATCAACAGATTCATCATTTGTCAATGCCGTCAGCACTTCCACTCCTCGGATATCACCCATCGAAGCGAGTGCATTGACGATCGCCACAGCCACCGCAACATTATCTATTGTTTTTAAAGCTTCAATCAAAATTTCAAAGGCAGGAGAACCAATCTCACCCAGCGCCATTACTGATGCAATATAAACAACGGCATTTGGGTCATTGAGCGCTGTTTTCAATCCCTGTAAGCCCTCAGCCGGGAAAGGAACATCGGGATGGTTCGCAGCAATCTGTGCCAGGGCCTTAGCACAGCTACCCCGAATGGTCGCATTATCGCTATTTACTAATGACTCTACCAGGAGCGGTACAGCATCTGTACCAATAGCACCCAGTGCCTTTACCGCAGCTCGACGGTAGGTGATATTTTCTTCATCCAAAATACCCATCAGCCGAGAAATGGTATTTTCATCACGGACATCAGCCAGTTCCCACATGGCTCGTTCCCGCAGATTCGGGTTGGGGTGTTTTAACTGTTCAAATAGAGAATCTATAGTCATAGAATAAAATTTAGCTGTTTAAATCCCAATACGGTTCACAAAAGGGCTGAAACTCTTTTTTTTACCAACCACGGAGGCGCAGAGAACACAGAGAGAAGAGAGAAAGAGAAGGAGGAAATGCTTAAATGAACTGTATTGGTTTAAATGCCCCAACTTCACTGATGAATTAGGAATTACGAATTAGTAACAACTGAGGGACTCTTGGTCAGCCACTCAACCAGATACAGGCAAAGTAACAGACTAAGAGTCCCTGAGTTTTAGAGTATGACGATCGCTCGTCTACGTCTAGTCAATCCTTAATTACTATGAAAGGGAGTTGATTACGTAGTCGAGGAGAGCGCGGAACTCAACCAACGCTTGAGGAGACATATCACGAGGAGAGCAAGCGCGATCGCGAGTGTAAGTCATCGCGGTAACATAAGGAGCAGTAGGCAGACCCAAAGAGCGATAAACTTCGCGAGCGCCTGCAATACCCCACTCATCCAGAGGGCCAGTACCGCCCACAACCAAGCTGTAGTTGATCAAGCGTAAGTAGTGCTTGATGTCGCGCAAGCACTTGTCTTTCTTAACTTGAGTGTCGCCAGCTTCACCTTCTTGGGTGAGGTAAGGATATTTCTTGAAGGCAGCATCATAAGCTTCCTTCGCGACGTTATCGATACCAGAAGCCAGCTTTTCAGCAGCTTCTAGACGAGCTGTAGCACGCTGAATGCTACCTTGAACGGATTCTAGATCAGAGGTGGTTGGGAAGCGACCTGCTGCATCAGCAGATCCAATAACCGTGGTGATAACTGATTTCATTGCTTTTTATACTCCAGATTAGATGTGATCGAGTTTTAATTTCAGTTGGCTTGACTAATAGGCTTTAGCGATTAGCAATTAGCTCAGAGCAGAAATAACGCGATCGAAGTAGCTAGCAGCTTCAGCAGCTAGAGCAGAGCAGTCGCCTTGAACAACTTCCAGTTTGCGGAACTTTTTACCAGCGTTACCTTCGGTGTTGGTGTTGGTGATGTGAGCGACGCTGATCGCCTTCAGGATTTGGAAAGCTCGTACAGAAGAACCAGTGGGTACGCCCAAAGCTGTGTAGGTTTCTTTCAGCCCGTTCAAAGCACGATCATCCAATACGGAAGAATCACCAGCCAACAGCGCGTATGTTACATAGCGCAGAACGATTTCAGCATCACGCAGGCAAGCAGCCATCCGGCGAGTGGGGTACAAGTTACCACCAGCTTGGAGCAAACCTGTGTTTTCACAAGCAATACCAGCAATGGCATCAGAAACCGCACAGCTAGCGTTGCTGGCGATCGCATTCACAGCATCAAGGCGCTTGTTGCCTTCAGCAATAAAAGACTTAAGGGCTGCTAAGTCAGCACCACCGATGGGAGCGGTTTTGGCATCAGCTGCAATTACAGCTCTGGAAAAAGCATCAAGAACCATGAGTTCTCCTTAATATTCACAAATGGCGGATATTATTTCTGGCCTGTTCTCGATCAGATTAACTGCGAGTAGCCAAACAAAAACATAGGGGATCAATAGTACCCTAGTCTTTACTATGAGAGACAAAGTAATAATCTGTAATATTTTTTTGGGGAATGGGGCATTGGGCGTTGAGTATGGGGACTAGAGAAAGTTAATTCCGTACCTGATTTCTCGCTGACAATTCAGGTTATCTGGAAAACCTCACTTCTATTTCTCTCTTCTTTTAAGGAGAGAGACTTTGATAAGACTTACGCAAGTGTCACAAAAAATAAAAGCTTTTAGTTTGTAGTAAGGCTCATATCTTGCACCTCTACGTACAACCCCAGGTAAAGTAAAAAGATATGCGATAAAGCTACCTCATTTTTATGGGTTTTTATCGCTAAATCAAGAGTTCTGCTTTTTTACTGAGTAATAAAATTACATCAATTTTTCTTGGTGCAAGATGTGAGAAGGGCTACCCTACGGGAACGCTCCGCGAACAGCCCTGATGAAAGAGGACTAAAGTCCTCTCTTCTCTTCTTAGGCTGCACTTCGACTACGCTCAGTGACCACGCCAACGAGACGCACTCGCGTTCACTACAAACTAAAAATAATATAGGAATCATATTTGATTTCTGAAAAAATCTAAGTATTTGTAGGGTGTGTTACGGCTTCCGTAACGCACCATCCTTTATATTTTGGTGCGTTAGCCTACGGCATAACACACCCTACGTGTATTTCAAAAATCAAATACTAGTCCTATAGGAATCATATTTGATTTCTGAAAAAATCTAAGTATTTATAGGGTGTGTTAGACGAAAGTACGGCACCATCTCAAGCTTTTTCCCAACGCCCAAAAAATTAAGACTTAGGCGTTTCAATGGAAGTCTGCCACTGCGTAAGTCTTAAGAAAAAATATTGTTTTTTACTTGATCAAGCTTGTTTTAGCAGATGTTTGACCAAATTATCTTTCACCATCATCTGCCGTAAAACTTCTAACAAAAATTCCTGAGCCTCTTGCTGATTCAAAGTTTTTACTTGGTCTTTCAGATTTTGTAAGCGAAACTGTTGCTCTAAAGTTAGTTCGATTGGGAAGTCCATTATTCACTCCTCAGATTGACTGAATCGAAGGGTATTTGTTGTTACTGCTGGTGGGAACGCGTAAGCGTTTTCCACTATTGTAGCACTGAGATATTAAACTGTCTACATTGTCAAGCTATATGAGTTATTCACCATAAAAGTTTACAATTTGAGAAAAACACATCTGCTTCTGCCTTTGTCGAGAGTTTATTGAAGGTGACCGCTAATAGCTGTAATGTTTAGAATGTTTACATACCAATAACTTTAAAAAGAAAAAACAAGGTAAACATCATCCGCAGGAGTAATAAGTAGGAGTCAGAAGATTGATAGACGCAATGGAATTTTTTCAGCTAAGTGCTGGTAAGTGGCGATCGCAACGTGCAACTCATCATCTGGCCTTCAAGCGCTCAGAGACGGGAGAATCGGATATACAGGTAGAAACTCTAGATGCCGATCATCCAGAAATCATTGAACTGTGCCAGTATCATCAAATTGACCCCAGCCTTTCAGTAGGAGGGTCGCGTGTGCGTTGGCTAGGCACAATGGCTTGGGATAGAGAGGGTGAGGAGAACCATGAGGGGAAAACCATATTTGCCATCGTCCCTGATGGCGATAACTCAAGGCAAGGCAAATTACTCCGCGAAAGAGGTTACGCCGAAATCATGCCTGTAGTCGGTCTTTTTCACATGGATGATGAAGATGGACTAGTGTTGACAACCGAATACGAAACAATGAGTTCCATTGAACGATTCTGGTTCGCCAGCCCAAATATGCGACTGCGAACTAGTACAGTCAAACGGTTTGGCGGCTTCAGTACGGCATCATTTTGTACCGAAACCCGCATTACAACTTCTGTTGAGGTTTCTAGTGCAGAAGAAGTAACACAAACACTTGGGCAGGATGTTGTGGAAAAAAGACAGTTTTATTCCGTTTTGGGCTGGTGAATTATCTCCATCAGACCGATGCTTTTAATCGTGGGCGAGATTATCTGCATCGGGTACAGGGACTAGCCCTAGAACCGGGGATGGTGGATGTGTTTGAAAACAAGCGCGATCGCATCCCCATTTGCACTTGGATCGGCGACAATATTAACACTGTTAATGCTCAGATCAACGCCTATCTGGAAGTTTGTCATGAGTGCTTTCATTTTCAAGAGCGTCGTCACATCCAAATTTTTGCAGTACCCATAGCTCAATCCTTCGGGATAGATGGGCTGTGCAACATTCTCACAAACCCAATCACCATTTTGGTAGATGTCGGTCGAGTTGCACCTAGAGACTGGTTTGGTATAGTCGTCCACGAATACGCCCATGCCCATGTAGGAAACTTTGGTCACAATGAGCAGTTTGCTAGTATCCTATCTCATCTATGTTTAGGACTGGGATTAGAGCCACCCTACTGGGAGGCAGGGATGGAAGCAACTTTGCGTAGTTGGCCTCACTGTAAGTCAACCATAGATCCCTTGGAATTTTGGATCGGTGAAGGGAGTAGGCGGTAGAGGGCACAGGGGATGGGGTTTCATTCCCAATGCCTCATTAATTTCTTTTGCTAAATGTTAAAAATTATTGCTTCAGTTCAAAAAGGTGAAACTGAATCTCCTAATCTGAAATATGTGAACAAAGTTTTTTAGCCATTTACTGAGTATGGACTCAAAAAAACTTTGATTAACTATGGGTTGAATCCAACAGGCTAATGGTTTTTCCTACGAATACTTAAATTCCCCTTAGTTAAGTTTCGTGAAATTTTATCAGAATCTGAGCTTCTGATCCAACTACTCCCTTAATATGTGATTTAAACTTGTTAACTTTAATTAAGAACATGGAGGCTTTAGAGTGGCAATTCCTCTGTTAGAATATGACCCTTCAAGTCAAAACCAGCGTGTAGCTGGATATGAAGTACCAGGTGATGAACAGCCCAGGATTTTTACCACAGACAATCTGCTTTCTCCGTCAGATTTAGATGATCTGATCGAAGCAGCGTATCGTCAAATTTTCTTTTATGCCTTTGCTGCCGATCGCGAAACATTCCTAGAGTCCCAACTCCGTAATGGACAAATTACAGTACGGGACTTTATTCGTGGGTTGGTGCTTTCCAATACCTTTAAGAAAAGCTTCTACGACCTCAACAATAATTATCGCTTTGTTGAGCAAGTAATCCAGCGTGTTTTAGGACGCGATCCATACAACGAGCGGGAAAAAATTGCTTGGTCAATTGTAGTTGCTACCAAGGGTATTAGAGGCTTTATTGATGAAGTTCTCAACACTGAAGAGTACCTGAGCAATTTTGGATACTCCACAGTGCCCTATCAGCGCCGTCGGATACTGCCATCCCGCGCTCAGGGTGAGTTGCCATTCAACATCAAATCTCCGCGATACGAAGATTACCACCGTGCCAAACTGGGTTTCCCCCAAATCATTTGGCAGGTCGAAGTACGCAGATTCCTTCCACAAGAGCAAAAGCCCAGGGCTGGCGATCCGGCTCTATTCTTGTCTATGGCACAAAGTGTCAATGCAACCGGCAATGTGCCACAAAGAATCTCGTCATTCAACATCGATATCGAAAAGTCTGTACCTTATCGGCAGTTAGCAGGAATTAAATAACGATTTTTGGTCGGTGGTTGGCTAGTACATCCATTTGATTATTTTATAGCGTGCATAAGTCCTGGGTTATGTAGGAGTTTCATTTGGGTGTAACTAGTGAAACAGACTCTATCCCATGTCTGATGCACGCTACTTGTTAATGGGCATTGGGCATTTATACTGATTGAAATACTCACCGCTCCTTTAGGAGCAGTGATATCAGGGTAGTAAGCACTGGAATAGTAATTGTGAGGGGAGTAGCAGCATAATTAAGGTACTTCCCAAATTTATTGAGTATGAGTTCTGGAATGCCGATATGGAAACAATGAAGTTGCGATCGCATATTGGGACAGATGGTATATTGCAAATTCAGACACCCACTGATTTAAAAGATACGAATGTTGAGGTAGTGGTGGTTATACAGCCGTTAGCTGATGCAGAAGTTGCAACATCTTCAGAAGCAATCGCACAATATAACGCTTGGGGAAAGCCCACAACGAAAAAATCGATAAGTAATGCAATTGTCAGAATGGAACAACTGCGGCGAGGAGTAGCGTTAGATAAAACGTCAATCCGCTCGATGATTGAAGAGGGGCGAAGATTTTAATGCAGTTTGTTTTGGATTGTTCTGTAGCAATTAGCTGGTGTTTGGTGGATGAAAATAACCCCACTGCAAATGCGATACTAGCAATAATGCCAGATGCTGAAGCATTTGTACCGGGAATTTGGTCACTGGAGATTGCTAATGTTCTACTGGTAGCTGAACGGCGTAACCGCATGACTACTGATCAATCATCAGAAGCTATTACCTTGTTACAATCACTGTTGATCCAGGTTGATACGGCTACAGATGCAAACGCATTGGGTGCAACCGTGACGCTGGGGAGACAGGAAGGGTTAGCAGCTTATGACGCAGCTTACTTAGAATTGGCGTTGCGGTTGAGATTGCCATTGGCAACGATTGATCAAAGGTTAGCAAAAGCGGCTACGAGGTGTGGCGTAGATTTGGTCATCGCTGATGAGGAAACGCCTTCAAATGAGGAGCCTTCATAAGCCAAGTTGTCATTTACGAAAAATAAGCTCAACAATACATCATATCATGTCCGGGAGTGTAACCATAATAAAATAATCTTAGAGGATGTTTGAAAAGTCCTATTGTAGGTATCAAAACGTTTTAGATCCCCCTAAATCCCCCTTAACAAGGGGGACTTTGATTCTTCCCCCAATTTATCGGGGGGTTAGGGGGGATCAACAAGTGCCTAAAATCACAGTCAAATACTTTTCAAACATCCTCTAAGCTCGACTTTATCCATTTTTTTCGCTACGTGAACGCTGAAGTTGAAACCTTTGTGGAACGGTAGTTTTAGTTTTTGAATTTTATGGATAACCTGTAGAGTGGAAAAAGTATTTG